>CAZBCQ010000277.1:1331-4903 GCA_964490255.1 uncultured Terriglobales bacterium | reverse complement strand
CGCTTCTCGCAAGAAGAGTGCGAAGGTGGATGGTTCAAGCGTGAAACTGATCGTTGGTCTTGGAAATCCTGGCATCGAGTATCAGTTCACGCCGCATAACCTGGGCTTTTTGACAATCGACCGTTTAGCGGAACAGCTGGCAACTCAGGTGGACAACCGGCACTGCCGGGCGGTGACGGGCCGAGGGCGGATCGGGGATCAGGAAGTGGTCCTCGCGAAGCCCGAGACGTTCATGAACCTGAGCGGTTTGTCGGTACGCGAACTGGTGACGGAGTACGAGATCCAGCCCGAGAGCGATCTGATCGTGATTTACGACGAGCTGGATTTGCCGTTCGGGAGTTTGCGGGTCCGGCAACGCGGAAGCGCGGCGGGACACAACGGGATGAAGTCGGTCATCGGCGCGCTGGATACGCAGGAAATCACGCGCATACGGCTCGGAATTGGGCCGGATACACCGATTCGCGATGGCAAGAGTTATGTGCTCCGGCAACTGAAGAAGTCGGAGCTGAAATTAGTAGACGAACTGCTCGACAACGCAGCGGAAGCTGCGCGGGTGATCGTGACCGAAGGTGTGAATGTGGCCATGAACCGCTTCAATCGTCGGCCGGAAACAGAAGAGCAGACGTAACAAAGCGCCAAAAGCGCCGCAAGTTTGAATTGGAGCTGAAGAATGCAACGCACTTACGAACTGATGTTTATTGTCCGGCCGGATATGACGGACGAAGACCTGGAGAAGCTCACATCGAATTTGAGCACGCAGGTTACGAACGCGAAGGGCACAGTGAAGACCGTCGAGAAGATGGGAAAACGGCGCCTCGCATATACGGTTGGCACGTTCTCGGAAGGAATCTATGTCCTGTTCGTGATCGAAGGTCCGGGCGAAATGGTTTACGAAATGGAGCGTCGCCTGCGCGTCGCCGAGCCGGTGATTAAGTTCATCACGGTGCGCGTGGACGTCGAGCAGAAGCGTTTGGACAAGGTGAAGAAGATTCGCGATTCGCGCCGACGTGGCGCTGGAACGCACGCTGCCGCGGCTGCGGAAGCAGCAGCTGCCGCGCAGGCGGAATCGGCTGCAGCCGAAACTCCGGCGCAGCCGTAAGAATTCGGCGGCACAGCCGCTACAACCAAGAAAGATTGAGCGGTCCATTGACCGCCAGGAAGAAGGAGACACATGGCTGACGAAACAACTCAGCAAACCTCGGCAGGATCAACTGCCAGCGAACCGCGCCAAGGCGGTGGACGTCCAGGCGGACGCCCCGGTGGCGGCCCCGGTCGCGAACAACGCAAATATTTCCGCCGCAAGAAGGTCTGCAAGTTCTGCGTCGAGAAGATTGATGCCATCGACTATAAGGACTATCGCCTGCTCTCGCAGTTCATCGCCGAAAGCGGCAAGATTGTGCCTCGGCGCCTGAGTGGCGTCTGCACGCCACACCAGCGCCGTCTGGGACGTGCGATCAAGGTCGCGCGCAACATCGCCCTGCTGCCGTTCGCAGGAAGTTCGCGGTAAGTTTCACCCGGATCGGGTGCCCCGTCCTTGCCGAGCAGGGCCGGAATGAACAATTTTTGATCGGAGTTATGACATGGAAGTCATCCTGAAAGAAGATGTGCCGAAGTTGGGATCGCGTGGCGACGTGGTGAAGGTGGCCGAAGGATACGGCCGCAATTACCTGCTTCCGAAGAAGCTCGCCATCGAAGCGACCTCCGGCAATAAGAACGTTATCGAGCAAATGAAGGCTGCCGCGATCCGTCGCGCGCAGAAGGACAAGTCCGAGGCTGAGGCGCTTGCGCAGCAGCTTGCCGGAGTCACCCTCAGCTTTACTCGTCGCGCTGGCGAACACGACCAGCTGTTTGGATCGGTTACTTCGTCCGACATCGCGACTGACCTGGAAAAGAGGGGCTTCAATATCGATCGCCGCAAAATCGTGCTGGATGAGCCGCTGAAGACTATTGGCGAGTTCCCTGTCCAGATTCGCCTCTTTAAGGAAGTCGCCGGGACCATCAAAGTCCAGGTCGGCAAAGAAGCCGCAGAATAGTTCCAGATCCTCCCAGATCAGATCCGGCCCTTGGCGTTACCAAAAAGGGCCGGTTACTTCTGCTATTCGTCACCGCGACACTGCCTTGTAACTCTTCCCGCTGATTCACCGCATTTCGGTTTTCTCTGTCATCTCAATCTTTATGTCGAAGGTTCACATCCGGCACGCAGAAGTCGCGGGCACGCACGCTCACGAACTGGTCCTGAAAACTGTTGTGGCCAGCATCGTGGTGATCGCGACCAATGTCGTCGGCAACTATGCATTAACCGTAGGCATGCGCCAGGTAGGTGTAGTCGAGACCTGGTCTCCAGTGCCGTACATTGAGGCGTTCGCGCATCCTTGGGTCGGAATCGGAGTGGCATTCATGTTCGCCTGGCTGATTTCGCGACTCATCCTGCTCAGCTGGGCTGATCTCAGCTACGTGCTGCCCGTAACAGCTTTTTCCTACGCGCTCAGTGCTCTCGCTGGAGCTCTCTACCTGCACGAAAAGGTCACCAAGCGGGAATGGGCCGGCGTGGCACTCATCACAGCCGGCGTGGCATTGGTGGCGATCACCTTTCCCGAAACCACGGAGATCACGGAGGAGGAATGATCGCGCTGCTCGTCGCTCTGGTTGTGATCCCGGGAACTGTCGGCGATCTGCTCAACAGCGCCGGCATGAAACGACACGGCGAGATCACCGACTGGAGCCCGCGCGGGTTGCTTCGCCTTAGTTTTGACCTCGTTCAGAACCCGTACATCATGATCGGCATCCCAGCCATGGCGCTGTCGTTCTTTGCACTCATGTCGCTGCTCTCGGCCAGCAACCTAAGCTTCGCCGTGCCTATAACCGCGAGCAGCTACATCCTGGAGACCGCGCTGGCCAAATACATACTCAAGGAAGAGGTCGATTGGCATCGGTGGGCAGGCGCGGCACTGGTAGCAATCGGGGTCTTTCTGCTGTCAATCTGAAAGTCTAATTTTGTTTAGCTTCGTAAAGAGCGGCGTGCTGATCGCGATCATTGCCCACGGGTCAATCGGGCTGTCGCTGGTTTGGGACAAGGTGCTGCTGAAAAACCCCGGCACACGGAATCTCATAAGCTATGTCTTCTGGCTGGGCGCCATCAGCGTCTTCGGCGTCGTCTTAGTGCCGTTTGGATACAACTCACCGTCTTTCACGGTCATTTGGATCGCATTCGTAGCGGGAGTACTGAATCTCGCCGGCGCCTTCTTCTACTACGCGGCACTGAAGCGCGGCGAAGCTTCGGAGACTCTGGCAACCATGGGCGGATTCTCGCCGGTCGCAACCGTTGCCATCGGCTCCGCCTTGCTGTCTCAGAAACTCACGTACCTGGAGATTTTCGGCTTCGCTCTAATGACCGGTGGCGGGTTCGTGATGTTCTTCTCCGAAGAACTGGCACGCAAGAAGCTGCTTCCGCCCGTGCTGCTGGCTTCAGGTTTGATGGGCCTGGTGAACGTGCTTGAGAAATTGGTCTACGACCGCACAAATTTCGTCAGCGGATACGTATGGTTCACGATCGGCACATTCGCCGGCGCGCT
>CAZBCQ010000277.1:0-1231 GCA_964490255.1 uncultured Terriglobales bacterium | reverse complement strand
GCGACTGCACGTTAAGCTTGGTCCCGATTCTGTTCGGAAATCCACAACGAGCGTCGGTCAAGTAACCGCTGACCTCCAGCAGATCAGCGCGGCCGATGGCCTGTACGGGTCAAGCATTCACGAGCGTGGCATTCGGAGCCATACTCGTCACGGGCTTCAATTCTCCGAGAATCGTTGGCAGCAGTTCAGCAACAGTGGGATGGATATGCATGGCACGCTGCATCACCGTGTACTGCGCCTTCGCATACATCAAGTCCAGAATGCAATGGATTACTTCGTCGCCGCCCGTGCCAAGAATCGCAGCTCCCAATAGCTGCTTGCTGTCGCTATCGACGAGGATCTTTATAAAACCGTTCGTCTCGCCTTTTTCCACCGCGCGTCCCACCCTGGTCATAGGGCGTTGGCCGATTAGGAGATTCGTAGCCGATTTGCGTGCCTGGGTTTCCGTAAGACCAGCACGGCCCAATGGCGGATCTGTGTAAAGGTTGTAAGCGGTGATCCGGTCGCTGACACGGCGCGAGTCGCCATCCAGCAGATTCGCCGCCACGATTTCATAATCGTTGTACGAGGTGTGCGTAAATGCTCCTCGGCCGTTGCAATCGCCCAGCGCCCAGATGCCGGGAACGTTGGTTCGTAGCTGTTCATCCACGACAACGTAGCCCCGGTGGTCCGTCGCTACGCCCGCTTTTTCGAGACCAAGATCGTCTGTATTTGGTCTCCGGCCCACCGCCAGCAGAACATGGCTTCCGATCACTTCCGGCGGGCCTTCAGCACAATCGGCTGTCACCTTTACTCCCTCTGAATGCGGGCTAAGCTCGATGCACTTGCTGTTCAGGCGGACATTGATTCCTTCCTGGCCCATGATGTCTTCAATCGCTCTGGAAATATCTTCATCTTCACGCCCGATCAGATGAGGCCCCATCTCCAGAATTGTCACCTCGCTCCCGAAACGGCGGAACATCTGTCCGAATTCCAGCCCGATGTAGCTTCCCCCGACGATCACCAGATGTTTGGGCAAGAAATCAACACCCATCATGGACGAGTTGGTAAGGAAAGGAGTCTTGTCCACACCCGGTAACGGCGGCACCACAGCACGGCCACCCACATTGATAAAAATGCGATCCGAACTCAGCAGTTCGCTCCCAACTCGAATGTCTTTCGGCGACTCAAACCGTGCATGGCTTTGATATACCGTGCAGTTCTGCATTCCTTTCAGCCACGTTTCAAGCCC
>CAZBCQ010000276.1:0-4911 GCA_964490255.1 uncultured Terriglobales bacterium | reverse complement strand
GCTCTCGCCAAGATCGCCCTTCTCACCGCCACGCCATTCCGCACCTGTTCCCGGATCACCGACTGCGGTCCATCCGCCACTTCGCTCGTTACTTCCAGTCCGCGGATAATCGGCCCCGGATGCATCACGATCGCGTCTTTCTTCGCAGCCCTCAACCGTTCCGGCCGAAGCTGATAGCGCTCGATGTAATCACCCAGACTCAACTGCAATCCTGCCAGTCGTTCTTTCTGGATGCGCAAAGCGATGATCACATCCGTCCCAGTCAGAGCTTCTTCCAGGCTGCGTGTTACCGTCACTCCCGGAGCGAGCGTTGCAGCAACGTCCGGCACCAGCTCCGGAGGCCCGCACAGCACCACTTTCGATCCGAACTTCGTCAGCAGGTGCACATCCGACCGCACCACACGGCTATGAAAGATGTCGCCGATCATCGCCACTCGCAGACCTTTCAGCGTGCCCTTGTGTTCGAGGATCGTGTACGCATCCAGCAGTCCCTGCGATGGGTGTTCGTGCATGCCATCGCCAGCGTTGATCACCGGCACTGGCACGTGCCGAGCCAGCAGCTCCGGCGCACCCGAGGAAGGATGTCGGATCACGATCGCCTCTGCACCGAGCGAAGTCACCGTATACCCGGTATCGATGAGCGACTCGCCCTTCTCAATGCTCGACGCCGAAGCGGAGATCAGCGCGGTTGTCGCGCCCAGCGACTTCGCAGCGAACTCAAACGAAACTCGTGTTCGCGTGGACGATTCATAGAAGAGCAGGATGACGCGCTTGCCGCGCAACGCCGGTTTCGGTCGGGCGCGCTGCATCTTGCGCGCGTCTTTCAGAATAGAAATGATTTCCTTAGTACTGAGGGTTTCCAGTCCGAGCAGGGAACCACGAGCAGGTTGGTTCATAAGTTGGTCCGCCAGGGGCGCTAACCCTGGCTTACTTCGTTTACGCTTCGCGCTCCACCAGCAGCACTTTTTCCGTCTGATCCGTTTCGTTCAGTCTTACTTCGATGATCTCGCGATCATTCGTCTGGATATAGCGGCCCACGAACGCGGCTTCGATCGGAAGCTCGCGATGGCCGCGATCAATCAGCGCCAGCAACTGCACTCGTTGCGGACGCCCATGGTCGAACAGCGCATCCAGAGCCGCCCGTGTCGTTCGGCCGGTGTACAGCACATCGTCCACCAGGATCACGTTCATCCCTTTGATGTCCGCGCCCAGTTCTCCCGCGCGCACTTCCGGCTTCAATCCCACCGTGGTCAGATCATCGCGATACAGCGTGATGTCCAGCGTTCCCACCGGTACAGGCTTGTTCTCGATGCGCTCGATCACGCGCGCCAGCCGTTCCGCGAGCGGCACGCCGCGGCGCCGTATGCCGACCAACACCAGCTTATCGGTGCCGTTATTCTTCTCGATGATTTCGTGAGCGAGCCGAACCAGTGTGCGTTCGATCTCGGAAGCCGACATCAATTGCGCCTTCTGGCGCAAGTTCGCGGTCGCGGAGAGTTTCGCAGTCATCCCGCGAATGATAGAAGCTTGTGACAGCACACGGCAAGAGCAGCGGCGCTCTAAGCCGCAAAAGAGAAGAAACTCTGCAACGCCGGACAAAAAACAAGCCGCCCCGTTGCAGGGCGGCTCGTCACGTCCATTCCGTCGCAATCGCTATTTGGGAGTCGGTGCGGAAGGCGCTGCTGGCTTCGGATTCGAAGATGCCGTTGCCGGACGTCCTGCCGGAGCAGCTACCGGAGATGTCGCGTTGTACGCTGCGGCGACCTGCTGCGTTACGTCGACGTTGGGCTGCGCCCACAATACCGGGTTCTGCGGACCGGAAACGTCGATGATCATGCTGAAACCGTTCGCCTTGGCGTATTTGTCGAGGGCTTCCATCAGCTTCGTGCCGATGCGATTCACCAGCTCCTGCTGCTGACCCTGGTAATCGTTCTGCGCGTCTTCGGCTTGGCGCTGCAACGACTTCTGTTTGGTCTCGATGTTTTTTACCAGGTTGCTGCGCGCATCGTCGTTGAGCTTCGATCCCTGGCTATCCAGCTGCTTCTTCAGGTCTTCCACTTCCTTATTCAGGGTCTGGAGTTCCTGGCGCTTGGGGTCGAATTTCTTTTCCAGGCCTTCGATATCGCGCTTGCCCTCATTGGTCATTGCGATCGCTTGCTGGATGTTAATAATGCCGATTTTCGCCGGTCCTACGGGACCAGAGGTCGCAGGGGCAGGGGCAGCAGTCGTTGCCGAAGGTGCTGCGGGAGTGGCTGCTGTTTGCGCGAATGCGCCTGCGCACAGCAATGCCAGTGGTAGAGCGAGACTTGCAATAGTACGTTTCATTGGATGTGTCGTGGACTCCTTGGAAATCCTTCCGGGATGCCTCAACTCCGGGCTGAGGTCATTCGCGATTCGCGATGAATCACTGTTTGCGGAATGGCGCCTTCATTATAGGTGGCTGGTCTAAACAGCGTCAAACTGCAGGCCTGAAACTTGGGGACTAGCGGCTTCTTCTTCGATGATCGCTCTCCTGTCCCATTCCGGCCCACAAGACGTCCCATTTCGGCTCCCACTTTCAATTTTCATCAAATCCTAACCTCCTTCTCATAGCAGCAATACAACGTGCTGCCACTCTGCTATCGCGCACGAATCGTAACCATTTCTATTTTCCCGTGCGAATCATTCAAGGAGGCACTCAGTGAAGCGTGGATTTTCTTCCTCATTCATTGCTTTATTTGTGATGTTTATCTTTGCCGCCAGCTCCGCGACGGCACAACAGTGGAAATTCGGCGTCATGTCCGATACGCAATGGATCGGCACCGACGATGGCCGCGACCCCGGAAGCAGTTCCATCGACATTGTTCGCGCCGTCAACAAGCAGTTCATCGATCAGCGTGTGGACTTCGTCGTACAGGTTGGCGACCTTGTCGATCAGACCGGCTCCACAACCGCGACCGTTAAGAACACCGAAGACGTCCGCGCCGCCTTTGCCCAGGAACTCTTCAATGCGGGCATCGGCTTTTATCCGCTTCCCGGCAATCATGATTCGCAGCCGCTGGCCGGTACCGAATTTCGTCGCATCTATCCCCAAACCATGAACGGCAAGATGAACGTCACTCCGGCAGACGTCTTTACCGTGCCGAATGCTGATTCTGCCGTGCAGCCCTTCCCCGCAGTGACGGGCAGCCCATTCGTCGTCGGAAGCAACTTCAGCACCCCCGGACTCGTTTTCGATCCGGCGACGCAGACCAACGCGGATTGGACCGGAGTCAGCTATTCATTCCAATATCGCAATGCGAGCTTCATCCTGCTCGATCAGTTCAGCCCGCTGAATGGGACCAAGAACTACAATCCTTATCCCAACGCGATTGATTTGCAGCAGTCCTGGATCAATTCCGTGCTCACCGGCCTCGCCCCGAGCACGCATGCTTTTGTCTTTGGACATAAGGGTCTGATCACCGAGAATCACGTCGATACGCTCTTCGGCAGCGATCCCTCCCAGGATCCTACCGGCCAGAACAACTTCATCACTGCCCTGTACAAGGCTGGCGTCCGCTACTACATCCAGGGTCACGATCACATGCACGACCGGTCGCTCGTGTCGGTGACCACTGGAACTCCCACCGACGGCAAATCCGCGAAAGTTCAAAACATCCTTTGCGCCTCCGACAGCTCCAAGTTCTATACGCCTGGTATCCCTTCGAACGACGACAAGTACGATGTGCCGGCGTTCGGCCATCCGCGCCAGGCCCAGATCGCGCAGGAACTGCACACAATTGGCTATTACATCTTCACAGTCGATGGTCCCCGCGTGACCGTCGACTATTACTCCGCGCCGCTTTCCAACGTCGCTCCTGCCGGATGCTCGGGCGCGAACTGCGAGTGGCTCATTCCCACTACGCCGGCTCTTACTTTCGCGAAGACTGAAACCTTCGGCTACAGCCTGAACGGCAAGGAATTCCAGGTCTGCCAGGCAGGTCAACCGAATTGCAACAGCTCTTATACGCAGGTTGTTGATTCCTACAAGGGAACGATTGCCCGCATTCTGAGCGGCACCAACGGTAGCACCGCCGTGGACTACGACACTCGCAGCTTCCTCAAGACGGTCAACACTGGCTGGTCCGACCAGGTTCTCTCAACTCCCAAGGCAGATGGCGACACCGCGAGCAATATCCTCACCTTGTGGGGAATGGCCGATCTGGGCAGCGATCGCACCGACGTCTACACCTTGGCGTTGACTTATGATCCCTCCAAATCTCGTCCGGAACATCTGGGTCAGGGCCAGTTCGGCCTGGCCGCGCGGGACTCCTACGGCAACTGGGTGAACGCAGTAGACCTGAACAAAGCGGGCAGCAAGCGCTTTGTCGTGGGTCCTTGGAAAGAGGGCTACGAGTTGGGTACCTACGGAGTCGATCCCGGCTCGAAGACGGCGTGGGCTGTCCTCGATTACAACGCTGATTTTGCTGTCGCCCGTTTGGATCAATAGTAGTGGTTGTTTGATTCGTTCTTCTTGAATCGCTGAATCACTTGGCAAGCCGCCCGCCGGAGTCAACCCGAAGGGCGGCCATTTTTTTCGCGCGCAACAGATGGCAATCCACCAAAAGTTCGAAAATTGAAGCGGGCGCAGATGCGCAGACATTCATGTATGGCGCGATCGATTCCGCACGCGATATTTGTTGATACGCACTGCTTTTCTGGGATCTCGTTGTTTCTCGATCGATACGACATATTGTTGACATTTTTGTCATCAATGAATAACACCCAGCTGTTCTGATGATTGGCGGTGGCACGATGGTGACTTGAGGATCACTTCCGTGATCTGGGGCGGGTTTCCTGCGTGTGCCAAATCACATACTGGAGTACCGATCAATGTCGAATGCCAGATTTGCACGCACGCTCGCTGTGCTCGCCCTCGTGAGTGGGCTGGGC
>CAZBCQ010000275.1:0-4914 GCA_964490255.1 uncultured Terriglobales bacterium | reverse complement strand
GTCGTGAGTCAGGTTCGTAAGCCCGACCGATTCGCGGGCCGCTTGTTCGCCATGTTGATGAACCAGTCTCACTCCAAGTTGACCGACTGGGGACTGATGCACACTCGCGTCGAAAAGGATTTCACGATTCTCGACGTAGGGTGTGGCGGCGGCCGCACCATCGCGAAGCTGGCTGCGATGGCCTCCAACGGGAAAGTTTATGGAATCGACTACGCGGAAGGAAGCGTGGCCACGTCGCGCTCGCACAACAAAGAATTCATTCGAGCCGGGCAGGTGGAAATCCAGCAGGCGCCCGTCTCCAAGCTGCCATTTGCAGCAGACACGTTCGACCTGGTAACAGCGATCGAGACGCAATACTACTGGCCGGACCTGCCGAGCGATATGCGCGAAGTGCTTCGCGTGCTCAAGTCGGGAGGCGTGCTCGCTATCATTGCGGAAACATACAAAGGCGGTTCTCGCGACGTGGTGCTGGGAACAGCGATGAAGCTCTTTGGCTCTCCAAGCCTCGGCGTGGAAGAGCACAAAGAACTGTTTGCCAGGGCAGGTTACATCGACGTGGAAGTTTTTGAAGAGCAGAAGAAAGGCTGGATCTGCATCACAGGCAGAAAGCCGCGAATACTCGCATAGGCTTTGCCGTTCTTCATGGCTGGAGCGCTGAAGATTTCTATATGATCTATTGCTCTAAAGAGCGTTTGTAGCCGTTTTACCGCCCGAGGAACGGTGGGGGAGACAGAGGAGGATCGACCGTACACGGTGCGGGCGATTCGGACAGTTTTGGACAGTTGCGCCCAAGGGAAGTCCTTACTAGGCCCTTTGATCGTGATCTTGATCTCTGCATCCAATCGGCGGTGAGCAGGACGGCTAGAACTTGATTCTGGACAGGACAGTTTTGGTGTTTTTGGCAGCCAAGCTCCACCTGTGTAAGCTGGTACGATGCGCTGCTAGAATTCAGTCACTTGAGCACGCAATTCCACCTCATCGAACATAGCAATTCCCAATATGAAAAACAGATCGTGTCCTTGCAACTCATCACGATCTTGTGGATGTGTGCTGAAGCTGCCATAGCGATCTTCGCTGCCACGCGAGCCCACAGCGTGGCACTTCTCGGATTCGGAGCAGATAGCGCCATTGAATTTGCATCAGCGTTGGTTGTTCTACTGCGCTTCAAGAGAATCTCATTTCTCAACGAAACCATCACGGCCCGAATCACTGGCTTGCTGCTGTTCGTTCTCGCCGTGTTCATCCTTGGTACCTCGCTTCTGACATTTAGAAATCCACGGTTCCGATCAGAGCCGAGCTATATAGGAATTGGGCTGCTCTTCGCAGCCACGATTGTGATGCCGTGGCTTGCAAGCCAAAAGAGAAGGCTCGCAGCAAAGACTGGCAGTGGCTCATTGAAGGCTGATGCCGTTCAGAGCTCGATGTGCGCGTACTTGTCATGGATTGCACTGGGCGGATTGGTCTTGAATGCCCTCTTCGAACTTGCATGGGCCGACCCCGCTGCCGCTTTGCTGCTCCTTCCGATAGTCATTCGGGAAGGATGGGAGGCTATGCGGGGAAAAACCTGTGCCGATTGCGCTTGCTAACGGCGCGCACTCTTCCCTAACCCTTTCTTTGGTATCCAGAATGGGACAAAGTGGAGTTGTGCTTGATTTGGACCTGACACAGCTACGCGATCCGAAGCAAGGATGAATATCTCTACTAGCTAGGAGGCTGTCTTGAAACAGAAAATCCTACAGATCGTTTTGGTGGTGTTTGGGTTGTTTTATATCGCCCTGCTGTATCCGCTCTACATGGATCTGCAGCATTCCCAGTGGCTTGTGCAGATGAACAACAATGAATGCGAACCGATGTTTTTGAGCTTTTTTATTCCTCTGGGAGTCTTTCTGCTGCTGGCCGCGAGGAGACCATCAGCACATCGCTCGTTGATTGCTTTCGCGGGGTGGTGGAACATTGCCCATGCTGCAGTGATGGTTGTTGAAAGCATTGAGGCCCGGATGCATGGAGTTCACCGGGAAGGGGATCCTAACGATATCGTTATCGCTGCGCTGATGGGGATTGTCCTCCTTGTGCTCGTTCCAAAAAGTCAGGCAACGGCGATGGCCGCAGTGTGACGGGCGCAAAGGGGAATCGAGTATTGAGCCTAAGGTCGTCTCAATAGACTATGTACTAACACACCTCAACTTCCAAATTGCCCGTGATCCCGGCACAATCCGAAAAGGTCTTGAAAGCTACGCGCCCATGGAAGTAGCGGCCTCAGCCCGCGGGGAATTGGCAACGCGCTTTCGCAAGCGATAGAAAACTGGTATTCCAAGCAGAGTTACAAAAAGCCCGATTGAGGAACGAACGGGTCGCGCCAACCACAGATTTGCTGAGATGGCGAAGGCGATGGCAGCTGTGATCCAAGGTGTCCATGGATAGCCCCACGCCCGGTAAGGCCGAAAAAGCTCGGGTTCCTTTTTTCGCAATCGAATCAGCGCAACGGCTGTCAAGGCGATGAAAATCCAAATGGAGAAAATGCCCAAGAAATAGATCTCTTCAAAAGTACCCGTCAAGACCAGCGCTGCAGCCAAGCAACCGTGAAAGAGGAGGGCGCCGCTGGGCGTGTGAAAGTTGGGATGTATTCGCTTTGCAAAGCTGAAGAATCGGCCATCACGAGCCAGGGCATAGAGCACGCGGGGGCGCGCCAGGAAATTTATGTGAAGGGACCCCAGTGCGGAAACGATCATCACAATTGTCAGCCATCGGGCGCCGCTCGGCCCCACAAGCTTCACGGCGGCATCCGACCCGACATGCTGTGAATTTGCTACCGGGGCAAACCCGAGCACGCGAAGATAAACCACGTTCATCAGAAAATACAGAGCCACCACCGCTACCACGCCGACGATGGCGGTGCGGGGAATTGTCTTCTGTGGGTCTGCGATTTCGCCGCCTACATCACCCAAAGCCTGAAATCCGTTATAGGCCATCATGATCGGAACCAGTGCCATCAGAAATTCTCCCAGACCACCATGCACCGGCGCTGAATAGCCAGCGCTGATGGGCATCCCGCCGGCATTGTGCGGCGTCAGCCCCAGCACAATAATCAGGACGATGGCGGCAATTTTCAGCCCGGTGACCATTATCTGAAACCGGCCAGCCGTTCGAATGCCTAGATAGTTGATTCCTGTCACGCCTGCGATCGCTGCTGTTGCCCACAACTGGGCGGCGATGAATGTGAAATGGTATGGTTGCGGCTGAAACGGGTCCGGAATGCTCCAGGTGAATATCGGTGCACTAACTTCCGGAAGAAGAAAAGCCGTAATCCGCAGCAGACCGGCCGAAAGCCAGGCAGCCGCGGTAGGTCCTTGGAGCAAGGCACTGGTCCAGCCGAACAAGAAGCCCCATTTTGGTCCAAAGCCCCGCGTCAAATAGACGTATTGACCGCCCGCTTGCGGCAGGGCGGCACCCAATTCCGCGAAGCAAAACGTGGCAGCAGCACTATCGCTCCGCCGATCAGCCATGCGGCAAGGACCCAGCTCACAGACCCAACATGCTGAGCTACCTGGCTGGTTACTAGAAAAATGCTCTGTCCGATCATCGACCCAATGATTACAGCAGTGGAAGCCCAGACTCCCAGACCGCGAATGAGTTCCGCTGGCTTGTCATTGTTGGCTGTTTGCATTCGTCCCTGCTCGATCTCAGAGGAGGGTACTCCGGGCAGTCTGTGGGGGCAACAGTCCGATACTTGGAGTCCGATACGTGGAGTTTCGGGTCGGAAATGCGACCACCACACGATAACTACCGGATCGGCAAACCGGAAGTTATCCCTAACCCGTCAAGCAAGAGCGAGCATTGCCGCCGCAAAGCAGCGTTCAACCGAGGCCGCTGATTAACACATAACAATCATTCCCTTAGCATGTTCCCTGTTTCACTACCCCAATCATTTCATTTAGCAAAGGGAGCAAGGATATGCAGGCTGGAAGTGTGACAGTTGAATTGCGTAAGCGAGGACCGGACGTGTGGTGTTTCAGGTGGCGGGAAGCTGGGCCCGACGGGCGAAGAAAACACCGCCGCATCGTTCTTGGAACTGCTGAAGACCTGAAGAACATCGCCTCGGCCCGCAAGATGGTCGTGGGACTGAGACGCGAAATCAACCTGAACGACATTCGGATTAGCAGGGAATCGATCACCTTAGCGGAGCTATCGAGACACTTTCAGCAGCGAGAGCTTGCCAATCGCAATCCACGTATTGCGTATTCCACGAAGAAGGCTTACGCAGGCTACTTGAGAAAATGGATCGAACCTCGCTGGGGCGAGTATCGGTTGTCGGACATCCGGGCGGTGGAGGTCGAGTCTTGGCTGAGGTCTCTGAATCGGGCGTCAGGAACGCGCTGCAAGATACGAAACGTGATGAGCCTGCTGTTCAATCATGGTCGTCGCCACGAT
The DNA here is from genome assembly GCA_964490255.1 of uncultured Terriglobales bacterium. Lineage (GTDB taxonomy): Bacteria > Acidobacteriota > Terriglobia > Terriglobales > Acidobacteriaceae > JAJPJE01. The sequence continues at coordinate 486 of CAZBCQ010000275.1, read as the reverse complement.
CTCTGTGACCGCAATCCCATTCAGTGGGTTCGGCAGAGCGCCAAAAGGCGCACTGCGCCAGAGGTTCTCACCAGCAGCGAAATCCAAAGATTACTCGCAAGTTTGCGCTTCAGAGAGCGGACCTTAGTGCTGTTGGCTGTAACCACGGGTTTGCGAAGGAGCGAGCTATTCGCGTTGAAATGGAAGGACGTGGACTTCCAAACCAAGCAGATTCACGTGACGCGCTCAATAGTGCAGAACGTTGTTGGCATCTGCAAGACGGAAAGTTCTCAAAAACCTGTTCCGGCTCACGATGACTTGGTCGAGACGCTGCACCAATGGCATCGCCAGACGCCCTACCAATCATCCGAGAGTTGGGTGTTCGCGAGTCCGGCCAATCAGGGCCGGTGGCCCTACTTGGCGCAACAAATCATGCAGCGCCATATCCTTCCTGTTGCACGAAAACTAGGTATTTCCAAGCGAATCGGCTGGCATACTTTTCGTCAC
>CAZBCQ010000274.1:0-4944 GCA_964490255.1 uncultured Terriglobales bacterium | reverse complement strand
CCGGACGCGTGTACTGGCTCAAGGTTTACGAGATCCCCGACGTGGGCGCCGCCGGGAAGGGTAAACACGTGGGCAACCTGGTCGCGCTGCAAGCAGGCGAAACCGTGCGCGCGATTCTACCGGTCCGCGATCTCGAAGAGGAGAACAAGTACGTCTTCTTCGTCACGCGCCAGGGCACGGTGAAGAAGACGCCGCTAAAGGACTTCTGCAATGTGATGTCGCGCGGCATCATCGCGATCGGAATCGATAAGGAAGACGAGCTCGTGGGCGCGCAGATCACCGACGGCAACCAGATCATCTTCCTCGCGACCCACGAAGGTATGGCCATCCGCTTCGACGAAGAGGACGTCCGCTCCATGGGACGTCCGGCGTTCGGCGTGCGCGGCATGGACCTCGACAAGGGCGATTACATCGTGGGCATGGCAGTCACGCCGAAAGAGAAGCCCACGCGCAAGCAGGCCGAAAACGGAGGCGCAGTCGCCGATCGCATCCTCAGCGTCACCGAGAACGCTTACGGCAAGCGCACCGACGTCGACGAGTACCGCCTGCAGTCGCGCGGCGGCAAGGGCGTGATCAACGTGAAGACCACCAGCCGCAATGGCAAGGTCGTGTCGATCATGCTGGTCACTGAGGACAGTGAGGTGATGATCATCAGCCAGTACGGCAAGATCATCCGCACGGAGACGGAACAGATCCGCGCTGCCGGGCGTTCAACCCAGGGTGTGCGCCTGTTGCATCTGGAAGAAGGCGATCGCGTCGCAGCGGCAGTCGTGATTCCGGCAGAAGAGGTGAATGGGAACGGAGATACTCCGGCGCTGATTCAGTAAGAACGAAATTCAGCCACGGATCACACGGATTTTCACCGATGATTTTTTCGATTCGTGTGAATCTGTGAGATCCGTGGCTTTTTCTCTTGGTGAGTCTGGAGCGGACGTATGCCGGAGCACTAACAACTGCTAACTAACAAGTGCCAACTGGTCTTACATCTCGTGATGAAACCACGGATGGACGATTACCTCTGCCGCAATCAATAGCAAAGCTAAGACGGAAGTGACCAGCTGAATCGTGCGGCGACGTTTTTGTTGTTTCGTGAGTGGACGAATTCTCCACGCTGCCGCTGGATTCTTACGCAGACGTTCTTCATTCCACAACAGCAGCAGATTGATCGCGGCAAACACTCCGCCTACTACCAGGAAGGGAATACGAATGGAGTTGCGGTGCCAGCCGACGGCTGGACCTCCTGCGCCTGCGGCGAGGAGCGAGGAAGCGCCAATCAGCACACGAAAACCACTCAGGCCAATCGCAGCTACGCACAGGCTTTCAGCAGCGGCGAGAGCAAGCGATCCCCAACTGAGCAGGGTCGTCGTGAAATTGGAAGTCGGTTCCGGCTGCTTCAAATCGCGAGGCTGAGACGGTTCGACAAGCCGTGGCTTAAATACTGGATTTCCCACTTCGTCCCCCACCTGATGGCATTATCAACAGCTTATCGCAGATCCAGAGGGCCTGCACACGAGTGGGCAGTGACTAGTGGTTACTGATTAGCGAGCAAGGGTTGATTCCGCGACCGCTCTTCACCTGTCATCCCGAGCACCGCGAGGGAACCCTATCGGTGCTACGAACTCGACTTCCGCCGCGACACGCTTCTCTAGCCACTGTCCACTAGCCACTAACCACTTCTCTTCTCGGATCGGCCACGCGCGAACGTGAGTAATACATGTCTTCGATCTCTTTCTGCACACGTTGGCTAAGCTTGTCCATGTCGCGCGGAGAGTAGTCGCTGGTGGCGATCGGCTTCCCGATCACCAGTTGCAGTTTGCCCGGGCGGATGTGAAACGTGTTCATTGGCAGGACTTCATAAGTGCCGACAATTGCCATCGGAATAACCGGAGCGCCGGCCTTGATCGCGACGTAAAAAGCGCCACTGAGGAACGATTGGATCTGCCCGTTTTTCGAGCGGCCACCTTCGGGAAAGACCATGAGCGCCATTCCGGATTTCACCGTGTCGACAGCTCGTGCGAGGCTGCGCAGGTTCGATCGTGCGTTCTTTTCGTCAACCGGAATCTGTCCCGAGCGGCTCAGATGCCATCCCATGAACGGATATCGGAACAGCTCTTTTTTCGCGAGAATTCGAAACGGGACCGGCAGGCTCGCGTAGATCAGCGGGATGTCGAGCGCGGAAATGTGATTAGCGGCAAAAACAACTGGCTGCGTGTGATCGATGTTCTCCAGTCCGGTGACCTCGACCGGCGACACAATGGTCTTCAGGATCAGCCTCGACCACAGCCGCGCGAATCCATGCTGAATGCGGCCGCCGCGATCGATGAATGACGACAACAGCGACAGAATTCCCAGCACAACCGTGTAGCAATAGATCAGCGGATCAAGCAGGAAGATGGAGCGCATCCAACTGAGTCGATCGGCCAGTTTGGAAGTATTCGACACGGCTCCCCTACTCAGATTCGTTATCGCCCGAACTGCAGCCGGCTGGCGAGGCGCTCCGGCAAATTGGCTTCTACGATTTTCTTCTGCGCAGTCGCCAGATCATAGGGCACGCGGAAGTATGTCACTTTCTTTTCGTCGGAATCGAGGAGCGCGAAAGCCGCGCGCCAGTCGCCGTCGCGAGGCTGACCGACCGAGCCTGGATTAATCAGATAAACGCCGCCATTCTCCAGCGCCAGCGGCCAACTTTCCGCCTGTTCATTTGACGAATATTTCGGGTGCAAGGTGATTTGCTGCTTTTCGGTAATCCGGAAACATCCCTGCATGTGCGTGTGTCCGAAGAACGTAACCGGGGCTCGTGCGAGCGCGGCCGAAGCAGCGGCATCATCGGGGAGCAGCAGGTATTCGTCTTCATCGCGTGGCGAGCCGTGCACCATTTGCACATTCGGAAGTTCGGGAAGCGAGACTGGACCGTGCGGCAAGTTCTTCAACCACTCGAGATTTTCGGGAGACAACTGGCGATTCGTCCAGATGGCGGCCGCGGCGGCAATGTAGTTGAAGCCGCGCACGTCCGTCAGCCCGGCACAGGCACGGTCGTGGTTCCCGCGCACGAATGTATTGCCCAGCTCGCGCGCGCGTTCAATGACTTCATTTGGATTCGCGCCATATCCAACGGTGTCGCCGAGGTTAACGACGACATCGTGGGGCGGAGCTGCCGCGAGGCAGGCTTCCAATGCTTCCAGATTTGCATGAATATCGCTTAAGAATAGGACGCGCACGTTTCAGGCCAGAGGCAATAATAAACTGTCGCTCGTTTGGAGCGCGAGACGGAGGCCGAAACCGCTACGCGCGCGCATCCGCAGCTTGCCGCCATTTTGCGTCGGCGAGCACGACAGAGGTCTGGATCTGGCGTTCCGAGATGTTCCAGTATTTTCGCAGCAAGCGCTCCTTCTCATCCGGGCTGACCACTTGAAAGCCATGCTTTTCGTAGAAACGTATTGCCCAGACGGCATCGGCCCACGTGCCAATCAGCAGAGGAAGGTCAGTCAGCGTTCTCAGGTGCGACAACAACTGGCTTCCGATCCCACGCTTTTGGCATGCGCTGCGAACGTAAGCATGGCGAATGAGAGCGACGTCCCTGACCTGTTGAAGTCCCATCACTCCCAGCATGGTTCCGTCTTCCTCGTAGCCCCAGAACCCTACACCTGCAGCGACTTCGTGCTGCAGTTCGCTTCTCGCCATGTAGGGTTCTGTCCAGCAATCGGCGGGGATGCTTCCTTTGTAAGCCTGAGCTCCATCGTTGACGATGGTCCAAATCGGCTCAAAATCGCCATCATCACAGCGGCGGATCATATCGCAACCTCGCTTTTGATCAGGAATTCGGCCCGGAGAATTGGGCAGCCTTTACGGGGCACCGTACCAGATGTCCGGGTGCAACTTGTATCAGCTCCGGCGCCTGTTCCGCACATTTTGGTACGGCGAAATCGCATCGCGGCTCGAAGCCGCAGGCATGCTGCAAGACCGGAGACCCGATCGGAGGCACACTGCCCTCAATGGTCCGCAAAGGCTCATGCAGATTCGTGCGTAAAGTTGGGACGGAGTTCAAGAGCCCTTGCGTGTAAGGGTGCACTGGCTCACGAAAGATGTCGGCGGAAGCACCGATCTCTACCAGTCTCCCCGCGTACATCACCGCCACGCGATCCGTGACCTTGGAGACGACGGCAAGATCGTGCGAGATGAACAGCATCGCCAGCGCAAACTTCTCGCGCAGATCGGCCAGCAGTTCGAGGATTTGCGCCTGAATGGTGACGTCAAGCGCCGTGGTCGGCTCGTCGGCGATCAGCAGGCGCGGGCGATTCACGATTGCCATTGCGATCATTACGCGCTGGCGCATACCTCCGGACAGCTGATGGGGGTAGTCCCGCCCGCGCTTCTCGGGATCGCGGATGGCGACGGTGGTCAGTGCGTCTATCGCGATCCGCGCTGCCTCGGACTTCGGCAATTTGCGATGAGCGAGCACGGCCTCGGCGATCTGGTCGCCTACGCGCATCACCGGATTGAGCGCGGTCATCGGCTCCTGGAAGATCATGGCGATTCCCGAGCCGCGCAGTTCGCGCATCTGGTCTTCCGAAGCCCCGAGAAGATCACGTCCCTCGAAGCGGACGGCGCCTGCGATCCGTGCTTGTGGCGGCAATAGGCGCAGGATGGCCAGGGACGTGACTGATTTGCCGGAGCCCGATTCGCCCACCAGCCCCAAAGATTCTCCGGCGGCGATTTCGAAGCTCAGATCGCGTACAGCGGAGATGAAGTCGGTGCGGTCACCACTTCGAACCGGGAAACCAATGTCCAGATTTCGGACTTCGAGGAGCGCGGGAGTCACAAAAGCATGGTAACAGCCTGCGGGAACCTGGCTATGGGAGCGATTCAGATGTTATGAAACTGCGCGCCAGTATTGAATTGTCCACGCTTTTTCACATTGCGTTGACGGATCTCGTGGCAGCTGTT
>CAZBCQ010000273.1:0-4987 GCA_964490255.1 uncultured Terriglobales bacterium | reverse complement strand
CAGTCGTCCTCCAGGTACGAGCAAAAGCAAACTGATGATGCCGAATACAGCGCTGGCTGCATACAGCACCAACACTGCCTGTTTCTGCGAGAGTCCTCGCTTGAGCAACTTGTGGTGAATGTGCTCCCGATCTGCAGAAAATACAGGCCGGCGGTTCAATACTCGTCGAAAAACGGCGAGCATCACGTCCAGAATTGGTAAGCCAAAGCACACAAGCGGGATCGCAACCGCGACGCCGGTTGGCAATTTCTCCGATCCTTCGATGGAAAAGGCGCTCAGCAGGAAACCTATCGTGAGACTACCGCAATCCCCCAAAAAGATGCTGGCTGGGTTGAAGTTGCATGTGAGAAATCCGGCAATGGCTCCTGCCAAAGCAATCGTAAGAAATGCCGTAGCGTATTGGCCGCTCAAGAAGGAGCTGAGGCAGATGACTGCCGTTGATAAAAGTGCCGATCCGGCGGCCAGACCGTCCAACCCGTCGATGAGATTGAATGCATTAGTAACCCACACGACCCAAATAACCGTGGCTACAAGGCTGACCGTATCAGACAAATTTACGCTGCCCAACCCAAGCGGAGCCCGGACAATACGGACGCCTTCCGCCCACAGCACTGCCGCCGCGCAAGCCTCGATTCCGAACTTCAGGTATGCGTTAAGCGGACGTAAGTCGTCGCAGAGACCTAGCAGGAAGATGATCGACGCTGGTAAAAAGTAAGTGAGAAGGGTTTTCCAAGGCACCACCGCTGTAAAGCCGACCTGGGAAGCTAGAAGTATTACCGCCGGCAAGATGCTGACTATCGTGGCAAAAACTGCAATACCGCCCAGACGAGGAATAGGGCGTATGTGAACATGTCGATCTGATTCCGGCCGAGAGACCAAATTGTGCGCAACAGCGAAGTCGCGCACAGTGTGGGTGAACAGGCTGGCGACAGAAGCACACATTAGAAACAGGATGACACTGATCGCCACACCTACTCCGCAACTAAGCCCAACAGAGCTCATCAGAACACCTGGACAACAACTCGCTTCGGAGGCCGACAGGGAGTACGTTCGGGATTGCAGCGCTAAGCTGCGCGGTCGCTCGAACGTAAATAATGAGACCGGAAGCCATTCGCTTGAAGCGGGGCTTCAATGGACTGGGCAGTAAGGACCTGTGTCTCGATCCATGCGTACGTCTTCGACAATCCATCCCGGAGTGGCAAGGACGGCTTCCAATGAAGTTCGCTGCGGATCAGCTTATTGTCGGAATTGCGCCCACGAACGCCTAAGGGCCCCGAAATATGCTCCAGTCGAAGCGTCTTGCGCGCGATCTCCATGATCATCTGAGCCATCAGGTTGATGGTGACCATCTCTTCGGAGCCGATATTTACAGGTCCGCGGAAAAGGGGCGTGTTCATGAGCCGGCGCACCGCTTCGATACACTCGTCGATGTAGAGAAATGAGCGTGTCTGCTCACCGTCGCCCCAGATTTCAATTTCACCGCCGTCTGGCTGTTCGGCTACTTTGCGGCAAAGTGCCGCCGGGGCCTTCTCCCGTCCGCCCGTCCAGGTACCTTCGGGGCCGAAAATGTTGTGAAACCGAGCAACGCGGATATTAAGATTATGGTTGCGCGCGAAGGCGAAATAGAGCCGTTCGCTGAACAGCTTTTCCCACCCATATTCGCTGTCAGGAGCGGCGGGGTAGGCGCTAGACTCTTCGCAATTCGGGTTATTCGCATCCTGCTGATTGTATGCCGGGTATATGCATGCAGAAGAGGAATAGAACACCTTCTTCACATTTCGGTTTGTTGCGTAATGCGTCATGTGCAGGTTAATCATCGCCGAGTTATGCATCAAGTTTGCATCGTTCTCACCAGTGAACACATACCCGGCTCCACCCATGTCCGCAGCCAACTGATAGACTTCATCGAAAGCGAGATCAAGGACCTCTTCCCAGGTCGATGCGTCACGTAGGTCAGCAACGAGAAACTCATCGCTCGCAGTGGAGCTGAACTCTGGATATTTCAGATCCACGCCGCGCACCCAATAACCCTCTTCCTTAAGTCTTTTCACCAGATGGCTGCCGATGAATCCTCCCGCTCCACAAACCAATGCTCGTTTTCTGGTCATAAACGCTCCTGATCTCAAGCAAGTACGTTGTAGTTAGCTGTGTGTCAAAAGAGGGGGTGTCAACTGAGGCAAACTTCGCTATCTCGCTCCCCGTTTCGCTTGAGCAGAGACTGCTCGCCCCGGTGGTATACAGGGTCGTGCAGGTTATTACGCCGCGTGCATGGTGACGTCGGTCAAAGCCTGTATAAATTTCGGTATTAGCACGCCGCCTGAGAAGCTTTCAGCGATTGAGGTCTCCTCTTGGACGTGCCGGGTCGTGCCTGAGTAAGCACACCGCTGTATGCAATTCGCCACCCTCTGAGTGTCTCCGTGTTGGAACACGTGTACCCAGCCAGGTTCTTCCCCGGGCGGTAGCATCTCGGTTATATGGCTTTTGCGAGGACCGATATACAACACGGGCACGCCCGTTCTCAGGATGTTATAGATCTTGCTCGGGTGAACGATGCCGACGAACGGATCTCCCATCACGATTACGTGCAGATCTGCTGCCGAAAGCGATGCTCCTAGTAGTTCGATCGGTTGATAAGGAAGGCAGACCACGTTTCTTAAGCCTTTCGAGCGAGCAAACTCCTGCACATTTGCGAACGTGCTTCCACCGCCAATAAAACAGAACACAACTGGGCTGCCGGTGCTTGCGCCGGACTGCAGTTCCTCTGCGGCCTCTAGCAACGTGGTTAAGGGATGACAAGGGCTGTGGTTGCCTGAATACATCACGACAAACTTGCCTTCGAGCCGATGCTTGCGTCGAAACTCTTCCCGCCCTCTGACGTTGTACTTGACCACCTCGTCGTGACACCACGGCGGCAGCACAATCATGTTTCTCGCGGGTACGCCTTTGGCTTCAATTCGCTTCTGCATAAAACGGTCCAGTACGATGATGCTGTCGGCTCGCCGCAGTGACTGCCTTAGCAGGATCTCCAGAAATCGGTGCAGAACTCCATCCCGTTTGAGCCAACCGGCCGCAACCGCTTCGTCTGGGTTTAAGTCCATCATCCAGAGGCATAATCTGCCATGCTTCATGCGAACAAACAAGGTTGCCAGCAAAGACATCAGTGGTGGCGTTGTCATTGCGAGCACGACATCGTGGGGTCTCAGCCAAAGCAGACGCCATGCATACGCCAATAGAAGGCTCGCGAAATGGAGCGCTCTTCGCCACCGTGCGGATTTCCCGAGCGACAGGCTGGAAACTCGTAAGATCCGAACCCCCTCCCAGACTTCTTCGGGCGCCAGCAGTTGCCTGGAGTCCATTTGATAGCCGCGCCTGCCCGCGACCACTGTCACCTGATGACCGTCACGCGAGAGTGCGCGGGCCAAATCGCTGCTGTGCTGGGCGGTCGCGGCGACGTCTGGGTAGAAGTACTCATTGAGTATGAGAATCCGCAAGTCACTTACTCCTTATAAATCTGACGCCCTGTCTCTCATGGTCACCACAAGCTGCGACTTTTTGAGCCTTGAGAAGCATGCTTTTCCATAGAAGCGGCCAGCGACCGGAGCCTTCAAACTGGACGACTTTGAATCCAACTTCTTGCAGCAATAGAGAGAGTGTCCGGCGCGACCAAAATTTGATATGACCCCCGTCCCACAGCGCAGTAAAGTGATTGTCCAACTTGCCGGCAACCGCCAGGGAGAGGTTTTTGAGATAGCCATGGTACGGCGTTGAAACGATGAGCCATCCGCCAGGCTTAAGTGCGCGGAGGCAGTTTTTCAGTAACTGCCGTGGAGCGTAAACGTGCTCGATGACTTCAAAGCTCATCACGACATCGAAATTACCTGAACTCAGTTGATCTGGAAGACAGTCCGCACAAACATCGGCCTGTAGAAACTGAATGTTCGGGTAGTACCTGCGAGCGGCTGCGATGCCGGTGACCGAAAGGTCAACGCCAACCACGCGTCTCTGGCGTGAAGCCGCCAAAGACGTCAGAGCTCCGTTACCGCAACCCAGATCGAGGATAGCGGCATGGTCGCCCACGTCACGTAACAATTTACTCATTGCGGGGCCAAGATAGCTGTGAGAGGGGTTAGCCGCGGCATTCGAATAGAAATACTCGACGTATGCTGGCTGAGCGCTCATATGTCCTTCGTGGATTTCGGTAACTGAAAGACTGTGCAAAGGGCTTTCGCTACGGCCTTCAGGATGCGATTGACTGGCTAGTCCCGGCGGGAAGCGCGATAGTGTGGGTGTCCAAATGAGTTTGGCGCTTTTGTAGCTCGAATAGCTTTGCGTCAACTAGGAAGCGGTACCAAAATGCCTGCAGAAAGTGGTAGATCAGTCCCTCCGGCCCGTCCAGGAAACCGAGTCGCAGGAAGTAACGGTAAAACCAGTAGGCAAATGCCCGGAAGAAGGGTGGGAGCTGAAGATAGATGCGCTTCTTCAGCAGTCTTTTTAAAATGACTTGCCTGCTCGCCAGAACGGCGTGCTCGGTTTCCGAACCTGCAAGAATATCTTTGCACTCGCGGCCTGCATATGAGTCGTGTTTGTGAGTCCATTCCGACAGCGTCTTAGGAATGTGGTGGATCAGGTCCCCTTTGAGTTTCACGGTTTTGCCACGTGAAAGCACAATGTGTTCGTCCATCCACGTGTCCTCACATACGCCGACACCGTTTCGAAAAAATCTCAGCAGCCATATCGGATAACTGTCACCATGGCTAATATGCTTGCCCAGAAAACAGATCCGGCGGGGCACCAGCAGGCCGGTGATGTCATCCGCTAAAGTCGGCAAGAGTTCTCGCACCTCCTGCCGGAGAGCGTGTGAGAGTTGCTCGTCGGCATCGATACGCACTACCCAGTCAACGGTGGACGTGATGTTTCGAAGAGCCCAGTTGAACTGTGTAGCGTAATTGTGAAATGGATGCGAAAGTACCTGGCACCCGTAACGTTG
>CAZBCQ010000272.1:0-5021 GCA_964490255.1 uncultured Terriglobales bacterium | reverse complement strand
AACACCAGATGGGGCGTATTCGCCGCAATGCACCCAAAATCAGCTCCTGCACGCGCGAGCAGTTGCACGCCATCGGCAAGATAATCGGCCAGGTCGTCCAGTCGCCCGGCATCGAGCATGGCGATGCCCTTATCGACATCGAGGCTGTTGATCACAATGTGCGGATATCCGCCATCCGGTTTGCGCGCACGAAAGCGCGAGATGATCGAGCGGTAATAGTCGATGGTGGATTCGGGTCCCAGCCCGCCTATCATCCCTAAGATCTGCATATCGCTGTCGGAAAACAAAGCAAACAAAATGGTTTGCCTCTCAAGCTTCCATTGCGCTCAAGGCCGAGAGGTTATGGTAGCTGTGTCGTAGAAATCGGATGAAGTCCATGTCTGTAATAATCCCCACTCGTTGCTTCGCATGAGTAGGGCATCCCGTTGCACTTGATCTCCTGTGATTAGCCGATTTCTCTCACGAAATCCAACCGCCACAGCTGTGCTCCGATTTATTCCAGATCCCGCTCAGCTTCTCAAACATCCAGACGCCACCACTGCCACAAAGTGAGCCACAGACAAAGCTATAGCCAACTAGAGCACGGCGATGTTGTGAATCGAATGCAATCTCTGAAAGCTGAAAGAGACCATTCTCAAAAGCACGATCTACGGCTGCATCGATCGAGCTAACCTCCCGGATCGAGTTGTTGGGATCATTCGCTATCACAGACTTGCTTTGAGAATCGCGATCAACGAGTCGCGCTGTCTCAGTAGGCAAGACATCCGATGGAAGCGTATGGAAGGAACGCGCAGCTGATGCAAGGTCATGAAGGTCAATGTTTTTCAGACACTCGCAATCTGTTAAGGCTCTGTCCAACGGGAAAGTTCTGTCCGCCACGTTGAGTCGCTTACTCGGACCGGAATTCCACCTATCGATAACAGCCCTGTAGATCGCGATTTCATCTGGACTCAATAGGGTACGCGCCCTAATCGGACGCATGCTGCTCAAATGCGCAAGGGTGCGTGTCGCGACCTCGCAACTGTCATTGGGAGGCAACGGCGGGCTAACACGCTTTGCAATGAGCTCGGCAGGGGTGAGTGTGGCAACCGGAATTTGTCTAGACCAGAAGAATGCAGTGCCTAGAACGACGACGGCAAGAGAAATGCCAATAACAGTTCGTTCCTTCATTACTCGTTCAGACACCAAGCAGATAGGGCGAGTTCCCCAAGATACGTGCTGGTAACGATATTTACAGTCACTATCTCAAAATGGGATTGTGCCCTTGTATGAAACGGACTCAACCAGCCTCTATCCTGCATCTTTTGTGATCAGGAGTGCATGATGAAATTTCAAAAAATGTCGACTGCCATCCTTCCGCTGATGCTCTCGCTCTCAGCTTTCTCTGCCGAGCAGGGCACCATCTTCATCGTTCGCCACGGCGAGAAAGTATCAGCAGCTGCCGACGCACTGTTAAGTCCCGCAGGTCATCAGCGCGCGAACTGTCTGGCGCAAACTTTGAACGACGCCAATGTAAAGGCGATCTTCACGCCCCAAGTAAAACGAACGCAGCAGATGGCGCAGCCGCTGGCGAATGCGTGGCATCTGTCGATCACCGTGATACCTCGCAATAGTCAGCCCGAGCTAGTGCAGAAGGCGCGCGCGGCGGCGCAAAACGGCGACGTGCTCATCGTCGCGCAACAGGACACAATCCAGACGATCGTTCAGCAACTCGGCGGCGGAACCGTTCCTCCGCTCGGCGACAACGAGTTCGATCGCCTGATCATTTTGCACCTCAACGCATCTGGGTCGAGCGTGACCACACTGCGCTATTGTGACTGTGGCGCCCGAGCGAGCGCGCCATTGCAGCGTACGGAACAGGGTATGGAACCACCTCGATGAAAAATGCATAGTTCCTTCGCTGCGCTCAGGATGACTTCTGCATGAAAGGACACATCGGCTTGGCATCACTGTTTCCTTCCTACATTGAACCCACGTAACTGCGCATGACTGCGGTTGTGTACTTCCGCCCATATCAGCCCTGCGCTAAGCTCCCTTGGTGCGCTGGTGCAAAAAAGTTCTGGGTGTCTTCCTTCTGCTGAGTTGTGTACACGTGCCATCGCACGCCAAGAAGAGCGCCAGCAACATCCTCCAGCAATTGCCGCAAGGATACGTAAGCATCGAAGGACTCGCTGCCGTCGCTCCCAAACAGAAGTGCGAGAACTGGCTGTGGGCCGCCGAAGTCGAGACCATCCTGAAGACCCAGAACATCGATCTGCCGCAGACCTACTGGGTACAGCAGGCAAATCTCGGCGAGGTCTGCGTCGATACGCCGGTCGATCTCGAATCCATCGCTTCTTTGGTTGACCGCGACTACCAACTCGACGACGGCAGCAAGTTCCATTTGACCGCCCTGCGCACCACCGGACCGCCCACCGACCTGGGACACATCATCTCCAGCCTGCGGCAGGGCCGTCCGTTTATTCTGCTGTGGAAAGAACACCCGCTGCTGGTCACCGGTATGGTCTACGACGAGTATGGTTATCCCAACGGCCAGCGCATGTACGAGGCAGTAGAGATCGATATGCTCGATCTTCTCTATCCTGAAGGCGACGAGCGCCGCCATCAATCGTTCGTAAAGAGCATTAACGATATGGACGAGATCGGCGGGACACTCGAAGTGATTGCAGTGCCCGTGGACCCGTTCCGCTAGCTCCGGTTTGCCGCTAACCGCTTCCTTCCTATATACTTTGGGTTTGCCTCAGGCGTAATTTTCCATTCAGGAGTAGCTAGCTTTCATGCCGAAGCGTACGTTTCAACCGAACCGTCGCCGTCGTTCGAAGACGCACGGGTTCCGCAGTCGTATGAAAACCAAGAGCGGACAGGCCGTTCTTTCGCGCCGTCGCGCAAAGGGCCGCAAGCGTGTGTCCGTAAAGCCCGGATATCGCGAGTAGTCTGCCTGGCCTGAAACGGCGCTTACGTGATTGGAATCCTTCTGGAAACGCCGAACTCAGCCGCAAGAAAGAAGCAGAAGCCTTTGATGCCGGCCCTCGAATCTGCCGGTGATGTTCCGACCCCCACCCCAGCAAGCCAAAGACAAGCTCGCCGGGGGTCCCGGACCCGCCGGTTATCCTTTCCGCGAAGCTCGAAGTTGCTGAAGCATGGGGATTTCCAGCGCGTCTATAAGACTGGGCGCCGGCATTTTTCAGGACTGCTGACCGCGTTCTATCTGCCAAGGCCGACAGGTCCGGACGATCCGGAGAATGCCGACCGTGGGCCGCGAATTGGGACTACCGTTGGGCGTGTGCTGGGTGGCGCTGTCGATCGCAATCGCATCAAGCGGAGGACGCGTGAGGCGATCCGACAGCATCTTGCGGAATTGCCGTTCGCCGTGGATGTCGTTATTAATCCCAAGAAGAACATTCTCAAGGCCGAATTCGTAGATATTGAGCAGGAAGTCGCCCGGGCGTTCCAGGTGATTCGCAAGTACATGGCGTCAGCGGCAGGCAAGGCGAGTCCAGCGGCGGGTAAGTGATGATGCGCAGGTTGTTGCTTTTCTTATTGCGAGCGTACAAGTGGCTGATCTCGCCGCTGTTCCTGCCTGCCTGCCGATACGTCCCCACCTGTTCGGAATACGCGGCCGAGGCCATCGAGCGCTACGGTGCTATCCGCGGAAGCTTCAAGGCCGCGTGGCGATTGCTGCGGTGCCATCCGTTCGCGCACGGTGGATACGACCCGGTCGTTCCGGCGATTTTGAGTGAAGTGGCGATTGCGGCCGAAGCCGCCGGACATTGTCCGCCGGGCGTTCCCGTTGAAGCAGTTTTGGAATCTGTTAGCCCCGAGCCGCAGCACCAGGCGGTTCAACCCAAGTTGATTGTTGCAGTCAGCGATTGCAATCTGCGCCTTAGCCGGCGCTGTTGAGAAGGAAGTACGACTTGCCCGAATATCACAGCCCTAATCAAGAACCCGCCAGCAACCGAATGATGCTGGTCATCCTGTTCACCTTCATCTTCCTCATCGGTTTCCAATTCATTTACAGCAAGTACGGTCCGAAGAAGCCAGCCGAGCCTGCGCAGCAACAACAGGCTCAACAGCAGCAGTCCGCGGCTCCGTCTGCTCCGGTGAACGCGTCGGCAGCCGCTGCGCCCGCGCAGGCAGCAGCGCCGCCTGTGGGAACTAAGCAGGCGGCATCGGAAACCGAGACGGTGATCGAGAACGATCTCTACCGGATCACGTTCACCAACCGTGGCGCGCAGGTGAAGTCCTGGGTGCTGAAGAAGTACACCGATGAGAAGCGCCAGCCGCTAGACCTGGTGAATGCCACCGCTGCCAAGCAGTATGGCTACCCGCTCTCGCTCTTCACCTACGATCAGGGCCTGAAGGATAAGCTGAACTCGGCGCTCTACGTGTCCAACGGGGAGCCAAAGCAGAACGCGCCGGCGGACGTCACCTTCGAGTACGCTGAAGGCAATCTGTCGGTGCGCAAGACCTTCCACTTCGACGACTCCTATGTTGTCAAAACGGACGTCGAAGTCGTGCAAAACGGATCGGCTATCCAGGCCTTTCCGGCGTGGCCCTCGGGCTTTGGCGATGAGGCCAGTGCCGCCAGCTTCGCCGCCAGCACCATCGATTTCGATACAGGAAACAAAATCGAACGGCTGGCAATCAAGAAGGTCAGCAGCGGCGCCACTGTTACCGGACCGCTGGCCTGGGCGGGACCGGTTGACCAATATTTCGCGGCAATTTTCCTGCCTGATAATCCATCGAATGCCGCGCTGGTGACACTGCGCAATCAGGTGAGGGTTCCAAAGAATCCCGAAAAGCCCGATCCGAACGATGTGGTTGCCGTCGATGTTCTCGGCGCCGCAGCCGGCAATCTCGACGGGCACACGCACCAGCGAATCTTCGTCGGCCCCAAGGCGCTTGATGTGCTCGGATCGATTCATCCGGTCATGGCGCCCGGTCAGACGGAGACGACCGACCTGCGCCCGCTTATCGACTTTGGTTGGTTCAGCTTCATCTCGCGCCCGCTGTTCGCGTGG
>CAZBCQ010000271.1:0-5081 GCA_964490255.1 uncultured Terriglobales bacterium | reverse complement strand
GGTTTTGAAGGCGGCCAGATGCCGCTGCACCGCCGCTTGCCGAAGCGCGGCTTCACCAACATCTTCCGCACCGAATACACGGTGGTCAACGTGGAGCAGTTGGGCAAGCTAGGCGAGAAGAACATCACGCTGGAGACGCTAAAGTCCGCCGGGCTGGTGAATGGCAAGAATCCCCTGGTCAAAGTTCTGGGGAACGGCGAACTGACAACGGCAATCACGGTGCAAGCACACAAGTTCTCGAAGTCCGCGCAGGAGAAGATCACCAAGGCGGGCGGCACGGCACAAGTTTTATAACGGGTAGGGGTCCGGGTATTCCGGCCCCGAACCGATGGGTTGAGGTTTCCCAAATCGATGTTGGAAAAACTGGCAAACATATTCCGAGTTCCGGACCTGCGGAAACGCATTTTGTTCACGCTGGCGATGCTGGCGGTTTATCGTCTCGGCGGACATATCCCGACGCCCGGAATCAATGCCGACCTCCTGCAACAGTTCTTTGAACAGAATCGCGGCACCATGCTGGGCTTTGTCGATCTGTTCAGTGGCGGACAGCTTCGCCGTCTCACAATTTTTGCTCTGGGCATCATGCCCTACATCACTGCGTCGATCATCCTTCAGTTGTTGACAGTGGTTTATGAACCGCTGGCCAAGCTGCAGAAGGAAGGCGAACTCGGCCGCAAAAAGATTACGCAGTGGACGCGCTATTTAACGGTTGTTCTCAGCGCCATGCAGTCGTTAGGCATTGCGATCACGCTGGAGAAGCAGACCAGCGCCGGCGCTCCGTTCGTAACGAATCCCGGCTGGGGCTTCGTACTGATGACGATGTTGACGCTGACGACGGGCAGCGCCTTCATCATGTGGCTGGGCGAGCAGATCACCGAGCGTGGCATTGGCAATGGTATGTCGCTGCTGATCTTTGCCGGAATCGTGGTTGGATTGCCACGCGGCGTAGCTGATCTGGTCGAGAAAGTTCGCACCGATGCCTGGGGCGTGTTTACCGCTCCGGCGATGATCATCCTCATCGCGCTGATGATCGCGGTGGTTGCGTTTATCGTCTTCGTGGAACGAAGCGAAAGGCGCATACCGGTTCAATATGCGAAGCGGGTAGTTGGCCGCAAGATCATGGGCGGACAGAGCACGCACCTTCCCTTGCGCGTGAACTCGGGCGGCGTGATGCCGGTAATCTTCGCTTCGTCGCTCCTGACGTTGCCGCAGACTGCAGGGTTCTTCCTCAAGGACAACCGGTTCTTCGGACCGTTGATCCGCAACCTGGCATGGGGCGAGCCGCTGTACACAGTCTTGTACGTGGTGGGCATCATCTTCTTTGCGTACTTCTATGTTTCGATCGTCTTCAATCCGAATGACGTGGCCGACAACATGCGGAAGTATGGTGGATTTATCCCGGGGATACGTCCGGGCGCCCGCACGGCGAATTTCATCAATGAAGTGCTGACCCGCATCACCCTGGTGGGCGCGCTTTACTTGATCATCATCTCGCTGATACCGGAGTGGATGATCGCTGGTATTCACCTGAATCACCTGCCGGTATGGTTAGGTGGCAATATGTTTGAGCATCTGCCCACGTGGGTGACGAACGGATTGGGCGTGACGTTCTACTTTGGTGGAACTTCGCTGCTGATTGTGGTGGGCGTCGCCATGGATACGGTGCAGCAGATTGAGGCGCAATTGATCATGCGCCACTATGAAGGTTTCACGCCGCGCAGCGGAAGAATCCGCGGTCGCAGGGCGTGGTAGTTGGTTGGAAATCGATAACGGGTAAGTACACAGGGTAGGTAGTAGACGTCACAGCGTAACGTGACGCAGTTAATGTCGTGAGCAGTATTCGGCGGGCTAGAGTGGACCGACCCCAAGCTGTGCGTGAGCAGTTTCCGCGCCAGTAAATTCTGGGTCAGGACATGAGCGATGCAAGCCGAGGCTGCTGCTACGTTAGTCGATCCGAAAACACTGATGATCGGAGCCCTGATACTGCTCGGAGCGCCGGGAGCCGGCAAAGGTACCCAGTCGAAGTTCATCTCGACCCGGTACGGCATCCCCCAGATCTCGACGGGAGACCTTTTGCGAGAGAACGTGCGCAATGGCACCGAGCTGGGAAAGAAGGCCAAGTCTGTCATGGAGCGCGGGGAACTGGTTCCCGACGACCTGGTGCAGGACATGCTGGCCAAACGGATTGAGACGGGCGGCGACACGGAGCGCGGGTTCATTCTGGACGGTTTTCCGCGGACCTTGGCGCAGGCCAAATGGCTGGATAAGTTTTTGGAAAAGTGGTCGGTCAGGCACGGCGAGGCCTGGGCGGCTCCGGTTGTGATCAGCATAACTGTCGGGTATAATCAGTTATTGCGGCGGCTCACCGGGCGTCGTTCTTGTCCCACCTGCGGGCGGATCTACAACATTTATTTTCAGCCACCTCGGATTGCCGATCTTTGCGATGTTGACGGCTCGAAGCTGATTACGCGCCGGGACGATTGCGAAGAAGTGATCTCCGAACGCCTGAAGGCGTACGAGCGGCAGACGTTACCCTTGACGGAGTATTACCGCGCCAAGGGCAGTTTGCATGAAGTGAATGGAGATCAGGCCACGGACGCAGTAACAGCGGCAGTGATGGGAATACTGGAGAATGGCGATAGTTTGTAAGTCGCCGGCAGAGATCGAGAAGATGCGGCGAGCCGGGCAGATCGTCCGGCAAGTGCTGGATGAGTTGGCGAAGCAAGTCGCTCCTGGCATGACGACGATGGATCTCGAGCGCACGGCCGAGCGCAGAATCAAAGAGTTAGGCGCGAAACCGGCCTTTAAGGGGTATTACGACTATCCCTGTGTGCTATGCACCTCGATTAATCAGGAGATTGTGCACGGCATCCCTTCTGAAAAGCGGAAGCTGAAAGAGGGAGATATCGTCTCGATCGACTGTGGTGTGGTGCTGGACGGCTACTACGGCGATTCGGCGATCACGGTACCGGTCGGAGATGGGCAGTCAGAGCAGACGCGGAAGCTGCTGGAGGTGACACGCGGCTCGCTGTACCGCGGCATCCAGGCGGCGCTTATCGGGAACTCGATTGGCGATGTCGGAGCGGCAGTTCAGGAGTTCGTGGAAGCCGCCGGGTTTAGCGTGGTTCGCGAGTTTGTGGGGCACGGGATCGGAACGAAGCTGCACGAAGATCCGCAAGTGCCGAACTTCGGAACCCGAGGTCACGGAGCCAAGCTGCGGCAGGGTATGGTGATCGCGATTGAGCCGATGGTGAATGTCGGCAAGCCGGGAGCGAAGGTACTCGCGGATCACTGGACGGCAGTGACCGAGGACGGCAGCATGAGCGCGCATTTTGAGCACTGTGTAGCGGTAACCGAAGACGGGCCCGTGATTTTGACGCAGTAGCCAGGAAAAATTCAGTTTTAAGGAATGCATGAGTAAGGAAGACGCGATTGAAGTAATGGCAGTAGTCATTGAACCGCTGCCGAATGCGATGTTTCGGGTTGAGTTGGAGAACAAGCATCAGGTTCTGGCGCACGTTTCCGGAAAGATGCGCAAGAACTTCATACGAATTTTGCCGGGAGACAGAGTAGCTGTGGAGCTTTCTCCCTACGATCTCACCCGCGGACGTATCGTCTATCGATACAAATAACAGGCAATTGAATCAGGAAACGGACTTATGAAGGTACGGGCGTCAGTAAAGAAGATTTGCGACAAGTGCAAGGTGATTCACCGCAACGGCGTGGTTCGCGTGATTTGCGAGAATCCCAAGCACAAACAGAGACAAGGCTAACAAGTCGATAGTCGGTAGTCGTTGGTCGTTAGCAAAAACGACCAGCGAACGCGAAGAAGCGAACGACAAACGACCAAAGACTAAGGACCAGAGAAATTTATGGCACGCATTGCAGGTGTTGATCTTCCGCGTAACAAGCACACAGTGATTGCGCTGACTTACATTTACGGCATCGGAAATTCGCGCGCAGCGCGCATTCTGGCGGCCGCTAATGTTGATGGCGACAAGAAGATTCAGGATCTCGGCGAAGACGAAGTGAACCGTATCCGCCAGGTCATCGAGAACGAAGGCGACGTTGAAGGCGATCTCCGCAAAGACATTTCGATGCACATCAAGCGGTTGATCGAGATTGGCTCGTATCGCGGATACCGTCATCGCCGCAGCCTGCCGGTTCGCGGGCAGCGCACGCACACCAACGCGCGCACGCGTAAAGGTCCGCGCAAGGGCACCGTCGCCAACAAGAAGAAGACAGCGGCGAAGACTTAGTCGCTGGTCGTTAGTCGTTGGCGGTAAGATTTGAATTTCGAGCCAGCTAAAGGCCGAGAGCCGATAGCTGAAAGCTGAGAGCTAAAGAGAATGGCAAAAGCACAAGCTGGCGCTGCGGCGTCGGAAAAGAAGGGCAAGAAAAAGACGTTTAAGCGGCGCGAGCGGAAGAATGTTCCGTTCGGCGTCGTGCACATTCAGGCGTCGTTCAACAACACCGTCGTGACCATCACGGATTCCGAGGGCAACACGCTGGCGTGGAAGAGCTCGGGCTCGCTCGGCTTCCGCGGATCCCGCAAGGGTACTCCGTTTGCCGCACAGCAGGCCGCGATGAATGCCGCCAACATGGCGCGCGATCACGGTGTCCGCAGCGTGGAAGTGCGCGTCAGCGGTCCGGGATCGGGTCGCGAGTCGGCCATTCGCGCGTTGGCTGCGGCTGGGATCGAAGTCCGCAACATCAAGGACGTCACGCCGATTCCGCACAACGGTTGCCGCCCGCCGAAACGGCGCAGAGTGTAAGTCGATAGTCTTTGGTCGTTAGTCGTTCGCTAGCGGCCGGAAGCAATCACGGTGGTCTGGCTAACAGCTAACGACCACCGACGAACGACAGAAGCGATCGGGACGACAGGAGGATGCCGCTCCCGTAAACCGATCCGTATCAAAGGAGAGAACATTGGCAAGATACAAAGATGCAGTATGCAGGCTTTGCCGCCGCGAGGGCATGAAGCTGTTCCTCAAAGGCGCAAAGTGTTTCAGCGATAAGTGTCCCGTCGAAAAGCGCAACTACGCACCTGGCCAGCATGGCAAGGACAAGAAGACGAAGGT
>CAZBCQ010000270.1:0-5197 GCA_964490255.1 uncultured Terriglobales bacterium | reverse complement strand
GGGGGCTGTCGCTAGAATGAATAGCCACTGTCCCCGCTTCGCGTTTCGTGTTTCACCCCGACCGCGCCCGGCGGGCGCGCAAAGAAACGGCCGGGGCTTCGTTCAGAATGACTTCGGCGGAAGGTGACGTTCCCGCGACAACCGCACCTCGGCCTTCCATAGCCGAGGTGGGTTCTGTGCGGATTACTGCACAGTGTCGGTAAAACGCAATGGCAGAGGGATGGTTCGCCAACCATGCAGAAAAGAACACACTGCAGGCGAGCGACTCGCCGCGGTCCACATTCCATGGCCTGAGCCCTTGTACAAATGTAGTGAGGAAAGCGGTGGCATTTTACTTCAGGTACAAAGGCTTCCTACGGAAATCACGAACGGTTCCTGAAATCCGAAATCCCGTTATGGTTCTCGAAAAGTAAGGCTTTGCTGTTTGACCCCTACCTATTCCTCCCGCTAGGATGTTGCGGGTGTTACCCCACCCTACGCAAAAGAAGCGCAGGCTGGGCCACCCGTGGAACATTAGGTTTGCAATCCTTTACACTACTTTGCCAGCCCATTTACACTAGCCCTTTTATCGTAGACAGGAGGCGCCGATCAGATGGCCGCAGTTGAAGATAAGGTTAAGCAGATCATCGTGGAACAGCTCGGAGTGGATGAGGCGGAGGTAACCGCTAACGCTTCGTTCGTGGACGACTTGGGCGCCGACTCACTGGACACGGTGGAACTGGTCATGGCATTCGAAGAAGCGTTCGACATCGAGATTCCCGACGAAGAAGCCGAGAAGATCCGCACGGTCCAGGACGCAGTCGACTACATCACCAAGCACGCCAAGGTGGCCAAGCAGTAATCACGCTATAACCGCGGTAGCCGGGTTGCTCCCGCCGCTCCATACTTGTGTCCGCTTTATGCCGCTGTAAGAAGGAGAAAGTTGTCGATGGCAGAAACTACCGAAGAAAAGGTAAAACAAATCGTGGTTGAGCAGTTGGGCGTCGACGAAGCGGAGGTCACCCCGAACGCTTCGTTCGTGGATGATCTGGGCGCCGATTCGCTCGACACGGTTGAACTGGTAATGGCTTTCGAAGAAGCCTTCGATCTGGAGATCCCGGACGAAGACGCCGAGAAGATCCGCACGGTGAAAGACGCCATCGACTACATCGGCAAGCACGCGAAAGGCGGAAAGTAACTTGCAGAGGCGCGTCGTCGTTACCGGGATTGGCCTGATTTCGGCAGTGGGCAACACCACAGGAGAAACCTGGCAAAATCTTCTCGCCGGAAAAAGTGGCGTGACGCGCATTACTCATTTCGACACCTCGGAGCACGCGTGCCAGATCGCTGCCGAGGTCAAGGGCTTCGATCCGCTTAACTTTATCGAGAAAAAAGAAGTAAAGAAGATGGGCCGCTTCATTCACTTCGCGCTGGCGGCGTCTGATGAAGCGATGACGATGGCCGGGCTTTCCATAACCGACGACGTCGCTGATCGCGTCGGGGTGCATATCGGCTCCGGCATTGGCGGGTTCGACATCATCGAGCGCGAGCACACCAACCTTCTGCAAGGCGGCCCACGCAAGATATCACCGTTCTTCATTCCAGCTTCCATCGTGAATCTCGCCGCCGGACAGGTCAGCATCAAGTTCGGCGCCAAAGGACCGAACGAAGCTACGGCAACGGCCTGTACCACCAGCGCGCACTCCATCGGAGATGCTTTCAAGATCATTCAGCGCTGCGATGCTGACGTGATGATTGCGGGCGGCTCCGAAGCCGCGATCACGCCCATGGGTATCGGCGGGTTCGCCGCGATGCGTGCGCTTTCTACGCGGAACGATGCTCCGGAAAAGGCGAGCCGTCCGTGGGATAAGGATCGCGACGGATTTGTAGTTGGCGAGGGCGCCGGCATTCTTATTCTGGAAGATCTGGAATTTGCCAAGCGTCGCGGAGCCAATATCCTCGCGGAAATCGTCGGCTACGGCATGAGCGGTGATGCGTACCACATCACCTCGCCCGCGCCGGAGCACGAAGGCGGATATCGCGTGATGATGAACGCTCTGCGCGACGCGAAGCTCCAGCCTGCTGACATCGGGTACGTGAATGCGCATGGCACGTCTACAGACCTCGGCGACAAACTGGAAACTCACGCCATCAAGCGCGTATTCGTAGATAAGATTCCGCCGGTGAGTTCCACGAAGTCGATGACCGGACACCTGCTCGGCGGCGCTGGTGGACTCGAAGCCGGCGTCACCGTGCTCGCGCTACGCGATCAGATTCTGCCGCCGACCATCAATTACGAAACGCCCGATCCCGAGTGCGATCTCGACTACGTGCCGAATCAATCGCGCAAAGTTCAGATGGACTTTGCACTGTCCAATTCATTCGGGTTCGGTGGCACGAACGGCTGCCTGATTTTCCGCAGGTGGAGCGAGTAGCCATTCCTCAACCCAGGTTAGCGTCCAACAGAAGGACGCGAACCCGGGGCACCACAAGCTCATTCGAGCGCAAGGACACCGTGCCACTCTCTGACAATCGTTAGTACTACGACACTGTAGAGATTGCCAATCCACAGGGTAACAGTTCAGAATAGCTCTTCAGTTTCCCACGGACGTATTCTTAATGGTTACGGCAACCGCCAATTATTCTCATAAACGTGCAACTGCAAGGGCCGCCCTTATTCATCTGGAGGAGAACGTAAGCAACGTCCTTCAGGATTGCCTGCGCCAATTCAACATTGAGGCTGTTCCGATCACGCACAATGCTTCGGAGCGGATCGCGAAAGAGAAGTTCGACGCCTGCATCGTCTCGCTGAACGAGAATGCTACTCCAGTGCTGGAAGCGATCCGTTCCTCGCGTTCCAATCGGAAGGTGATCATGTTCGCGGTGTGCAAATCTGCAGGGGAAGCAGTGCCGTTCTCCAAGTTCGGCATCAACGTGCTGATGGAAACGCCGGTCGAGCGCCAGACCGCGCTACGAGCGGTGCGTGCGACCCATTTGTTAATTCTGAATGAATTTCGGCGGTACGTGCGCATTCCGGTCGTCGCAAAGGCGGACCTGTTTAACGGCGAAAACCATATTGTCGCGAGCACCGTCGAGATCAGCGGCGGAGGCATGTCACTGCGCTATCGAGGCGACCTGAAACTGAACGACTCTGTACAAGCCGTGCTGGAATTGCCGGGCCGCTCCAGCACCCGCATCAAGGGCATTGTCTCCTGGATCCATCCGTCTGAGACAATCGCGGGAGTGCGGTTCGATCTCGAGGACGAACGGCGCTTGATCGTGAAGTCGTGGATTGAAGAGTATCTCGATATCAACTAATCTCCTCTTGACGTCCCCACAATGCCAGACTACGCGCTGCAACTCTGCGACGTGTCGAAGAGCTACGATCAGTTCGTAGCCGTCGACCACCTTTCCCTGAACATTCCCAAAGGCAGTGTCTACGGGTTGCTTGGGCCGAATGGCGCGGGCAAGACAAGTTCGCTGCGCATGATGATCGGCATCACGTTGCCGGATTCCGGAGAAGTGCGCATCTTCGGCCAGAACTTCCAGCGCGAGGACCTGAAGCGCATCGGCTATCTTCCCGAAGAACGCGGCTTCTACAAGCGCATGAAACTGGGCGAACACCTCGTGCTGCTTGCTGAGTTGCAGGGTGTTTCGGCGAACGAAGCTCGGCGGCGCGCAATTGACTGGTGCAATCGTCTGCAGCTTTCCGAATGGATCGATAAAAAGGTGGAGGAGCTTTCCAAAGGCATGCAGCAGAAGGCGCAGTTCATCGCGTCGGTCCTGCACGAACCTGAGCTGCTCATCCTGGATGAACCGTTCTCAGGACTCGATCCGGCGAACGCCGTTGTACTGAAAGATGTGTTGCTGGAACTGAAGAAGGCAGGCAAGACCATTCTCTTCTCTACCCATCGCATGGACACCGTCGAGCGGCTTTGCGATGCGATTTGCCTGGTGAACCGGGGTAAGTCGGTGCTCGAGGGTGATCTGCGCAGCATCAAGTCACGCTATGGAAAGAACAATGTGCAGATGGAATACGAAGGGGACGGGGACTTCCTGCAAACGTCCGAACTGGTGCAGTCGTTCAACAATTACGGCAACTACGTCGAAGTGAAAATGCGGCCGGGCGCGGATCCGCAAGCGCTGCTGCAATCGGCCGTGAGCCGGGTTCGCCTGAACAAGTTCGAAGTGGTCGAGCCGTCACTGGAAGAAATTTTCATTGATGTGGTGGGGAAGGCACAAACATGCGCAACATCGGCCTGATCCTCCGTCGCGAATATCTCGAACGCGTCCGCACGAAGTCGTTCCTCATCAGCACCATTCTGCTACCGCTGTTCATGTTCGGCATGATCTTCCTGCCGAGCAAGCTGGCGATGATGAAGACCGAAGGCGTGAAGCACATTGCTCTCGTCAGCAATAATCCTAATATTGCGCAGTCGGTCGCTTCGCAACTCGAGGACGGCACGCGCTTCGGCGCAAAGTACAAGGTCGACGTGATCAAGGACACGAGCGAGGACGAGCGTGCCAAACTGCGCGCGCAGGTCAGCGGCGGACAACTGGACGGGTTCATCTGGCTTTCGGATGATGCGATTGCCTCGCGCGATGTGACCTATGGCGCACGCGAGACCAGTGACTTCACCGAAGATGCGGGACTGCAATCGGCGGTTACCAGCGCGATCATGAAGCAGGAACTGGCATCGCGCGGTGTGTCTGCGAGCGATGTCGATTCGCTGCTGAAACAAGTTCATATCAAGACCGTGCCGATCCAGCAGGGAAAGGAAAGCGGCTCGGTGAGCGGCATGGAATGGCTCAGCAGCTTCCTGCTGGCAATGATGCTTTACCTGACGTTGATCGTGTATGGCATGTCGGTGATGCGCTCGGTGCTCGAAGAAAAAACGTCGCGCGTCATGGAAGTGATGCTCTCCTGCGTGACGCCGAAACAGCTGATGGCCGGCAAAATTCTCGGTGTGGGCGCGGCCGGATTGACGCAGATTGCGATCTGGTGCGTGATAGCAGGGGTCTTTGGAGGCGCGGGCGCAGTTGCTTCGGGAAACGGCCCGCAGTTGGCTATCTCGGCGGGAACGCTGGCAGCGCTGGTGCCCTTCTTCCTCGCGGGCTTCCTGCTCTATAGCGGTCTATATGCAGCGCTGGGCGCCATGGTGAACTCCGAGCAGGAGGCGCAACAGTGGCAGTTCTTCGTGACGATGCCACTGATCGT
>CAZBCQ010000269.1:0-5206 GCA_964490255.1 uncultured Terriglobales bacterium | reverse complement strand
AGTGACTGGGGCTCAGCAATTAAGATGCTGCCGCGGGTATTGTAGTCGCACCGGGGCGGGAAGCGCCAGAGAAGGCTTTTGTCGAACATAGGGCTCCCTCGCTGCGCTCGGGATGACAGTCCTCGCTGCGCTCGGGATGACAGTCCTCGCTGCGCTCGGACCAAAGCTACTTCCCGGCGGAGACGTACTTCTCCATGGGGATGTCGAAGTACATGAGTTCCTGGCCGTTGTTGTTGCGGACTCCGTTCACATAGAGGTGTGCACCGGAGAGCGGCTGGGTAATGTCCCCGATGTCGAAGAAGAAAAAGCCAGCCTGACTCGAGTGTGGCTCGACCGCTTTGGCCTGGAACATGGCGGCATGGAATTCGTCGCTCGCCTGCCGATCGACTCCCGCCTGAGGTCCTTTCCGCGGAAGAGGATAGGGCAGCGGATTGCGGGGTTCATCGCCACGGCGCTTGGTCCTTGAGAAGCGGCGGAAGAGGTCGTCCATGGTGGCAGGCGCAATTTTGGTGTGATGAGTGACGAGCTCTACCCGAACATCCGGCAACGAGACTGGTTCATCGCTGTTGTTGGTAATTACGAGGAAGATCGGCAGATAGCCGTACTCGGTATACTTTTGCGTGAAGATGGCGTCCTTGCCGCCGGTATCGTACGGGTCGGCAGCAATCGTGACTTTTTCGTCGTTATGAATATCGTGCGCCGGATAGGTCTGCGCATCGCGAACCGGAGGCATGACGAATTGTTTCGAGGCAAAACAGACCAAAGCGGCGAGAACAACGAAACCAATAGCGAGTCCGAGGGCACGCGAGAGGTTGTGCATGGCACGATTATGAAGCAGTCGCGGGGCGATTCGACAAAATTCGTCAGAGTCGTTCGGAAAGGGTAGGAAGGCGAAGGCTGCTCATATCCGCGTCACCCGGCTCCCAACGATACTTTTTCCCGTCAAAGAGCAGGATCGCACCCATGCCAGTGAATTCCTGGATTTCCAGAATGGAGATGACGCGCTTCTTCAACGTTTTCTTGGTAATCTCCCACTTTGCAAACGGGATATTGATGAGCACAAATTTCGCTTTTGGCGTAGCTTTCTGCCAGGAATGGATGATCAGAATGCGGCGGGCCGGACCGCCATCGACCGATCCGAATTGCGATGTGACTTTGGGATCACCCCAGCCGAAGTAGCCGTTGTAGGGATCCTCAACGCGATAGTTGTATCCCGATTCTCCACCCAAGGGCTTGCCACCAATAGCAACGATGGCAATGTCCTGCTCGCCGTCACCATCGAAATCGCCCGTCTGAGGCGCGAAGGTGGGATCTATCTTGAAACCGACGCCAAACTGCACGTCGATCATTGATTGCAGGTCGGCAGTGGACGGTTTTGCTTCCACGGCCAGCGCAGATTGCTGCAATAGTGCGACGATGGCGAAAATGACGAAACAAAACGGCAAACGGCAACTGCGCATATCACTTACTTTACGCCGGGAAAAGGCGCTGACAAGAAGATGAATCGAGAAGGACAATACTCGTTGCGGCGCAGTGGTGCGAGGCCTTTCGTTTCGAAAGTAAGATCGGAGCAAGAATGAGGATTGCGATCACAGGTGCAAGTGGCCTGATCGGGAGCGCATTGGTTTCCGCGCTGAAGCAAGCGGGAGACGAGGTCCTGCGCATCGGACGACAGCCACCGGCAGAAGTATTGTGGAATCCGAGTGGCCAGATTGATCCCGGAGCGCTCGAAGGCGTGGAAGCGGTGGTGCATCTGGCCGGAGAGACGGTGGCGGGCCGCTGGAACGAAAACAAGAAAAGCCGCATTCTGAACAGCCGCGCACGGGGAACGGAAACGATCGCAACCGCGGTGGCAAGAATGAAGATTCCGCCTCGGGTGCTGGTATCGGCGTCGGCGACTGGCTATTACGGATCGCGCGAGGACGAAGTCCTGACAGAAGAGAGCTCCTCGGGCACAGGGTTTTTGGCGGAAGTGGCGCGACAGTGGGAGGCCGCCACGAAACCGGCAGCGCAGGTGGGAGTCCGAGTCGTGCTTCCAAGGATAGGCGTGGTGCTGGCAAAACCCGGTGGAGCGTTGCCGAAGATGCTTCCGGCATTTCGTGTAGGACTGGGCGGCGTACTCGGCAACGGAAGGCAATGGTGGAGTTGGATTTCGCTGAGAGATGTGGTGAGCGCCATTCAGAGCCTGATTCGCGACAGCAGCGTGAGCGGGCCAGTAAACCTGGTGAGTCCGAATCCGGTGACGAATCTTGATTTCACGAAGGCTATGGCGAGAGTGCTGCGACGTCCTGCGCTGTTTCCTCTGCCCGAGGGTGCGGTGAAACTCTTCTTCGGGGAAATGGGAGTGGAGACGCTGCTAGCCAGCCAGCGGGTCCGTCCGAAGCGATTGGAGGAGATGGGATTTCGGTTTCAGCTGCCGCAATTGGAAGAGGCGCTGAGGGCGGAGTTGACATAGGGAGTTTCAGTGTCAGGGATGTGCCCCGTCTGTACCTCCCCCCGGAGTACCCCGTGCACGTCGCGTGACATCGACAATCCAGATCAGGCGCGAACGGTTTGGTGGCGAACGGTTCCCGAAGGCGCACGGTGAGCGACCGCATGAGATCGAACGGCGGAAACGAACTTCTCTATAGAGTCGGCGAACGGCGCCAGGGCACAGATGACCACTGCGAAGAGTCCACCTAAAACGTTGACGTACAACAGTACCCGAAACAGCATGAGACCACCCCACTGATCCTAAGCTGAATGTCTCGGGGGAGATGTACAACAGCACTCGAGAGACCACTGTTGTGCTTAGATTTCAGCAACTTGCGGGCGTCAAAAAATGTCAGGTGTGAAAAAGGTTGCAGAGTCAACATGAAGCAGAGGCAAGGTTTCGCCGCAGATCAACGCTGATGTCGCAGGTCGAATGGTACAAAGATCTGCGTTCATCAGCGTTTATCTGCGCCCCTGCTATCTTGCCTGCGCCATCTCGCCGCCTTCCGCCACGATGTAGGCGTCCACGCGCAGGCCCACCGGAAGCTGTTGCGCGCCATCGAGTTCGACCAAGGTCTCCAGGATCTTCGTATCCACGCGCTCGGTAGGCTGGTCGGTGCGGATGTTCTTCGGCCCCAGTTGCTCGCCGACACGCACCACTTTGCCCCAGAACTTCTGGTCTCCGAAGGCATCGGCAGTGACATAGGCCTTCTCCCCGACGCGCACCTTGGCGATTTCCGTCTCGTCCACGTCGATGCGCACGCGCAGCACCTTGCGATCACCGATCGTCAGGATCGGATCAGGAACCGTCGAGGAATTGGAAACGCTCTCGCCGTTGCGATGATGCTTGCGCAGCACGGTGCCGTCGATCGGCGAGCGAATGAATGTCTTTTCATAGCGCGCCTTGGCTTCTTCGAGTTGTGCCTGCACGAGTTTCAGATCTGCCTCGGCGAACGCCTGATCTTCTTCGCGCGCATGATCGTCAACCAGCGCATGATGTTCGACCGCGGCCTGGTACCGTGCCTCGTCGACGTTGTACTGGCTGGTGTAGCGCTCCATCTCCTCGCGCGAGATTACGCCGGCAGCGAACAATCTTTGCCGCCGCTGCATTTCAGATTTGGAGTTCTCCATCGCGGCCTGAGCCTCGCTGACGGACGACAATGCTTCGGAACGCTCCTGGTGGCGCGCGCCATTCACCACCTTTCGCAGCGTGGCTTCCTTGGCGATCACTTGCGCTTCGGCCGAAAGCACCTGCGCGCGGTAATCGTCATTCTGGAGTTCCGCCAGAACCTGGCCTCGATGAACGATGTCGCCTTCTTCCACGTTCACCCTCTTAATCTTGCCGCTAAGCTCGGAGCCGAGTTCGA
The DNA here is from genome assembly GCA_964490255.1 of uncultured Terriglobales bacterium. Classification (GTDB taxonomy): domain Bacteria; phylum Acidobacteriota; class Terriglobia; order Terriglobales; family Acidobacteriaceae; genus JAJPJE01. The sequence goes on along the minus strand of CAZBCQ010000269.1, from coordinate 1,367 downwards.
TGTTTTCCGAGAACGGTTCAATCTTTCCGGGCCCTGCGACCAGCAACGGACTGTTCTGCTTCGGAGCGGACACTGCTGCGGTGGCATTCGCCGGCTTGGAGCGCGCAGTGATGAGTTTCACGGAAATGGTGAGCGCCATAACAGCGGCGATGGTCACGAGAACGATTTTCTTATTCACGACTGACTCCAAATGGCTTAGGCGCTCAGGTCGCGCGTCATGGAAAAAGCCTGCGTCAGCATTCCGGCGGAAAACTCCGGCTGCGGCGCCTTGGGTTGTGCGATCAATCCGTCTTCAATGCGAATACTGCGGTCGGCAAATTCGAGCACCCGCGAATCGTGGGTAACGATCACCACTGCGCGTCCGCGCTCGTGGGCGAGGTCGCGCATCATTTCCATCACGGTGCGTCCGGTGTGCGAATCGAGCGCAGCCGTTGGCTCGTCGGCAAGCACGATCTCTGGATCGCCGGCGAGCGCGCGGGCAATCGCGACGCGCTGCTTCTGTCCGCCGCTGAGATCGGAAGGGAAGCTCTTGTACTTGTCAGAGAGTCCGACCTGCTCCAGCAATTCTCCGGCGCGTTGCTTCGCCTGCTTCTTGGAAACGCCTTTCAGGTCGAGCATCAGTTCCACGTTCTCGCCCGCGGTGAGCGTGGGGAAGAGGTTGAATCCCTGAAAGACGAATCCGATGTGCTCCAGACGAATGCCGGGCAATTGCTTCTGGCTCAGCGTGGTCACTTCTTTGCCGGCGATGCGAACGCTTCCGGAGGTTGCCGTGAGAATGCAACCCATGATCGAAAGCAATGTGGTTTTGCCGCTGCCCGAAGGACCCATGAGCAACACGAGTTCTCCGCGGTGAACATCGAGGTCGACGCCGCGCAGTGCCAATGTTCCTGCGGCGCCCTCGACGTAGTTTTTCGTTACTTCGCGAACTGCAATGGCTGGTTGCATTCTGGGGTTATCCTTCGATCAGCCTTTGAACACCATCGCGGGATCGAGCCGCGTGACCTTGTTGATGGAAACCAGTGCGGCGCCAACACACATCGTCAGCGTCAGGAAGAACATGCCGATCGCCATTGGGGTGGGCATCAGGATGGCAGCGCCACCCTTCTGGCTCGCATGCACCACGAAGACGCTCACGATCATGCCGAGGAAGTAACCGATGACGGCGCTGATCGCGGCTTGCTTGATGATGACCTTGTAGACGTAGCTGTTGGGCGCGCCCATGGCCTTCAGCGTGCCGAACTCGCGCAGGTGATCCATGGTTGTCGCGTAAATGGTTTGCGCGACCACCACGAAGCCGACTACCAGTCCGAGCATCGCCGCCAGCAGCACCGCGACGCCGGCGCCAGTGGTGAACATCCAGTAAAACT
>CAZBCQ010000268.1:0-5216 GCA_964490255.1 uncultured Terriglobales bacterium | reverse complement strand
TTGCGCCTCCCTTTAATTCCTGATTCCCGCCATCAACTTCTCCACTTCCTTCTTCTCATCCGCGGTAAGCGGTAAGAGCGGCAGTCGCGCCGGGCCCCCATAGTATCCGTTCAGATCGAGCGCATACTTCACTCCCGGAATGCTCAATTGTCCCACCACGCGTTTTGCGGCCGCAGCGATCCGGCCCTGTTTCTCTCGCGCGATCTCGCGTGCGCGTTCTTTCCATGCCTGATAAACCTCAAAGCATGCGGTGGGCGCCGGATCCGCGAATGCCAAGATCGCTCCCACCGCTCCCACCTCGAGCGATTCCAGCAGCTGATGCGCTGCTCCCACCATCACCTGGAATCCGACTTCCTTCTGTCGCGTTTTCAAGGATCCAACTACCTGCACAGCCGAAGAAGACGGCTTTGCCGTGCCTGCCAGGGCGCCTGCGCTCACCAGTTCACGGACTGCCACTGCGCTCTGCGCCTCCTTCAGCATGCGTCCCGTGACTGCCTCAAAGCTTTCCGTCACTTGCACGCTGCGCTTGATGTGACGCGTCCCTTCCACCAGTGCCTTCACTTTTTCCAGATTTCCCGCCGACTCTTTGATCGAGACTATGTTTCGGTGCTCCGCAAGTTCCACAACAACATCGTTGGGGATGTCGTATCCCGTCGCTTGGGGGAAGTTGTAGATGATCACCGGCAGCGGCGAGCGATCTGCGACCGTACGATAGAACGCCAGCATGGCCGCATTCGTCATGGCCATTTTGTAGTAATGGGGCGTGCGAACCATCGCGGCATCGTAACCAAGTTCCGCCGCGTATTCTGCCAACTTGATCGTCTCAAGCGCGGACTCAACGCCTACGCCGGCGATCAACACCTTGCTCGGCGCTGCGGCTTCACGCGCCACGCGCAGCACATCCCGCTTCTCCTGGTCGGAAAGCATGATCGCTTCCCCCGTCGATCCCTGCACTACGATTCCTGCTATTGGCGTACGCGAATAGCGATCCACATTGTGTTCGAGCTTCTTGTAGTAGGCCGAACCGTCTGCGTAAAAGGGTGTGGTGATCGGCGGAAAAATTCCCTGTAAGAACATTTTGTGCTCTTCCTGTTCAACTTCAGCTCACACGATTATACGTTTCGAAATGGAACCCAGAGCAGTCCAAGACTCGCTTCTCGTGCAAATCGTCGTTGCGATTCCAGAGTCTCCGGATATAATCCCCCCACTCGCACCAATTTGTTCCGCGTGCCTTTGAACTGGGGTTCTTCTCTCGAGGGGTCACGAATGAAAGTCAGGTTATTTGCGGTTGTAGTTCTTCTTTGTTCTTGCAATCTCCTTGCACAAACCTTCCGCGGCAGCATTCAGGGAAACGTATCTGATGGCACCGGTGCCGCGATTCCAGACGCTCAAGTCACCGTCAACAGCCCAGACATAGGCGTTAAGCGCACCGTCGCCAGCGACTCGGGCGGCAACTTCACTGTCACTGAGCTGCCCCTTGGAAAATACATCGTCACCGGTGAAAAGTCGGGCTTCCGTACCGAACTGATGCGCAACGTCGAAGTCACACTGGGAGTGGTGACGCGCGCCAATCTCACACTCTCTCCGGGTCAGGTGAAGGAGACGGTCGACGTCAGCGCCGATGTGCCTTTGATCGATACTTCCAACGTCACCACCGGCGATACCATTGAAGGCGAGCAAGCCGCCAATCTCCCTGTGAATGGTCGAGACTTCACCAAGCTGCTCGTGCTCGTTCCGGGTGCTGCGGGTGATCCCAGTGGCGCAGCCGATTCTCCCGGCTCTTTCGGGCTCTTCAGCATCAACGGCAATCGTGGCCGCTCGAACAACTATCTGCTCGACGGCACAGACATGAACGACGGTTACCGCAATCTGCCGGCGATCAACGAAGGCGGTGTCTTTGGAACGCCAGCAACCGTCCTGCCTATCGACGCGCTCGCAGAGATCCCCGTCATCTCCAATACTGAGCCCGAGTACGGCCGCAACTCCGGTGCCATCGTCAACCTGGTCACTCGCTCGGGGACGAACACACTGCATGGCAGCCTTTTCGAGTACTTCCGCAACAGCGGTCTCGACGCGCGAAACTATTTCAACTCCACCGACCAGCCGAAGGATACCTTCCACAACAATCAGTTCGGCGGCTCGCTCGGCGGCGCCTTTATTAAGGATCGTCTCTTCTACTTCGCGTCGTATGAAGGCCAGCGCGAATCTGGCGGCATTCCTACGCCCCTGAATCTGCCAACGCAGGATGCTATTAACAGCTATGTCGCTGGTGGCGGCGTCATCAATCCGGTCATCGCGAATTTACTCGCATTGAATCCGTGGGGCGCGCTGCCGCAGAGCAATGGCTCCGTGGTTAAATCGAATCCGTTCACCAATCGCGTCGACAGCGCCATTGGCAAGATCGATTACCACGTCAATGCGAGCGATTTGCTCACTGGGCGTTACTATTTCGGCGACAGTCATCAGAGTTTCCCGCTCGCCCTCGTGGGAGGAGGCGTAACTCCGGGCTACAACACGACTACTCCCACTCGCGTTCAGATCGTCTCGCTCTCCTACACGAAAGTCTTGAATAACAAGTTGCTGACGGAAGTTCGCGGCGGATGGAACCGCTTCGCCGAGCAGTTCGCGGCGCAGGACAGCAGCTTTAATCCCGCAAGTATCGGGCTCGCCTCCATGTCCCCTTCGGCGCTGCCGCGTGACTACGGCTTGCCGCTCATCACCTTCGGGGATGGCACCTCCAGCATCGGTGCCAACGCCAGCGTTCCTCGCGGCCGCGTCGACACCAACACGCAGCTCTTCAACAATTGGTCGTACACCAGCGGCAAGCATGCTTGGAAGTTCGGCGCCGAATTCCGCCGCACCTTCGTGAACCAGTACTTTGACGCCGGCTATCGCAGCAAAATCAGCTTTGACACTTTCGACGACTTTCTAGCCGGTACCCCTACGGGTGGTCGTTCTGCGACGGGTAACTCCCAGCGCGATACGTACGAGAACAACTACGCTCTCTACGCCCAGGATACTTTCCGCCTGACTCAGCGCCTCACGTTGAACTACGGCGTCCGTTGGGATTATTTCGGCGTCATTGCCGCGCGCCTGAACCAGTTCAGCATTCTCTCCCCGGACGGAAGCCAACTCCTGTACATCGGCACTGGGGGAAATGCGCCTAATAAGCTTTATCCCAGCGACTACAACAATTTCGGTCCGCGTGCCAGCATCGCCTGGGATGTAACCGGAAAGGGCAGCACCGTTGTCCACGCCGGATGGGGATTGTTCTACGACGCGTTCTCGCAAGACTTCTTTGCCGGACAGCTCCCCTACAACACCTTCAATCCCGGCGCTGCCTACAACAACATTCAGTTCACCTACTCGCCCGCTGCAATGATTCAGCCCGGCGTTCCGGTTTTCGATCCCGCATCCTATTCTGCATCCGACGTCTTTACTGTCAGCCAGAAACTGCGCACGCCTTACATTCAGAACTACAACCTGGGCATCGAACAGCAACTGACGAAGAACGTCGCTCTTGACGTGGGCTATGTCGGATCGCAAGGTCGCAAGCTCTTTCGCTTCGTCGATCTTAACCAGGTCAATCCGGCAACCGGCAGACGTGCTTACCCAAATCTGGGCTATGTCAATGAAGTCCAGACCAGCGCCAGTTCCACCTACAACTCACTTCAGACGAGCCTGAAGCTGCGCGGCTTCCATGGACTGACCTCGACCGCCAACTTCACCTGGGGCCACTCCATCGATAACGCGAGCGATGGACAGGACTTCGTGCCCAACGCCTCTCAGCCCGACAACAGCTTCAATCCCGGAGCCGAGCGCGCGAATTCGAACTTCGATATCCGCAAGAGCTTCCGCTGGTACTGGTCTTACGATTTACCGAACTCCAAGTTTGCTCCGTGGCTCACGAATCACTGGTCACTCAATGGGGTCGTCACACTCAACGATGGCCAACCCTACAACGTGAGCTATTTGTTCGAGAACGATTTCAACGGCACAGGTGAATATTTCGGTCGCCCGGACCTGGTCGGAAATCCATTCACCGGAACTAGCACGCCTTACCAATACCTGAATCTGTCTGCCTTTGCGGTTCCGTGCACCGTCGACGCCACCGGCAATTGCATCGCCGGCACACAGCACATCGGAAATCTGGGACGCAATGCCTTCACCGGTCCGCACTATCGCGTGTTCGACTTCTCAGTTGCGCGCAGCTTCAAACTCGGCGAGAACAAGGATCTGAAACTTCAGTCCGATTTCTTCAACGTGCTGAATCATGCCAACTTCACCAACCCGATGCTTCCCAACTACGGCATCGACTTCCTTGCCAACGGCATGTCGCCGACGGGCACGGGTCAGGGCTTCCTGCCTCTGACTGCGACGCCTGATGTCGGCATCGGGAATCCGTTCCTCGGAGGAGGCGGCTCGCGCAATATTCAGCTTTCAGCTCGCTTCTCGTTCTAGTTGAACACTCGGGTGCCCCACACATCCTGCGTTTGGATGTGTGGGGAGATAGTTCTTCAGGTGCCGACACCTTCCTCCCGAACGTGTGGAGATAATTTGCGCAGACACGCCGTTCTGAATTACTCTGCCTTCCGACGAACACACCTTTATTGAAACGATTTTGTACTCCGGAGTGATGATGCGAATTTCGCTTGCCTGCATTCTTGCGGTGATCGCTCTTATGTCGTTTACATCGGCCCAAAACGTTCCCTCCCCCAACCTCAACCTGATGCCATGGCCTGCCAAGCTACAGGCCGGTTCGGGCCAGTTGGCGATCGCGAGTCCGTTCTCGGTTGCGTTCACCGGATACACTGAGCCTCGCTTACATCGCGCCGTCAACCGGGCTGTCAATACTCTCTCAGTACAGACCGGCATTCCGCTGCAAACTTCCGAAGGTGAGGCCGCGAAAGCCACGCTCGTGATTCACGTCGATCACGCGAGCGCCGAAGTCCAGAAGTTGGGCGAAGACGAGTCGTATCAACTGCAGGTCACTCCGACCCAAGTACATCTCAGCGCAACGAATCCCCTTGGTGTAATCCGTGGGCTCCAAACATTTCTGCAGCTCGTGCAACTCACACCAACTGGTTTCGCCGCACCGGCCGTCCAAATCGATGACACTCCTCGCTTCCCCTGGCGCGGCCTGATGCTCGATGTCTGCCGCCACTGGCAGCCCATCGACGTTGTCTATCGCACCCTCGACGGCATGGAAGCCGTGA
>CAZBCQ010000267.1:0-5242 GCA_964490255.1 uncultured Terriglobales bacterium | reverse complement strand
GGAGCGAGCGACCGGCGCAACTGTGTCGGATATGCGATCAAGGAACTTTATGTCGGCGATGTGAGCGCTGACGGAAGTTTTCACGATCTGCTTCGTCACTCGCCGGACCAGAAGCAGTCGCATACGTTTTGTTCGTCGGTTGATCCCTGGCACCGGCCTTCCGATCTTCTGACTGCGCCGGATCATATGGAATCCGGGGATCAGCCCGGGTTCGATTTGTTCTTTACCAGCGGTATTACGCGCGGGCTGCCCGCGATTGTTCCAGTCGCAATGGCGTACAGCACTCCTCAAGATGCCGCCGCCGAGATCGCTTATCTCGAGAAGCGAAAGTATCCGATCATGCAGGTCGAGATGGGAGAAGAGCCCGACGGCCAGTACATGATGCCCGAAGACTATGCGGCTCTATACCTACAGTGGGCCGAGGCGATTCATCGAGTCGATCCAAAACTGAAGCTTGGCGGGCCAGTCTTCGAAGGCGTCACGGAAGATATCAAAGTCTGGCCCGATGAACACGGCAGGAATTCGTGGTTCGGGCGTTTTCTCGCGTACCTCAAGGACCACGGGCGATTGAACGATTTGGCTTTCATGTCGTTCGAGCACTATCCCTACGACGGTTGCGAGACGCCATGGAAGAATCTGTACCAGGAACCCGAGTTGATTACGCACATCATGGACGTATGGCGAGAAGATGGACTGCCGCCCAACGTTCCAATGTTTGATACGGAAACCAACGACCATGGCGGAGAAGCAGCAGTCGACATCTTCGGTGCGCTGTGGCTGGCCGATTCATTCGGGGGATTCCTGAGTGCAGGCGGAAAGGGAACTTATTACTATCATGCGTTCCCGTGGTCTCCAGCCCACGCAAATTGCGAAAACAGTTGGGGCACGTATCACATGTTCATGACCGACCGAAATTACGAGATCAAGTCGAAGACCTCCCAGTATTTCGCGGCGCAGATGATCACGCAGACGTGGGTTCAGCCCGGAGTGACTGAACACAAGCTATTCAAAGCTACGACTGATGTGAAGGACGAAGCGGGCAACATGCTGGTGACCAGCTATGCGGTCCTGCGTCCCGATGGGCAATGGTCGCTCATGGTCATCAACAAAGATCGCGATCATCCGCATGATGTTCAGATCGCATTCGATGATGGATCGGGGAAGAAGAGGGCATTCGTCGGGCCTGTCGATGTCACGACGTTCGGTGCCGCGCAATACCAGTGGCATCCTGCTCGGAAGAATGGTTATGCGGAGCCCGATGGTCCGGCAGTTAACTCGACTATGACTGCGAGTCCGAGCAGTGTCTACTCGCTGCCGGCGGCTTCGCTGAATGTATTTCGAGGAAATATTGGTCAGGAATAACCGAGTGCCGCTTTGCGCTACTCGGGCAATGGGTTTGAAATGATCATCAAAGTCTTTGCGGACAAAGCATCGTTAGGCGAGGCAGCTGCCGAGCAGGCTGCGATCGCGATTCGGAACGCGATTGGCCAGACTGGGAAAGCGCGCGTGATCGCGGCCAGCGCAGCTTCTCAATTCCAGTTTCTCGATGCACTCACGAGAAAGCCGGAGATTGATTGGAAGCGCGTTGAGCTTTTCCATTTGGACGAATACATCGGGTTGCCAATGACTCACCCGGCAAGCTTTTGCAAATTTTTGCAGGAGCACTTGATCAGCAAAACAGGCATTACGAATTACCATTTCCTGAATGGCGAGGAAGATCCTTCCGAGGTCATCTCTCGCACGAACACCGCAATCAGCGAAGCGCCGATCGACATTGCCTTCGTTGGTATCGGCGAGAATGGGCATCTGGCATTCAACGATCCGCCTGCAGATTTCGAGACGGAAGAGCCCTACATTGTTGTGAACTTGGATGAAGCCTGCCGGCGACAGCAAGTTGGAGAAGGCTGGTTCAAAGATCTGGACGCAGTGCCCCGCCAGGCTATTTCAATGTCGGTACGACAGGTGCTGAAAGCGAAGGAGATCGTCGCGGTTGTGCCGGATGCGCGAAAAGCCGAAGCCATCAAAGCGTGTTTCGGTGGCGACATCACCCCAATGGCTCCATCTTCAATCCTGCGTACTCATGCGCACGCGACAATTTATCTAGACAATCAATCCGCTTCGTTGCTGACTCCACAAATGCTGTCGAAGTTTGCGGCTTCCGCGTGAACCGCGTGAGGGAAGTCGCGCCAGCCTCATCGACAAGTCCAGTTCTAAAGTCTAGACCGGCAATTCCCGCACTGCGGTGGTGGATTGCAGGATTGCTGTTTGCCTCCACCATCATCAACTACATCGACCGCCAGACACTGTCGCTGTTGGCGCCATTCCTGAAGCAGAGCTATCACTGGACGAATGTCGATTACGCGAATCTTGTCATAGCGTTCCGCGTCGCGTATTCCATCGGACAGACGGCGTGCGGAAGGCTGATGGATCGAGTTGGTACAAGGCGTGGTCTTACGATAACCGTGCTGTGGTATTCGATTGTTTCCATGCTGACGCCGCTGGCGCGAGGTTTTTACAGTTTTCTCGGATTTCGATTTCTCCTGGGCGCGGGCGAATCCGGCAACTGGCCGGGCGCGACCAAGGCCGTCTCGGAGTGGTTCCCGAAACAAGAACGCGCGTTAGCGACTGCTTTCTTCGACAGCGGCTCTTCCATTGGAGGCGCCATCGCTCCGTTCATTGTTTTGCCAATCTACTTTCGATGGGGATGGCGACCAGCCTTCATCCTTCCCGGCATCCTCGGTCTAGTCTGGTTGATTGCCTGGCGGCTATTCTATCGGCGTCCTCAGGAGCATCCGCAGATTGGCACGAGCGAATTGCGGATGATCCTCGAGGACCGAAAGCAGGACGCTGTTTCCGATCAGCCGCCACTTCGCTGGTATGAATTGCTGAAGCTGCCGCAGACGTGGGGAACCATCATCGCGCGCACATTCACCGATCCTGTTTTCTTCTTCATCGCAGACTGGTTTCCGATTTATCTGGTAGCGAAGGGTATCTCACTGAAGAGCGGACTCGTCGCCGTCTGGATTCCCTTCATTGCGGCTGACCTTGGGAACTTCTTCAGCGGAGCGGTTTCGGGTTGGCTGATCAAACGTGGATGGCCGATAGGAAGAGCGCGCAAGACTATGGTCATCTTCGGCGGCCTCGGTGTGATGCTGCTGATTCCAACCGTGTTCACCACCAATCTCTTCACGTTGACGGCATTGTTTGCGGCGGCCACGTTCTCCTATGCCATGTTTACGACCATCGCGAATGTCCTCCCGGCCGACCTTTTCACCAGCAACTCGGTTGCTTCCGTCAGCGGCATGAGCGGCACGGGAGCGGCGATCGGCACCATCATCGTTTTTGAACTCGCGGGGCACTTGTCAGACGCGCGCGTCGCTGCAGGCACGCACATTTTCGATCCGCTTATGATCTTCGCTGGACTGATTCCGCTCACGGGCGCCATCCTGGTGTTGCTACTCGTCCGCAACACGAAAGCTACGGACTTGGGACTCGTACAGAAAATCTGAACACCCGATTCCTTCGCCTGTACCGGAGCCTGCCGGGCGCAAGCTCATGCACCTTCGTGTTTAACGGGAGCAACGTAACTCTGTGCTAGACTCTGTCGCAATCGCGCACACTTTGTTAATTTTCCGCGGGGCTATGTCTATCGTCCGCGACTGAGGCTAGCTAGATTGCCACACCGGTGCGAGGGGCTGTTTCTGCGAAGATGTTTGCTTCTGCTTGGGCTTGCCGCCGTGCTTCTTGCGGCAGGACCGGGCACTGCGCAGATCTCTCCCGGGGCACTCTCGCGTGCTCATCAAAGCCTGAACGGAACTACGCAATGCACCACTTGTCACGCTATCTCCGCAGGTAAAGCCACATTCAAGTGCCTCGACTGTCACAAGGAGATCGCAACGCGGTTGGCCGCCGATCGCGGTTTGCACGCTTCGTATCTCGGCAAAACCGACAGCAGCCAGGGTTGTGTGAAGTGCCACTCCGAGCACAACGGAGAAAATTTCACGCTTGTTCGTTGGACGCCAACCGCGGCTGGCTTCGATCACACCAAGACCGGGTATCCGCTCGAAGGTAAGCACGCTGGTTTGGATTGCAAGCGCTGCCATTCTGCGGAACACGTCAGCGCTGCCGAGCGTCGCAGTATTCAACTCAAAGACGTCAGCCGTACCTACCTGGGCCTTTCAACCCAGTGCGCCACTTGTCACCGTGACGAACACCAGGGGCGGCTCGGACCCAATTGCCAAAGCTGCCACAACTTCGAGGACTGGAAGACAACTACCAAGTTCGATCACTCGAAGACCAAGTATCCGCTGACTGGCGCACACGCAGACATTGCTTGTCAGAAGTGCCACATCGCGGACGCGGAAGGGAAGCCGCGCTACGCCGATTTGCCCTTCGATCGATGCAATGCCTGTCACTCTGATCCGCACAAAGGGAGCTTCACGAATTCCTGTCAGTCGTGCCACAGCACCAGCAGTTGGAAAGCCATTTCACTTACGAACGTCAGCGCGAGGTTCGATCACTCGAAGACGCACTATCCGCTGCGCGGAAAGCACCTGGATGTTGGTTGCGAGAAGTGCCATGCGAGCGGTGACTTCAAGAAGCCAATCGCATTTCAGAATTGCGCTGATTGTCACAAGCCGAGCCCGCATGGAGATCAGTTTGTGAAGCGGGCGGACGCTGGCCGATGCGAATCTTGCCACAACGTGAATGGATTCAAACCCTCTACCTTCGGCCTGAAAGAACACGCATCCACGCTATATCCGCTCGCAGGAAAACATGTGAGTGTCGACTGTGCGAAGTGCCACATTCCGGCGGGGAAAGACACGCGTTTCAAGATCAAGTTTGCGCAATGCCTGGATTGTCATCACGACATGCACGAGGCGCAATTTGCGGCGGCTCCCTACCTGAATCGCTGCGAGGAGTGTCACACGGTGCAGGGTTATCAGCCTTCCACGTTTACGCTGGCACGCCACAAGACCACTCGATTCCAACTGGCGGGAGCGCACGTCGCGACGACGTGTTCGGAGTGTCACAAGGCTCCGGAAGGCGACAGGCCAAAGTTCCAAACAGCTCAATTCCGTTTCGAGGGACTCAAGTGCAACGAGTGTCACCGCGATCGACATAACGGGCAGTTCACCCAGCGTATGCTGAAGGGCGCCGTGGCTAAAACATCGGGTTGCGAGTCATGCCATAACACGGTGGACTGGAAAGACGTTTCGACATTCGATCATTCCACAACCGA
>CAZBCQ010000266.1:2259-5244 GCA_964490255.1 uncultured Terriglobales bacterium | reverse complement strand
GGCAGCTTCTCGCACTGGGCGATGAACGCCTGCATTGCCTTCGTATTTCCAACGATGGCAGTGATCTCTGGCGGCTTCGCGTTTCTGTTCTTCGCAGCCATGACCGTGCTGCATTTTTTCGTCGTGCTCTTCTTCTATCCGGAGACCAAGGGCGTGAGCCTGGAAGAAATGCAGCGCAAGATGGGAATCAGTTAACTTTCACCGCAGAGGACGCCGAGTACGCAAGGGTTCGTTTGTTGTCCTCACGAGCGAGCGCAGCGAGCGAGGGATATGCAGTTGCTTCTTGCGAAAAAGCAGAAGCCCCTCAACTCTCGAGGGGCTAATCGCTAAATGCTAAGCTTGGCCGAGTGCTGATGCTGCTTTTCTACCATCCCCGCGTCTGCAGCATATCTTTCTCCTGCAGGCCACTGACGGCGAGTCCCTTCATCGACGACGGCACGTCTTCGCTCACTTCAAGCAGCACTTTAGGATCCTTGTAATGCGTCGTCGCCAGCACGATGGCGCGTGCTCGCTTGTAAGCGTCTTCCGGCGAAGCGAATTCGCTTGAGCTGTTCATGAAGATGCCTGATCCCACGAAGATCGCTTCCGCGCCCAGTTGCATCATCAAGGACGCATCCGCCGGAGTAGCAATTCCGCCCGCCGAGAAGTTGGGCACCGGTAGCTTCCCTGCCTTCGCGACCATACGGATCAGTTCATACGGCGCTTGGTGATTCTTCGCCGCGGCGAACAGTTCCTCTTCACTCATCACGGTCAAAGCGCGCATCTCGCTGACGATCTGGCGCATGTGCTTCACGGCATGCACCACATCGCCGGTTCCGGCTTCCCCTTTGGTGCGGATCATGGCCGCGCCTTCGGCAATGCGGCGCAGAGCCTCGCCAAGGTTGCGCGCTCCGCAGACAAACGGGATCTTGAACGCGTGTTTGTCGACATGATGGAGTTCATCAGCCGGGGTCAGCACTTCGGATTCGTCAATGTAGTCGACGCCCAGCTCCTGCAGAATCTGCGCTTCCGCAAAGTGGCCGATGCGGCATTTGGCCATCACGGGAATGCTCGTAGCCTTCTGGATCTCCTGGATCTTCTTGGTCGACGCCATGCGGGCCACGCCGCCTTCGGCGCGAATCTGCGCGGGCACGCGCTCAAGGGCCATAACGGCCGCGGCGCCGGCGCGCTCAGCGATTTCCGCCTGCTCCGCCGTGGTGACGTCCATAATGACGCCGCCCTTCAACATCTCCGCCAGGCCAACTTTCAGGCGCAAACCGTTGCTGCCATTCTTCTCAGACATACTGCTTCTCCCCAGAGTTATTGGATTGCGACGAACGCACGAAGGCTCCGGAAGATGGAGCGTGGTTCAGAATCCGCTGATCTCCTCTATTGTAACAACTTAGCAGGCATGACGCAGGCCAGTCCGATGCAGTGCTAGCTACGCCGCTTGGCGCCGTTCTTGCTCAGGAACTTGGCGAACATGCGCTCCGGATCAACAGCAATGAACTTGCCTCGGCTGCGCGCCAGAACTTCGCCTTCGGCATTCCGGATTTCTCCGACATTGTAGTGCTCGCGGCCTTCTACCTTCTCTTCCCAGCCTTCGGCGATCAGCCATTTCCCCAACGGAACCGGCTTCAAGTAGTTCACCGTCATTTCCGAGGTGACCGCAATCACCTGGCGGAACTTGTTCACCTTGCCCATCGCTTCGTCGAGGATGGTCGCGATGATTCCTCCGTGCGCGTGCTTCGGTGGTCCCCAATAGCGATTCGACAGCCGGAACTTGCAGCGGACGCGTCGCGCCGCTTCGTCGTGGACAAATTTCAGTTGCATGCCATCCGGATTGTCGGGGCCGCAACCGAAGCATTGGTTGATTGGGAGGTTGTGCTTGTGTGTGCCGTGACCGTGGACGGTCTTGTGCTTGGGCATGGCGAAAAAGAGTTTATCGCACATCAGTCGAACTCTTCTCCACTTGAAAGCCCGCGTTACACAAATTCACTGAACACAAATGAACACAACGCTAAATTGTCGTGAAAAAACACCTGAGTGTCGTCTGAGATTCCCCTAAGAAAGGTATGTACCTGCTCGTAAGGTATCTGCCGACTGCTGCAAACCAAGTTGATTTCCTACTCTGCCCAGCAAGGAGATCAACTTGCACTCAACCACCACTCGCCTCTTCTGCATTTTCCTGTTTCTTGCGTCGTTAGGTTGGGCGCAATCGACCGGTTCCGTTCCCCGCTCCGGACACGTCGTATTGGTCCTCGAAGAGAACCATGGATTCGCTCAGGTATATCCGAACGGCATGCCGTGGCTGATCTCGCAGGCCCAAAGCAATGGCGCCATTGCAGCGAATTTCACTTCACCTATCAACAATACCGGTTCGCTCGGGGACTATTTGTGGCTGTCCTCGGGAAGCACGGAGTCGCAGTTCGGCTGCAACGGCGGAGGCTGCTCAAACCCCATCACGGATGACAACATCTTCCGCGAACTCGATACGCTAGGCATGACCTGGAAGGTTTACGCCCAGAGCCTTCCCAATGTTGGATACGTAGGCGACGGACCGTCTCCTTATCTCAAGCGTCACAATCCGGCTGTCTGGTACAGTTCGGTGCTCGACAAGCCCAGCGATATGCAACGCGTTGTTCCCTTCACACAGTTCTCGCAGGATCTCAAGTCCAACAACTTGCCCGAATACAGCATCATCATCCCCGACGCGATGAACGACGCGCACGACGGCACGCTTGCGCAGGCTGATGCATTCCTACAGAACAACATCAATTCGCTCTTACAATCGTCCTACTTCCAGTCAGGAGGAGACGGAATCCTCTTGGTCACCTTCGACGAGTGTGGCAGTGGCGAGAACGGAAGCTGCGGCGCGCAAGTTTTCTCAGCGCTGCTCGGGCCGCTTGTGAAACACGGCTACCTCTCGAATACGGCATACTCGCATTCCGACATGCTGCGGACCATCGAAGACACTCTCGGACTTCAGCCCTACTTCGGGGCTGC
>CAZBCQ010000266.1:0-2159 GCA_964490255.1 uncultured Terriglobales bacterium | reverse complement strand
CGAACTTCAACGTCGCCGGATGTGCACCGCCCAGCTCTGCCGGAGTGTTGTTGTGTTCGTTAGTCGCGGGGCAGAGTTACAGTTCTCCGGTGCAGTTTACCGGCGCTGGGACTCTGGCGAATGTCGCGGTCAATCACCTTGAACTCTGGATCGATGGACACAAGATCGGCAACTACACCGGGAACACGATCAGCACGACTGTCGCGGAGGCTGTCGGATCCCACGCAGCAACGCTCGTCGCGGTGGATTCGAAGGGCAATTACCTGAAGTCAGTCCCTGTGAGTTACACCGTTCACTAGGCGTAACCGTCGCCTCACCGTGGGGTCGCGTGGGGCGTCTGGCCCGCGCGGCCCTACTTGCTTTGACAACTGGGTGAAACGTCCTGCACTCCGCTCACCTGGAATGTAGAATCGTTCACCGCGCGCCCGGTTACTGCGACCGTGTGTCCGTTCCAGCCCTTCAGGTTCGCGGTGTTCCCTTGTAGACGATAAGTCTTACCGCCACTCGCCAGCTGCCACTGTCCGTTCGCCTGCGACACGCAGCCTTGCATCCTATTCGGAGGCGAGTTCGGTCCCACCGGAGTGGCCGCATTGGTATTTGCGCTGCGCTGCATGGGAGACTGTGCGCCGCCGATTTCCTGCGTGCTGCCTGGGTTCTGATAGTTCGGCCGTGTCGATCCGACACCATAGGTTCCTTGCGGCGCCCCCACTTCCGTCTGCTCCGCGCTGGCAGCGAGATCGGCAGCAGCCCCTCGCGATTCTCCTACCTGCTCCCAATTCGGCGGATAGCCAGGACGCTCGTTGGGCGGTGTTCCCGTGGTCGCGGCGTTTTGGCCTCGATGCTGCGCCATGCCTGTCCTGGTTTCGACCCCAGCGGTCTGCTGGTTCACGTGTGTGCTGGTCTCGGTGATGACATCCCCTTCGTTGCCAGCTTTTCCGGTCACAGGAATCGCAGGCAATTGCTCGTTCGCCTCCGGATTGCATAGCTCACCTGTGTCCGCGATGCTGGCGACGTGGAAGGCCATCTGATGATCGGAATCGCTTGGCCGCGACAGCGGATATCCGCCGACGCGAACCACGTGATGCACGTGCGCCGAGAGGTCCCCGGACTCGAGCGCATACACGCCTGCATTTCCGGCGCCAGCAAGCCAGAACCGTCCGTTCCCTTGCACAAGGCAACCGGAGAGATTGCTGGTATCGGAGAAGCTGGCAGGTGAACCGACGTCCGGAATCGTGCCCGTAGTTCCCTTCCCGACCTGATCCTGCTGCGGGCCCTGATTCTGCGGAGCCTGAGCTGCCGCGATCAGGCAAATCATCAGTAGTGCAAAGAGTATTGCCGGATAACGCATGGTATTCCTCGCCGACCGAAAATGCGTGGTCTTCCTTATCTCTCAGTTAGACTTGCTGACGTGGTCTGCGGGTTTCCCTTGAGGTTCCAGGTTCGTGACTCTGCATTCGATGAAACAGCCTTCTGACGAATTATGGATGGAAGAGGCGTTGCGTGAAGCGCAGCGTGCGCAAGCGCTGGGCGAGGTGCCGATCGGCGCGGTGGTCGTGTTGGAAGGACGCGTGATCGGAAGAGGCTGTAATCGTCCGATTACGGAAAGTGATCCGACAGCTCACGCGGAAATCCTGGCGCTGCGCGAGGCTGGGAAGACGATCAGAAATTATCGCCTCGCGGAATGCGATCTGTTCGTGACCGTCGAGCCTTGCGCGATGTGCGCGGGAGCGATTACCCATGCGCGCATACGGCGACTGATTTACGGCGCTGACGATCCAAAAGCAGGCGGCGTGAAATCAGTGGTCGAAGTGCTGAATCATCAGGGGCTGAATCATCAGGTGGAAGTTACAGCCGGAGTGCTTGCGGGCCGCTGCCGCGAGTTGTTGCAGGCATTTTTTCGCGAAAAGCGCACTGTACAGTAGCGGCAGCTTCGAAATGCAGATCCCTCGTTCGCTGCGCGAACTCGTGATGACAACCAAACATAGGGCACCTACGAGCTACCGAACTCGCCACGTGTAACTCTACCCGCTTCTGCTATCATTAAATGGATCGGCTGCCACGCCGGTCGTATCGTTTCAACTCGCTTTGTTTGGCTAAAACCACGGCGCGGAGAGGTGCGTGAGTGGTTGAAACGAGCCGCCTCGAAAGCGGCCATACCT
>CAZBCQ010000265.1:0-5249 GCA_964490255.1 uncultured Terriglobales bacterium | reverse complement strand
TGGAACGGACAATTCATCGGCTTCAGCCGGTACTCGGCATCGTCCAGTTCCATGGTGTCGAACATGTTCTCGGCGTAGAAGCCCTCGTGGCCGCTGGTCTGCCACAACTGGCGTCGCGCCACATGCGGCGTGTACACCAGCGAGTAGCCGCGCTTCAGATACTCGTCGCGCATCCAGTCTTCCATCAGCTTGCGCATGATGCCGCCCTTGGGATGCCAGAAGATCAGCCCCGGCCCCGCCAGTTCCTGGATGGAAAACAGATCAAGCTGCTGACCAAGCACGCGGTGGTCGCGCTTCTTCGCCTCTTCGATCTGGTGCAGGTACTCGTCCAGCTCTTTCTTGGAATAGAACGAAGTCCCGTAGATGCGCTGCAGCTGCGGATTCTTCTCATCTCCCAGCCAGTACGCGCCCGCAATGTTCAGCAGCTTGAAAGCCTTGATCCGCCCCGTGGAAGGAATATGCGGACCGCGGCAGAAGTCGATGAACTTGCCGGTCTTGTATAACGACACCGGTTCACCCTTCTCGGTGAACTGCTCGATGAAGTGGCATTTCATGAAGTCGCCTTCGGACTTGAAGCGATCGAGTGCCTGGTCGCGCGGAATGTACTCTCGCGCGTAGGATTCATCCTTTTGCACCAGCTCCTGCATCTTCTTTTCGATCTTCTCCAGGTCCTCGGGCGTAAACGGCGTCGGACGATAGAAGTCGTAGAAGAATCCACTCTCGGTCGCCGGACCATGTCCCAGCTTCGTCTCCGGGAACAGCTCCAGCACCGCCGCCGCCATCAGGTGCGCCGACGAATGCCGGAAAACCTGCAACGACTCCGGATCTTTTTCCGTGAGAATGCGCAGATCCGCGTCCTGCTCCAGCGGACGAGTGAGATCGACCAGCTTGGCCTCGTCTTGCTTTTGAGCGGCGTGATCGCCGTTACTAGGCGTGACCTTCGCCACCAGCGCAGCCTGCGCCAGTCGCGGCGAAATGCCTTTGGCGATATCGAGAGGGGTCGTTCCCTTGGGAACTTCCTGAACGGTGTTGTCGGGGAGCTTTACACGTATTACGTCAGCCATATAAGAACCTGCACACTTTCCTGAATCTTTGAGTGTAGCGAACGCTGTTTTTGGGGGTCAAACAAACACGCAAGAGAGGATGGCCGCGCCTACGAATGCGACTCGAGGCGCAGCCGGCGTGTTCGACGGATTTCCATCGTCAGCATGGCAACAAAGCTGATCACCAACACCATGGCCGCCAGCGGCACGGCAGCAAATCGATACGCCATGGTCATATCCGGATGCACACCGCGCACGACCGCATAGACGACGCTGGCAATGATTCCGCATAGTAGACCCACAGCAAACGCCAGCAGCGTGAACAGTACCGTGAAGATCACCACGCGCAAGGCGATCTCGGCGACAACCCGGACGATTGACTTCTTTCTTTCCACCTTAGTTCTTCACCACCGCCGCGGCAGATCGAGGTCGATGATCGAGCTCGTCGTCACGGCGCAAGTACCGCAGCGCCAGTACAAAGAAGATCACGAACAGCACGCCGCTGACCGGCAGTCCCACCACTCGAAACACATGCTCCGGATTCACTACCGCCGATTGCGTGAAATTCGTTCCACGCCGCGCCAGCACCGACATCACCGGGATCGTCAACATCATCACGAAGAAGAAAAACGTACCTGTTCCGACAAGTGCCAGAAACGCGCTCTTGAGTAAGTCCTTCAGCATGGCTGCACTCACTATTGTATCGCTGGCGAAGCTGGGACAGGGCGATCCCGCCTGTCCAAATCCTTCGCATTCCCTAGAAAATCGCTCAATTCCTCCTCCTGCGCTAAAATGTTGCGAATGTCAGGAGTAGCTCAGGTCGTGACTCTCTCCCCTTCCGAAGTAGTCCGGCAGGCTGCCGTATCTCAATCCAGTAACGGGATTTGCTACGCCGTCACCGGCGAGATCAACATTCCCGCCACCGACCTTGAGCGCATGGTCGCCACTGTGCCGCGTCCGGTTGCCGCCGCGCTCACCCGTAAGGCTTACTACTTCGTCCCACTCACAGTTGGCCAGGGCGACGAAACCGTGATCGCCGACCGCTACGACGTCGCCCTCAGCGACAGCGCGGTCTGCCATCGCAATCTGAATCTGGGCGACTCCCAGTGCGTTTTCATCTCCACCCGCCTCATGGACGACAAGTTCTCGCTGGCATTCGAATTCTTCATCAACGTGGCACATGCCTTCGTCGAGCAGGCCGGAGTGCCCGCCGAATTTTCGGATCTGGTCTGGAAGCAGGTTCAGGACCGCCAGCGTGGCGAAACCGGACTCGATGCCTGGGAATTCCGCAAAGCAGCTGGGAATGGCTTTGGCGATGTCGAGAAGGCGAAGAACGAATACTTCGCGGCGACGTTCTCTGACGCCATCGCCATCTACATGCTTTCTACGTTTACCGACGTGGATTACTACGACCTGCGGGAGCGCGAATATCCTTTACTCGCGCCGAATGCCTTGGCCGAACGCCTGCGCAAGATCGCCGAACTGCTCCCCGTGAATCAGGGATTCGAGTTCAACATCTACTACCGGCGTCGCCCGAACTAGTCCGCGCTCTTCGGCAATTGGAAGTCCACCCCGCGCTGATCATTCACTTGCGCAGTCTTCTCCAGGTCCAGATCAGCGAGCTTGATCTTCTTCGCCGTGCTGCCGCCAATGTCATACAGCGTATCGCCAACAATCGCGTAGTTGCGGACTTCCAGTTGATGCCCGTCGCGGTACACCAGCACCGTCGGATCCACCGGAGGCAGAGCTGCTGACGTGATCCCAGTTGGCGCAGGCTGCGGGTCGGGCGCCGGGGCTGCGGCAGCGCGCTGCGGCATCGGACCCGCATACTGACCGTTGTCAAACAACGTTGGCGCTACCTGATTCGGGTCTTGCGCCTGCTGTTGATCTGCTGCTGCCTGTTGCTGCTGGTTCGGATCGTAGCTCTGGTCATAACCATTGTCGTAGCCGTATCCGCTGTAGCCGTAATAGGGATAGGCATACGGAACATATACGTAATTGTTCCGACGACGCGAGTCCCGATCGCCTTGACCGCCTCGACCATCCCGACCATTGAAATGCTGTCCGGACTGAACCTGTCCAGAGTGGAAGTTCACAGTCGGCGTAAACGCCGGATTCGTGCATCCTCTGCAGGTATTCGAGAAGCCGTTCGGTCCTAGCGAGGTCACACTCGGTCGAACCGGGGTAACAGTTCCGCCCTGAATTCCTCGCCCCACTGAAAGGACGCTAGCCGGAACACCGGGCGCAGGACCGCGTCCCGCACCTTGCGATGTCACCGACGCTGGAACTCCATGGATCTGTGCGAAAAGAGGAAATGCGAAGAAGAGCAGCCCTACCGCGAATTTTGGAATCAACTTCATGACCCGTACCCCCAGGCAGAGCCCAATGCATCTTACGCCCAACCCTTACTCATATAGACACAATTCCACCCGCCAAGTTGCAATTCTGTCGAGCGCCTCAGGTAACGTTACCGTCACAAGAACGTCAGGATTTCATCGACTTGCAGTGCGGTGCGAACAGGTGATCTGTCGATCGGATTGAGTGCGACTGGCGATCTCGCCTGTCAGGCGGAGCGAGGCTTCGCAGGTTGCGTGGCGCAGCCGACCTCGGCTGCGCGTTGCGAGCGCAGGGAGCACTCTTCCTCCAGCGCGACCATTCTTGCGTCCCCAACTCACCCATCTCCATCCAATCCAACTGTTACACTGGGAGTCGGATGATCCTGCCGTTTGTCCGCGACCTTTTTGCGGACGTGGAACGTATCCCTGCTTTTTCGCGTGTTGCCACCCACCTCAAGTCGGCCACGGGGCGTATACGTGTTTCCGGACTGACCCCCACGGCCAAGGCGCTGCTCGCCAGCATGCTTCAGAAAGCGGCGGCCCGCCCGCTCATCCTAATCGTTCAGAACAATCGCGCTGCCGAGGCAATTGTCCCTGTGATCCAGGGATTTGCCGAGATCACCGGCGACCTCGCGCCCGACTCCATCGTGCACCTTCCCGCCTACGACGTGCTGCCGTTCGAAAATCTCTCGCCGCACGCCGAGATCCAGGAAGACCGTGCCCGCGCGCTCTGGCGCATCACTACCGGCGATGCGCGACTAGTTGTGACGCCGATCAACGCGGCGCTCATGCGCCTGCAGCCGGCTGAGTTCTACTTCGATCTTGCCCAGGTTTTCCGCCGCGGTGAAACTGTCGACACCGAAAAGCTCACTGCACACCTGAACACGGTCGGCTACACCAAGACCGACGTCGTCGAGATGCCCGGCGAGTACGCCCTGCGTGGCGGTATCTTCGACGTCTATCCCGGCGATTCCGATCGCCCACTCCGAGTGGAGCTATTTGGCGACGAGGTCGATTCCATTCGCAAGTTCGATCCCGCCACGCAGCGCTCCTCCGGTGCCGTCGATGAATGCGTGCTCCTCCCGCTCACCGACACGCCCGTTCGCGAAGAGCTGCTTGCGGCCATTCACACGCGCCTCTCCGGGCATCGTGTCATAGGAGATGAAGAGGCCATCGAGGACGCGATCCGCTCCGGCGGCATCACGGTCTTCCCGGGTTGGGAGATGTACGCGCCTGTAGCCAGCCGCGGCGACAATCTCTTCACGTTGATGCCGACTGCGGCCGTGCTCCTCGACGAGCCCAGCATTACGCGCGACGAAGCCGACCAATGGTGGGAGAAGGTCAACACGTCGCACGAGCGCAGCGGCGTTGGCAATCTGGTCCGTCCCGAAGATCTCTACTCGGCGCCGGAAGAAGGTTTTGCCGTGATCGAAAAGACTCTTGGGGCCGATCTCGAGCACCTCGGCATCGGCACTGAAGAAGAGCAGATCACGCTGTCTACGCAGCCGACCATGCGCTTCCACGGTTCGATTCCGCAGGTCGCGGAAGAAGTGAAGAAGCTCGCCGCCGAGAACCAGCGTGTGCTCTTTGCCTGCGGCACGACCGGAGAAGTCGAGCGTCTTGCCGAAGTATTTACGGAATACGGCGTGTCGTTTCGCCTCGGAAGCCGCACTCCGCGTCCCGGCGAAACCTACATCGACGATGCGGCGTATCTCTCTGGCGAGGAAGTCAGCACCACCATCGTCAAAGCTTTCGTGCCTGAAGGGGTCGCTGTTCCCGATGCGCGCCTCACCATCTTCGGCGCCCGCGATCTCTTCGATGAATCCGAGATCTACGCGCCCCGTCCGGCTCGCGCCAAATCGAAGACCTC
>CAZBCQ010000264.1:0-5267 GCA_964490255.1 uncultured Terriglobales bacterium | reverse complement strand
ACCTACGTCTCATCGGAACTGAACCGCGAATTTTCGAGAACTGCCTGCCCGCTGGCGTTCACCGTCGCGGTCGGAAATATTCCAATTCGTCTTTATAGTGATGACCTGGATTTTCTAGAGCTCCTGCGCGACCGCTACCGCGGGTTCGAGTCGCAATCCGACCAGCCCGTCGCCGAATTTGAGATCAGCCTGCAGCCGCTAGCGACCGATCCCGACGAAGACCTTGAGGTCCGCACCACCGACTCTGCGGTCCAGATGGTCCGCGGCGACTTCCGTGCGAATTGGAACATGACCACCGGTCGCGGGCGCATCGAACAGGCGCCCAGTCCGTACGCGATCGATTCAGTCCTGCGTATTGTCTATTCGCTGCTGTTAATCGAGCGCGGAGGCTTCTTGTTCCATTCCGCCAGCGCGATCGCCGGGCCAAACGCTTATCTGTTTGCCGGGCCGTCCGGCTCCGGCAAAACGACGATGTGCCGCCTGGCCTCTGATTCCGTCCACCTGCTTAGCGATGAGATTTCATTCGTGCTGCCAGACGGCGCCGGCTATAGAGCCTTTGGCACACCTTTTTATGGAGAACTGGCGCGTCCCGGAGAACCGATCTCGGCTCGGCTGGCCGCGATGTTTATCCTCCGCCACGCCGCCGAAAATCGCATTACGACGCTCGCGCGTTTCGAAGCCCTGCACGCCGTTATGCGCAACATCCTGTTCTTCGCCAAGGAACCGGTCTGGGTGCAGCGTGTGCTTGCTGCGGCAATTCACTTCGTGGACGGTGTCCCGATCAAGCAGATGGAATTCGTTCCCGATCCGGAGATATGGAAACTGGTCGCATGAAGACGCTTTATGTCGGACGAAGCCAGGCGGTTGCCGCCCGCATGATGGGTGGCGAAATCGTCGTGATCAGCCCTGAAGATTCAGGTCTGTTCACGCTGAATCCCGTGGCCAGTTGCATCTGGAATTCTGCCGACGGCGACACCACTCTGGAGCAGATTGTTCGCGAAAAAGTCTGCGCCGAATTCGAAGTCACCTTCGATGCGGCCCTCGAAGACGCCGCCACATTTGTCAGCGAAGGTTCGGAGCATGGAATCCTGCTGGTTTCTGAGCGACCATTGCCACGAAATCCGCAAGCAGTACTGCCCGCGCCGGAGGCCAAACTGTGAGTCTGATGGACGAAGTTACCTCACGCGCGCTTTCTCTCGGCATTCCCTTCAGCCTTCATCTTGACGTGACCTATCGCTGCAACGAGCGCTGCGTCCATTGCTATCTCGATCACGACGATCACGGCGAGATGACCACAGATGAGATCAAGCGCGTCCTCGATCAGGCGGCTTCGGCTGGCACGCTCATCCTGACCCTCAGCGGTGGCGAGCCATTTCTGCGCAAGGACTTCTTCGAGATTCTCGCGTACGCGCGCTCGCTGATGTTCTCGGTCAAAATCAAAAGCAACGGACTGCTGATCGGCCATGAACAGGCCCGCCGCCTTCGCGAACTCCACGTCAGCGAAGTTCAGATCAGCATCTATTCGCATCGGCCTGAAGTCCACGATGGCATCACCAAGGTTCGCGGGTCTCTGGATCGTTCGCTCAATGCCATTCGTTTTCTCCGAAGCCAGGGACTCACCACCGTGATCGCCTGCCCGCTGATGCGAGCCAACATCAGCGACTATCCTGAAGTGCAGGCGCTGGCTGCCGAACTCGGCGTGGCCTTCACCATGGACCCGACCATCACTCCCAAGATCGATGGCGACCATTCCATCGTTCAGCATCGTCTCGGGCGGCTCGAGATTGCCCAAATTTTTCAGGACTCAACTCTCGTGGGCGACGTTCACGAGTTCTGCAAGCCTGCTGGGCCGATTACCGACGATCTCCTTGAAAGCGTTCCCTGCAGCGCCGGGCACACTTCCGTTTATGTGTCACCGTATGGAGAAGTCTTCCCTTGCGTGCAATTTCCGGTGAACTGCGGCAATGTCCGCGACCAAGATCTGAGCGAGATCTGGTATCGCTCCGAGCAAATGAACCGCATTCGCAGTATCCGCGTGAAAGACCTGCATACATGTTCGGGCTGCGACCACCTCTCGGGATGCACGCGCTGCCCCGGCCTCGCCTACATGGAAGGCGACATGCGCGGCCCCTCGGCGGCCGACTGCGAAAAATCTTTGATCAAGGCCGGGCTTGCGCAGATACCTCCGTTGTCACCACAACCACAGCTCGTGCAGATTCAGCTGTAAGGCAGAATCACGCTCGCTAATGGCATCGCTTTCAAACGCAGCTAGCATAGACTTACGCAAGCAAGGTTAAGTCTCGCGCTGAGATTCATGGGTGATTCCGATCGACCTGACGAGCAGCCGGTAATTCCGGCCAAGCGTCCGTACGAGAAACCTTCTTTCCGGCACGAGAAGGTTTTTGAAACCATGGCTCTCGCTTGCGGCAAAATTCAGGTCACTCAAGCGCAATGCCGCTTCAATCGCAAGTTGTCGTAGATGCCGATCACCTCCGGAAATGCCAACTCTTCATCCAGGCACTTCGCTGTTACGGTTGCGCTTCGCTTCGTGTCACCGGCACAAGCATGTGGCCAGCGCTCTGGCCCGGCGATATTGTTGAAATTCGCACAGCGCGGTTCGAAGAGATTGAACCTGGCGCGCTCGTTGCGTTCACGCGCCACGAGCGCATCTTCATTCACCGCGTTGTTCGCAAAGTAGACAGCTCTGCAATATTGATCACTTGCGGCGACTCACTATGCGCTGAAGATCCGCCAGTTCACGAGTCAGAATTCTTGGGCATTGCGAGCGCAACAGAGAAGGTCACTCGCACATTTCTCGGCCGCCTGCGGCAAACGATTGATTACCGCCTGCTTCCGCCTGTGCGCGACAGAATTCGTCCCTGAACGCACTGTTGTTCAGGGTTCGATCCGCTTAGAACAGCCACTCGGCGACGATTTCCCTGCACCATCACCCGCTCTCTCGCATCTCTTAAGGAGGAAGCTTTTATGGCCATTGTTCGAGCCTGTCCGAGTTGCGGCGCTAAAAACCGCGTTCCTGCCAATCACCTGAGCGACACTGGTCGTTGCGGCGCCTGCAAAGCTGCGCTGCCTCCTGCTTCCGAGCCGCTCGCCGCCGACCGCGAGTCTTTCGACGACGTGATCAAGAACGCTCGTGTTCCGGTGCTTGTGGACTTCTGGGCAGCTTGGTGCGGACCGTGTCGCATGGCCGCTCCCGAGGTCGCCCGCGTTGCCTCTGATCTTGCTGGGCGCGCCGTTGTGATCAAAGTCGACACTGAGACGTTCCCGGACCTCGCGGCTCGTTACAAAGTGCAGGGCATTCCGAACTTTGCCGTCTTTCGCGACGGCAATCTCGTCTTCCAACAAGCGGGAGTTGTCGGCCATGACGTAATGGAGAGATGGCTGACGCAAGCGGCAGAGCAGAAAACCACTGCATGAATCCGCTAGGTCGACGAAGTCGCGTCGCGTAAAATCCTGCGCACGTGAGCAAATTCCCTGTCTCAACAAAGACGAAAGCAGGCTTGTTCTATTTCGTCTTCGTCATGTATTCGTACACGACCGGCGGACCGTTCGGTCTGGAAGATCAGGTCACCACTTCCGGTCCAGGACTTACGCTGCTCTACGACCTCTTTATCCCGCTCCTGTGGTGCATTCCGATTTCTCTGGTCGCAGCCGAACTGACCACCGCGATGCCTGTCGAAGGCGGCTTCTATCGGTGGAGCCGCGCCGCCTTCGGCGACTTCTGGGGATTTCTTGCAGGCTTCTGGAACTGGAGCGCATCCTTCCTGCTGGGCAGCGCGTATGCCGTGCTATTCACAGATTACCTCGGCTTCTACTTTCCCTCGATCACTGGCTGGAAGCATTACCTGACCTCGGTTTCGCTGATCGCGATCATCACATACGTGAACGTGCGTGGCATCCAGATGGTCGGCCGCGTAGCCACCGTCTTGACCATCATCATCTTCTTCCCTGTGATCGCGATGTGTATCGCAGCCATCCCGAAGTTCCACCACAATCCGTTTTCGCCGCTCATTCCGCCGCATCAACCTGTGTTCCAGGTCTTCGGCATCGGACTCGCACTTGGACTGTGGCTCTATGCCGGATACGAACAGCTTTCGTCCGTCGCGGAAGAGGTCGAGAATCCGCAGCGCAACTATCCGCTCGCGCTTGCGATCGTAGTACCGCTCTCGATTGCAACCTATGTTCTGCCCACGTTTCTGGCTCTTGGCGCGCTTGGGAACTGGCAGGAATGGCACACGCGTTACTTCTCCGACGCTGCGCAACTCATTGGCGGTCCGTGGCTCGGATTCGCCATGACCATCGCTGGCGCTGTGATGATGGTCTCCATTCTGAACGCCACAGTCCTGACTTCGACGCGCATGCCCTTCGCGATGGCCGAAGACGGCTACATGTCCGACGTGCTCACGCGCCGCCATCCGCGCTTCGGCACGCCCTGGATCGCAATCATCTTCTCGGCACTGATCTATGCTCTGCTGGCGTGGAAATCGCTCACGCAGCTGATCTCGGTCTACGTATGGCTGCGCATTGCAACGTCGATTCTGACCGTGCTTTCAGCCTGGAAGTTGCGGCGAACGCGCCCCGATATGCCGCGACCGTTCATCGTGCCGTGGGGAAAGAAAGGACTGGCTTACGCTGTACTTGCTCCAATCCTGATGAGCGGCGTTGCTCTGCTCGGCAGCGACCGCTTTGCACTGCGCTGGGGACCGGTAGCACTGCTGGTTGGTCCAATCGCCTACTTGTTTCTGCGCAGGAAGGAATCGAAGTCAGGCGCAGCGAACACTGCTAACTGATCCAGTCGAGAACTTTGTAGTACGCCCCCGCAAACGGCAGGAACCACGGCTTTCCGTTGTAAACGCCCAACGGCGCACCCGGAAACGGAATCGCCTTGTACGGATTGCGGTCTTCGCCGGCGGCAATCGCCTCGCCCATTTTCTGCCCCAGATACGTTGCCATAGCCACTCCATGCCCTGCATATCCGAGCGCAAAGTACATGCCGTCGATCTGACCTGCATGCGGCATCACGTCGAAGGTAAAGTCGAGCGTGCCTCCCCAGACGTAATCGACTTTGGTGTTGCGCAGTTGTGGGTAGACCTCGAGCATTTCGCGATGCAGAATCGCAGCGCTCTTTCGGACTGTCTGCGAAGTCTCCGGGAAGAAAGCGGCGCGCCCGCCAAAGAGTATGCGATTGTCTGGAGTGAGCCGGTAATAATGCAGATAGTGCTTAGAATCGTAGATCATCCGGTTGCGCG
>CAZBCQ010000263.1:1541-5275 GCA_964490255.1 uncultured Terriglobales bacterium | reverse complement strand
CGGAAGCGGTTCACGCCGACGACGACCTGCTCAAGGTGTTCCACTCTTTGCTGGAAGTCGTACGATGCGTTCTGGATTTCCTGCTGTACATAACCGCGCTCGATGGCTTTGAGCATTCCACCAAGCGCATCGATTTTGTCCAAATAAGCTTCCGCGCGCTTTTCGATTTCGTCCGTCAGCGACTCGACGTAATACGAGCCTGCGATCGGATCGACGGTCTGTGCCGCTCCCGACTCGTAGGCGATAATCTGTTGCGTCCTTAGGGCAATTCGCGCGGACTGCTCCGTCGGCAGCGCCAGCGCTTCGTCGAACGAGTTCGTATGCAGCGATTGCGTTCCCCCGAGCACCGCAGAAAGAGCCTGCAACGCGGTTCGTACGATGTTGTTTTCGGGCTGCTGAGCCGTGAGCGATGATCCCGCAGTTTGTGTATGAAATCGCAGCATCCACGATTTCTGGCTCTTGGCTGCGAACTTGTCGCGCATGATGCGAGCCCACATGCGGCGGGCAGCGCGGAACTTGGCGATTTCCTCAAAGAAGTTGCTGAAGGATGCGAAGAAGAAGGACAACCGCGGCGCAAACGTATCCACGTCCAGGCCTGCATCGATCGCCGCCTGAACGTAAGTCATGCCATCTGCCAGCGTAAACGCCACTTCCTGCACCGCTGTGCATCCGGCTTCGCGCATGTGATAGCCGGAAATCGATATGGTGTTCCAGTCAGGGACTTCGCGGTTTGCGTAGGCGAAGATGTCGGTCACGATGCGCATCGCCGTGGCAGGCGGATAGATGTATGTTCCGCGCGCGATGTATTCCTTGAGTACGTCGTTCTGAACCGTGCCGGAAAGCTTGCGAACCTCTGCCCCGGTGCGCTTCGCGACCGCGATGTAGAGCGCCAACAGGATCGAAGCGGTCGCGTTGATGGTCATCGAGGTGGAGATCTTCTCCAGATTGATGCCATCAAACAGCCGTTGCATGTCTTCGATGGAATCGATCGCAACGCCGACTTTGCCAACCTCCCCAATAGCCAGCGGGCTATCGGAATCAAGGCCAATCTGCGTGGGAAGGTCGAACGCCACCGACAGGCCTGTCGTCCCGGCTTGCAGCAGATACTTGTAGCGTCGATTCGACTCCTCGGCATCGCCCATGCCCGCGTACTGGCGCATGGTCCACAGGCGTCCGCGGTACATGGTCCGGTGAACGCCGCGGGTAAATGGAAACTGTCCCGGGTAGTTGAGTTGCTGATCGTATTGCCATTCCTGCAGATCGGCAGGCGTGTAGAGGGGATGAACTTCGATGTTAGAACTTGTCTTGACGGTTTCGGGCTTCGAAGAAGCTTTAGAGGCTTCCGGCGGTGCGGTTTTCACATGATCAGCCAAGGTGGGACCTCGATCAGGTTCGGCGTCCGGCGCGCGTAAAGTTGCTCAGGGCGAAGTATCCGAAGAGCAAAACGAATCCTGCGACGAGGATCACGCGTCCCGGCCCTACTTTCCCTGCCGCATAACTGCGGTACTCGCGTATGCAGGCGAGTGCGCCAATCGTTGCGAACGCCAGAAAGAATACACCTGTAACCTGATGCCAGAGAACTGAAAGCACGCGCGCGAAAGAGTGGAAAATGGAACTCGCGCCGCGGTAAGTGGCCCGCAGCCAGCGATTGCCACTGGCCCTCTCGCCGGCCATGCGTCCTACAACACGGGCAACGGCGGCACTTTTGCGCGCTCCAGAGATTTCCGGCACAACTTGTGATTGTAACAAGCCTCGAAGAACTCAACCGGAGTCCAATCCAGCGCATCCAAGCAATTGGGTAGGCAGTTACGCCGGGCAACCACCTGGCGGCCCACATCCCAGGGGGCGAAGTGAATCCGAAACTCAAGCACCTGATGAAGGAACTCGGCGAGGCGATCAATGACTCCCTCTCTGAATCCGAAGAAATTGCCGAGGTAATCTCGAAGATCAAAGCAGGCGGCTACGACGTTTTTCTGGTGTTGGAAGCCACCATTGGTTTTAACAAGCAGGACGAAGAGGCAACCGAAAGCACCGAACGCCATGCAGGCCGTGCTGATTTCAAAGTCACCAGCCAGGATATGAAGTTCCTGAAATCGCTGCGGATCACGCTCGACGATGCGGCCTAGGGTTCGCTCGGTTCGGGCAAGTGTCGACAATCGTTTTCCTTGTGCTAACATCATGCGGCTTAAGGTAGTGGCGCGAAGTTGGCTTTGGAGAATCCGGCCCATGTAACTGGCTCGACGCACCGGTTCTTCATCTCGGTTTTATGTAGGAAAGTTTTTCAAATCGGCATTCCGGAAGAGGCATGAAGGACACGTTAGGAGTCTTGCTGGCCGGAGGAGCAGGGGAAAGGCTGTACCCTCTGACTCGCGATCGCGCCAAACCAGCAGTCACGTTCGGCGGGATCTATCGCATCATCGACATCACTCTTTCCAATTGCATTAATTCCGATCTGCGCCGCGTCTATATCCTCACCCAGTACAAAGCTCTCTCGCTAAACCGCCACATTCGCGAAGGCTGGAACATTGTCGCCCGCGAACTGGGCGAATTTGTCGAGATCCTGCCGCCGATGAAGCGTGTCAGTGAGAACTGGTACATGGGAACCGCCGACGCGGTCTATCAGAACATTTACTCCATCGGCGCCGAGCAACCAAAACACGTGCTGATCCTCTCGGGCGATCACATTTACAAAATGAACTACGGGTTGATGCTCGATCAGCACAATGCGTCCGGTGCCGACGTGACGCTGGCGACCATCCTCATCGAACCGGAAGAAACCTTCCGCTTCGGCGTCGTGGATATCGATCGCGGCGGCCGAGTTACCGGCTTCCAGGAGAAGCCCAAGGTGACTGACCTGCGTTCGCCCTACAACCCCCGCATGGTCTCTGGATCGATGGGCATTTATCTGTTCAACACTGACGTGCTCATCCCCGTGCTGCTGAAAGACGCGGAGGATCCGAATTCCAGTCACGATTTTGGCCACGATATCCTTCCCAAGATGGTGGACGACTACAAGGTTTATTCGTTCAATTTCATCGACGAAAACAAGAAGGAAGCGCTCTACTGGCGCGACGTGGGAACCCTGGAAGCGTATTACGAAGCGAATATGGACCTGGTCGCCGTGTCGCCGGTGTTCAACCTCTACGACAAGCACTGGCCGCTGCGCACCTATCAGCGCCAGTATCCTCCAGCGAAATTCGTATTTTCCGAACCGGGTCGCACAGGCAGCGCCGTAGACTCGATCGTTTCCTCCGGATCGATTGTGTCCGGCTCGATGGTGCGCAGCAGCGTACTGTCGCCTGATGTGCGCGTGAACTCTTATGCGGATGTCGACTCCAGCATCGTATTCAGCCACGTGAATATCGGCCGCTACTGCCGGATTCGCCGCGCCATCATCGATCGTGACGTCCACATCCCCGAAGGCACCGTTATTGGCTACGACAGCGAAGTGGACAAGCAGCGGTACTTCGTCACCGAGACTGGTATCACCGTGGTCACGCGCGATTACTCCTTGTTTGAGAGCCCGGTGGCCGTCGACTATTACAGTCCCGAATAGGGGCGGTGATCTCCTTCGCTCTGCTACACATCGCACCCCACACCCTCGTGGTGCTGGCGGTGCTTTGTTGTGCGACCCTGATTCGTTCGGTCTTCGGATTCGGCGAAGCCCTCATTGCCGTTCCGGTGCTCGCTCTGATCATGCCCATCGAAACGGCCGCGCCCCTGGCAACACTGGT
>CAZBCQ010000263.1:0-1441 GCA_964490255.1 uncultured Terriglobales bacterium | reverse complement strand
TGTTATCACAGGCTGGGGTGCTTTTCTGCCCTGATTGCGGGGCAGCTCTGCTATACAATCGGCTGGCCTTTATATTCCAAGAACTTCTGAGCGCAGCCTTGCGTATGTCCTTACTTGGCAAGCGTAGCGCTGGAACGGCAATTCGGCATTAGCCCAAGGGAGCCTCGGGTGGACGACGCCCAAGTGGTAGCAGCATTGGTCCGCAGGTGTGTTGCGGGAGACGCAGCCGCCTGGGAGGACATTGTTCGCCACCTGAATCGTCGTATCTACAACATTTGTTACCGGTTTACGAACTCCGGCGACGACGCCCAGGATCTTACCCAGGAAGTTTTTATCAAGATCTACCGCACGTTAGGCAGTTTTGACGTCGAAAAAGGCTCGTTCATGACCTGGGTCACCACGGTCACCCGCAACCTGCTCGTCGATCATTTCCGCAAGACCAAACAGGACCGGGTCACGGATTCTCTGGACAATACTGGCTCCGAAGACGAGGATACTTTGCCACTAAGCGATCAACTGGCAGACAAGGGTCCTACGCCGGATGTGCGGGTCCACCGGCGAGAAACCCAGGAGATGGTCCAGCGGGCGCTTCAAAAGCTCTCTCCCGAGCTCCGGGAAGCAGTGATTTTAAGGGACTTACAGGACATGGACTACAAAGACATTGCCCTCTCGCTGAAAGTTCCGGAGGGTACCGTTAAGTCGCGCATTAACCGTGGCCGTGTGGAACTTGCACGGCTGCTTTCACGTACCTATAGGCAGGTGATGTGATGCAAGGCGAGTTCCAAACCGGGTTCAAGTGCGCAGATTTTGACGCACTGCTGACGGAGGCCATCGACGGCACTCTGACGGGAACGCAGTTAATGCGTTTCGAAGCCCACCGCGAATCTTGTGCCCAGTGCAGCGTGCTCTTTGCCGAAGCGAAGAGCGGACACGACTGGCTGGAGACGCTGCCTGAGGTCGAGCCTCCCGTCGGGCTCGTGAAAGCGATCCTGGCAGCGACGCAGGAAACGGTTCGCGCCGAGGCCGTTGCTCGCCACGCGCGTCAAAGTTGGACGGAGCGGATGCGCGAACTGATCGCGCTCAAAGTTCGGCCTGTCTTTGCCTCCGTCGCACAGCCACGTTTCGCGATGTCATTTGGAATGGCATTCTTCTCCGTGACGCTGATGTTGAACGTCACCGGATTTAAACTCACCAATTTGCGGCACGTGGACCTTCGGCCTTCGAGCGTCGTCCGCAGCTATTACGAAACCACAGGAAGATTAGTGAAGTATTACCAGAACATTCGCTTTGTCTATGAGATCGAAACCCGGGTCCGGGAATTGAAACGCGCAGCTACTCCGGAAGAAAAACCTTCCGGGACCGAAAAACAACAGGACCGCAAAGAGCAGAATCGAGGCAACGATCGCGAAAAAAATTATCAGAACTACAGCCGTGAGGATTC
>CAZBCQ010000262.1:0-5322 GCA_964490255.1 uncultured Terriglobales bacterium | reverse complement strand
GGTTCGCCCCAATACTTTCGCTCCCTTGTTGATTCCGACGCGCAATGTAGGCTGCACATGCGAGGTTTTCGGGTGCAACCGACCCCGGATCGTGACTTTGAGGCTGGGATGGGAGTTTGAGGGCGAAGCTGCAGCTACGGCCAGCCATCCCAGCAGTTAACTCAAAATGATGCGTCATCTGTTTCTGCCGATGTTTACCTCCCCGCTCATGTCTGGCCTTCCGGGCCGAACAGCAGCAAACAAGCAGCGCAAAGGACAAACTGAGCGCAAAGGACAAACTGAAGGTGGAGCGCAGGAGGCACGTGCGTTTCAGATTGCGAATTCCTTTGCAGTTCACGTGGGAGGACCGCGACGGCCACCACCAGGCTGAAGGTTTAGTCGACAACATAAGTGCCGGCGGTGTTTATGTCCTTTGCAGCGTAGAAAAATGTCCTGTGATCGGATGTTTCGTTTCTATCGACATCGCGCTGCCAATGCTGGCTAGAAACGGCTCACTCTTACGAATAAAAGGCACGGGCCGGGTTGTTCGCCATGAAACGCGAGAAGGTGGAATGCACGCGTTTGTCGCTGAGACTCAGCTTAGTATCTTTCCCCAGAATTGAACTAGATGCACAACTGCCGGTGGAACCGGCTTTCGATGGTGAGACCAATGCATCCATATCTTGAATCCAGTTCGGCCCAAGAGACGAACAGCCAGTCCGAAGCATCGCGACAGTGGTTTGCGATTCACACCCGAGCCAAACACGAGAAGAAGGTCGCATCAGAGCTGGAGCTCAAGGGACTGACAGCATTCGTGCCAACCGTACCCCAGATTCGCCAATGGAGCGACCGGAAAAAAGTTCTGGATACCGCTCTTTTCTCCTGCTACGCGTTCGCACATGTCGTTCTGTCTCCGAAAGTGAAGCACACCGTTCTGGAGATTCCTGGCGTGCTTCAGTGGGTTGGTTTCACTGGGAGTCCCTGCGCAATTCCCGACGAACAGATACAAGCGGTACGCCGCCTTCTCGAGGTTCGCGCCGGCTGCACCGTTTATCCATTCCTCAAGGCTGGGCAGCGCGTGCGTGTACGGGGGGGATGCCTCGAGGGTATGGAGTGCATTCTGGTATCGGAACCTACCAGTCCGAAGCTTGTCGTGTCCATTGAGCCGATCCAGCGCTCAATCTGCATCTCCGCCGAGAACTACGCGATTGAGCCAGTCTGAAATAGTTTGAACTGAAGAGACTTGGCGGAAGGGCAATAACAAGGAACGTCAAGTGTGGGGACCTCAAACCCCGAGCGGGTACAAACCAGTCCCACTTGACCCGAAGCGGGCCCCACTGCAGCAACCAACACTGCTGGACTGCGGGCACAAACCAGTCGCAACGCGGACCAGCTAATGTCAACCGCAACTCCCCACAATTCTGGAGGGTGTGTGAAAAACGCTCGCAACTCTCTCACCCTCGCGGCATCTGTTCTCGGTCTGCTGCTGCCACTTACGGCAAGCGCCGGGAATTCCAATGCCGTGGGGGTGCTCAAACCCGACGGCTACGTGACCGTCAACGGACATCCCGTTGAACAGACAACAACACTCTTCTCGGGAGACACCGTAAAATGCGGCCCTCACTCCACTGCATGGATCGTGCGCTCAGGACAGTTCACGCGCATTCCTGACGGGTCCGAAGCATCGTTCCATGAGGACAAGTTTAAGGTCGCATCTTTCAAACACGATCACGAGTTCGACGAGGAAGCTGAAGAACACGAACATCACAATCGAGATCATCACAAATGCCACGCGATCTCGCCCAGTCGTCCCAAGCATCACCATCAAGGTCATGAAGATGACGGCGGTGGTGATGGTCACCACGATCGTGACTGTGACGACAGGTAACTGGCTCCCCGGCTAAGTGTGGCGAAGAGAACTGCACAAACACACCGCATCTTAGCCGGGACATTTTTGGAGCACTGAGAGGGATACTTCGATGAACGACGACTTTACGACCACGGTTCTCGGAGCAGCGACTTCGAGGGTTCTCACTCTCATTCTGCTGGTGCTTTTCGCTGCCGGCGCTGTGACGAGCCTAGCCCAAACTTCCGGCACAGACCACCCTATGACAGGCGCTTCAGAAATGAACACGAATCACGGAACGGGAGCTACCGTGATCGGCGGTGCAGGTAATAAGCCGTACAGCGAAGCCTCGGGAGGCGACACTCCCAGTTCCCCGGAGCTGACTCCTGTGGGTTCGAACGCTCAAGATTACGTGATTAGCGATAACGACGTGCTCGAGCTTTATGTAATGGACGTGGCCGAACTCTCGCGAGCGTATCGAGTCAGCGAAAACGGAACAGTAATCATTCCGATGCTGAAGCAGCCAATTCATGCCTCTGGTCTAACCCTGCAGCGGTTCGCGGGAGTCGTCGAATCCGAGCTCCGCAGCGCTGGACTGGTCAGCAATCCCCATGTGCTCGTCTCAGTGAAAAACTCGCCAATGCACGCGGTGGCCATCACAGGTGCCGTAAGGAGAGCCCAAACCTACCCTGTGTTCGCCCGTACGACGCTGCTCGACGTACTTTCCGACGCCGGTGGATTAACCGACAACGCTGGCGCTGTAGCGCGGATCACGCGCGGCGGAATTGCCACAGGCGAAAAAGCAGGACAAACAAGTGCAGTTCAGAAGGGGCAGATTGTAACAGTCGATCTCAAACAGTTGCTGGAAACCGGGGACCCACGTCTGAATGTGCCGATTTTCCCAGGCGACACGGTCACGATACCTCCGGGCGGAATCGTCTATGTCGTCGGCGCTGTGAACAAACCCGGTGGGTTTGTTATCTCAATTGAGCAGGAGAACATGACTGTGCTCCAGGCTCTCGCGCTGGCTGAAAATGCCAAGTCTACAGCTGCTCGCGACAAAGCAATGATCGTGCGACGAGGTACTGGGCCGAACAACGACAAATCGCCTGGCGCCGCTAGAGATGAGATTCCGGTTAAGTTGAGTCAGATTATGTCGGGTAAAGCCCCGGATGTGTGTTTACAGCCGAACGACATTCTGTTCATCCCCGACAGTGGCAGTAAGAAGGCATTCAGCCGGGGTGCAGAGGCTGCAGTTCAGATGGCCACGGGACTTGCGATTTGGTCCCACCCTTAAACAGAGCTACCCACGCGGTTGGCTTGGCGCGGGTCGCGCGCCTGGAAGCAGCGGTTGACTCTATGGATGAAAATCGTTTAGCGAAGACAGACAAAGTGATTGGGCTCGGACGCGTCCGTCCGCAGGTTGTGCCCGAAGTAGCAGAATCTCCCTACTTCCTGGAGGCCGACGGCCCGTATGAATCGGCGAGCCTGCGCGAGCACTGGCACACGCTGTTACGCCGCCGATGGACAGTACTGACTACTCTGGTGATCGTCACGGCTTTAGTTACCATAATTACCTTCAGGATGAAGCCCGTTTACCGCGGCACGGCCCGGGTCGAGATTGATCCGGAGATACCGCAATTGCAATCCGAGAGCTCTCCGGACAGGCAGGCTGCGCCGACAGATGACGCTTTCCTGCGCAGCCAGGCGCAAGTGCTGCAGGCGGACCAGTTGGCGTGGAAGACGATCGAGCAGCTAGGGCTTGCGAATACTCCCGGATTTATCGACGATACGAAGGAGAGCGAGACGAATTCGAATGTCAGGAAATTACGCCTGATCGAACGCTTCCGCAAGGATCTGAAGGTGGAACTGATTCCACAAAGCCGTGTTGTACGGGTGGACTTTGATAGTACGAATCCTAATATCGCTGGGAACGTACCAAACAATCTAGTGAATAACTACATTGAATATAACTTCACGGAAAAATACGATTCGGCGCGACAAGCATCGGGACGCATGGAGCAACAACTTGATGAGCTGAAGGCTAAGGTAGAGCGATCACAACAGGCCTTGGTTGATTATCAACGCGAACACGCCATCGCCAAGGTCAGCGAGAAGCAGAATCTGGTTGAGCAGACGTTGGGCGAACTCAGCACTGACCTTACGAAAGCCCAGGGCGATCGTATTCAGAAAGAGGCGCTCAGTAACTTGCTGCACTCCGACCCCTCTCAGATCGCATCCCTTGCCCAGAACGAAGTCGTTCAAAAACTGGAGGAGGACTACGCCAATCTCAGCAATCAGTACACTGAGGCGTTGAACCAGTATGGTCCTAATTTCCCGAAAGTGCAGCGTTTGCGCGCCCAGTTGCAAGAAGCGGACGATCAGATACATAAAGAACGGGATCGTGTTTTCGCGAGAATTTCCGATGACTACAATGCTGCGCTACGTCGAGAAAGACTATTAAGTGGCGAAGTCGCCCGAACGAAGGAAGAACTCGGGAACGTGAACAGATTGCTCGTTCAGCAGAACATTCTGGCCGGCGAGTTCGAAAGCAACCAGAAGATGTACCAGATGTTACTGCAACGGCTTAAGGAATCAACCGTATCAGCGGGGCTCCGATCCACGAACGTGCATGCAGTTGATCCCGCACTAATTCCGGTTAAGCCCGTGCGCCCGAAGAAGCTCGAGTACATCTTGGGCGGGATACTTGCTGGGTTGTTCGTCGGCATGGTGCTGGCGTTTACACAAGAGAGTATCGACAGCTCTCTTAAGAACACTGGAGAGGCGGAAGCCATAGTCGGTGCTCCGGCCCTCGCAGTGGTGCCGATTGCCGAGTCCCGTTCCGCCGCCCGCTTAATCCGTAAGTACGCCGATCAAAACAGAGACGGCAATCCAGCACTGGCCGTACTCCACCAGCCCAACTCACCTCTAGCTGAGTCTTTTCGATCACTGCGCACTTCAGTCCTCTTCCGAACGGGACAGACCCTTCACACTATGCTGGTCACGAGTCCTAATGCAGGTGAAGGCAAAACCTGCACGGCTATCAATCTTGCGATGGCCTTGGGCCAACGTGGCCGGTCAGTGGTACTAGTGGACTGCGATCTTCGGAGGCCCTCAGTCGCTCGCACACTGGGCCTCGATGGTCGAAGGGGACTTACCACCTTCTTGATGGGCAGGCACACGCTGGATCAGGTACTGCAAAAATTCGAAGGGGTGCCTGCTCTTTCAATATTGCCTGCTGGACCAGTGGCAATGAGCCCCTCAGAGATCCTTTCTTCCGAAATGATGGCATCTCTGGTGAATGCACTCGCAGAGCAGTTCTCGTACGTGATTCTCGATACGCCCCCGGTTCTTGCGGTTACCGATGCGTCTGTTCTCTCCTCTCTCGTGGACGGAGTCTTGTTGGTCGTGGCCGGCGGGGACACTCCCCGAGTCGCCGCGGAACGCTCCCGCAAACTGCTTGATTTGGTAGGAGCCCGCATCATGGGTGTGGTGGT
>CAZBCQ010000261.1:3151-5334 GCA_964490255.1 uncultured Terriglobales bacterium | reverse complement strand
CGCCGGCCCGCCTGGATCATTGCTTCTTCGGAGCTGAATCCCAGTGCCCGGAAGCGCTGATCGGCGTCGAGCAGCAGAATACCGTTCTTGGCAACGATGCCGATCACCATGATCAGTCCCATAAACGACGCGATGTTGAACGCTGTCCGCGTAATCAGCAGAGCGAAGAAGACGCCGCTGGTTGAGAGTAAAGCAGAGGCCAGAATCGCCGCCGGGGCCGCAAAACTCCGGAACTCGAACAGCAGAACGATGAAGATCAGCACCACCGCCAGGACTAGTACGAACAATAAATCGTGGAACGATTGTTGTTGCTCCTGATAGGTCCCACCGTAAACAACTCGAATGGAAGAAGGCAGATGAAGGTCGTTGACGACCTTCTGCACTGCGGCGACCCCGCTCCCGAGATCTCGGCCTTCCAGTCGCGCCGTAACCGCAACATCGCGCTGCAGATTTTCGCGCCGGATCTCGGTTTGCCCCGGTAGCTCGGTCAGTGTCGCGAGTGAGCCGAGGGTTGCCGTTCTGCCACTCGCGCTATTAAGCAATGTATTGTTCATCGCCTGGAGCGATGAGCGGTTCTGCTCCGGAAGCCGCACGCGCATTGTGTAGGCACGATCGTTCACCACGACCGGAACAGTGGCTGGAGACCCTTCGACGATCGATTCCGCATCGGTCGCAACCTCCTGTGGGGTGAAGCCCGCCCTCGCGGCTACAGATGGGTCGACCTGGTAGACGAATGCCGGCCCACTGATGGTGTTGTCGATCCCGTTCAGCACGTCGACCACGCCGGGGACTTTCGAAATCGCATCGCCGACTCGTGGCGCCCATTGGCGCAGCAAGTTCGCGTCCGGCGAAAACAATTTGATCTGAATCGGCTCGGGCGCATTCGTCAGATCGCCGATCATGTCCTGTAGAACTTGTATGAACTCGACATCGATGGCTGGTTCTTTTTGCGCAATCTCGGCGCGTAACTCCGCAATGATCTCTTCAATATCACGGCTGCGCTTTGCCTTCAGCTTTATAGAGATGTCGCCGGTATTGGCCTCCGTCACCGTCGCGATTCCCAGTTGCAATCCGGTGCGCCGCGACGTGCTTTCCACCTCCGGCATCTGTCGCGCCATTTGGACGATGTGACTGATGACGCGGTCCGTTTCCGCAAGCGAACTGCCCGCAGGCATGATGTAGTCGATGATGAAGCCGCCTTCGTCCATCTCCGGCAGCAGATCAGAACCGAGGGAGCGGTAGCTGATATACGACACAACAATGAGGACAATCGCAGCCACGGCCATCCACTTAGGACGCTCCAGCGCAAATCGCAACGATCGCTCGTAGAAGCGGACAATCTTGCCCAGCCGCCCGCTCATGGTTTTCTCTTCGGCGGCGAGCAGCTTGTCGTAGTCGGTAGCGTCGCCGTTGTTTGACTCCGGCTCTTGTCCGTTTTCCTGCTTCGTCTTGATCAGGTAGTGACTCAGGCTTGGCGTCCACGTCAGCGCCAGTGCCAGCGAGGTCAGCAACGAAACCGAAACCGTGATCGCCAGTGCGCGGAAGAAAGTTCCGGTCACACCGGTAATCGCAATCAGAGGGAGGAAGACCACAATCGGTGTGATGGTCGAACCGATCAGCGGAGGTGTGATCTCCTTCAGTGCGCTGTGGATCGCCTGGAATCGTCCCTGGCCTGCCTCTCGATGCAGCACGATGTTTTCGACCACTACAATGGCATCATCAATAACAAGGCCCACCGCGGCGGCGAGCCCTCCGAGCGTCATTAGATTGAGGCTCTGCCCCAGCACTTTCAGCGCCAGGCAAGTCACCAGCACCGTAACCGGAATCACCAGGCCTGCGATGACCGACGTCCGCCAGTCTCGCAGAAACATAATCATGATCAGCGACGCAAGGATGATGCCGATCAGAATTGCGTCACGCACGCTCTTGATCGACTCTTGAACAATTGTGGACTGGTCATAAAACGGCTGCAGTTGGATCCCCGGCGGAAGCGTCTGCTGGATTTTCGCGACCTCGTCGTGCACTTCCTGTGCGACGTGCAGGGTGTTGCTGTCAGGCTGGCGGTTGATGCTGAGCAAGACTGCCGGTTTCCCGTTCGCCGTCACGATGGTGTAGACCGGCTTCACCGCCGCTTCCACCCTGCCCAGATCGCCGACACGAATCGGAATTCCGGCAGGCGTAGT
>CAZBCQ010000261.1:0-3051 GCA_964490255.1 uncultured Terriglobales bacterium | reverse complement strand
GTGGTCGAGGTAAGGCTGTAACCAATGATGGGAAATGCCGCGAACGTCAGCCGGTTCGTGGTGATCTTGGCCGTCGTCGGCAGAGACGATTGCGCGCGCGCCACCGCTGCGTTTACATACTGCAGGGTCTGGAACATGTCGACGTGCCAGTCGAAAAATAAATCGACTTCCGCCGAACCGCGGCTGGTCGTGGACCGTACGGTCTGCAGTCCGGGAACGCTATTCACCGCCTCTTCGAGCGGACGCGTGACCGTCACCATCATCTGATCGATCGGCATCACGCCGTTGTCGACACCGATCAGGATGCGCGGGAAATTCGTCTCCGGAAAAACTGAAACTGGCAGCGTGAAGGCAAGGTAAGCACCAATCACCGCAATCGTAATGATCAGGAAGATGACGGATTTCGAGTGAGTGACGAACCAGTACTTCGGCTCTTCACCCGCCTTGGCCCGCTGACCGACAACAGGTTCCGTCGCCATGCGCTAGGACTCGTCTCCCTTGGACTTCGACTCACCGGGCGCTTGTTCTGGCGTCGGCTTCTCCACCTGAACCCTGGTGTTGTCCGGAAGACCGTAAGCTCCGTTCGTCACCACCGTGTCGCCGGACTTCACACCGCTCGTGATCTGCACTTCATCACCGTTGCGGATACCGAGACTTACTTCCTGCTGGTGAGCCTTTCCGTCCGAGCCAACCAGCATGACGCTGGTCTTGCCATCCGTGGTCAGAACGGAAGCCGCAGGTACGATCAGCGCGTTCGAGACGCTCTGCGCGATCATCGACAGGTGCACGTTGGTGCCCGGACGTAGCTTGCCATCTGGGTTCGCTGCTTGAACCCAAACTTCAATGGTCGTGCTGTTCGGATCTGTTGCCGGGCTAACCAGCACAACTTTCGCCTGCACAGGCTGTTCAAGCGCCGGACTGGCAATGCTCGCCGGATCGCCGGATTTCAGAAACGCAGCCTCGGCCTGCGGAATGTGCGCGCGCGCGACAATCTTTGACGTGTCCATGATCGTGATCATCGCCGTTCCGGCGGGCGCCATCTCTCCGGGATAGAGTGGACGATCCGTCACCATGCCGGAAATCGGGCTCCTGATGTCTGAATAACCTAGCTGTGCCGCCGCGCCCATGTACTTCCCCTGCGCGCTGGTCAGTTGACCCTTGGCAGACTTCAGCGTCTGCTGTTTGCCAACTGCCTGCAACGCGGCCAGATGTTTCTCCGCGATTTGATACTGCGTTTGCGCCTGCGTAAACGACACTCGCGCCTGGTCCAGATCTTTGCGCGGCAGCGCTCCTTCTTTGTAGAGGTTTTGGCGGCTTTCGTAGAGCTTCTCTTCGGCGTCGAAGGCCTGCTTCGCGTTGACCACGTCGGCCTCCGCCTTCTGGATGTCTTCCGGCAGACTCGCGGCTGTCGTAGTTTCGTAAGCTGCCTGGGCCTGTTCGTATGCGCCCTTGGTATCGACTTCAGCCGCGGCCAGATCACGATTCTCCAGCACTGCCAGCAGCTGCCCCTGTTTCACTTTGCTTCCGCGATTGACATAGAACTTCTTCACTGGCGCGGTGATCTTTGGCGTGATCGCGGCCTGTTGAATCGGATAGAGCACAGCGTCGGCGGAAATCACGTGCTGAATCTCTCCCTGGCGAACGCTCGCCGCCTGCACGCTGACGACGGGCTGCTCAGCTGTCTCTTTCTTCGAGCAGGCAGCGCAGAAAAGTAACAGCGCTGTAGCCGCCACAACTCTCTTAACCTGGAATAGCCAGCCGCGGCGCATTAGAACGCTCCTGTCAGCGTCTGCAGATTCGCGAGCGCCAGTTGATAACGTGCCTCACCGTCTGCATAGCTGTTGCGCGCCATCGTCAATGTGTTCTGTGCGTCCACCACTTCCAGCGCAGTGGCTTCGCCGCCTTGATATCGAAGTGTCGTTAAACGCAGACTTTCAGCCGCCAAGTCAGCCGTGATCCTTAACGTCTCCAGCTCTCCGCGAGCCGTCTGCGCCTCGGAATAGAACGACTGCAGATTCGCCAACAATTGCCGCTGGGTCGCGCTCAACTCCACCCTAGACTGCTTCTCGCGCAACTCCGCCTGCGTTACACGCGCGCGCGTTGCTCCCCAATTCCAGATCGGAATATTCAAGGAGGCTATGGCGGCGTACCCAAGGACTGGGATTCCGTCGATCTTCGTCGCGAAGCGGTTCGCATCGATTCCATAGAACGCGTCCAGCGTCAGCGTGGGGAAGTATTCGCTCCGTGCGACTGTGATCTCTTGCCGCGAAGCGGCTAGCGTGGCAAGCGCGGCACGGATCTCAGGATTGTTCCGGTTGGCCATGGTCGTGACCTCCGCTATTGGCGGCAGCGGCGACACAGACTGAAGATCGTCGACAACCGTGAAGTCCTGGTTGAAGTTCGGGAAGATGAGTACTGCCAACCCCAGACGGGCGTTCTCCAATTGCAGTTGCGATTCCCGCAAGGCGCGATCCTGATCGTTGTATTGGATCTGTGCTTTGATCACATCCGAATGAGCGACTTCGCCGCCCCTTTCCAGCTTCTGGCTGAGATCGAAGAATCGCTGAGCCTCGTCCGTTGCACGTTGGGTGTTCGCAAACTTGCGTTCCGCGACCACAAGCGCGTAATAGCTCTGCACTACCGTGACCACGAGTCCGCGGGCAGCAATTTCCGCCCTTGCTTTGGCGAATGCCTCCATTGCTCCAGCACGACGATAATCCGCCAGTTGCCCCAGCCCAAGACTAAGCACCTGGTGCGCATTGCCCTGCGAGATGTATTCATGCACGCCATTGTTGGCAATGTACCGTCCACTCGGCGTGCCGTTGCCCTCGGTATACAGGAACGAGTTGTTGTACCCGATGGTGGGCAGCATCGCCGCTCGCGCCAGCGTCCGATCTTGATGAGCGATAGCCGCATCCATCAATGCCGCTGTGAACTGAGGCGCGTTGACCCGGGCGCGTCGCAGTGCATCCTGCAACGTGAGCGTCATTGGAGCCTGCCCGCTCGGAGTGGGTGCGGCTTGCCCGACCTGTGCTGACAAGCTTGCAGCAA
>CAZBCQ010000260.1:1207-5368 GCA_964490255.1 uncultured Terriglobales bacterium | reverse complement strand
ACTTCCGCCGCCTTCAGCTTCATCAGCTTGTTGCGGTAGTTCCATTCGATCTTGGCCTGCTTGTCCAGGCGCCATTTCGGGGGCATCACCACGCCTTCTTCCAAGCCGCGTTCGTCGCGGATCTTCTGCACCACCTGGTGGATCATGTACATGATCCATGTGCCGATCGGCTCCACGATGATCTGCGCGCCCTCGCGCTGCAGGAACGTGAACATGTTGAAGTTGCCGTCGCCTTCCGTGGTCTGCGCCCAGAATTCGCCGGTGATCTTCACAATCGGCTTCACGCGGAAGTGATCCACCTTGATCTGATTGAAGCGCCCACGAACGTGCTCGAGCGCAACCATGTAGTCGTCCGACATGAGCTGATTCAGGAACTTGCCGAGATACTCGACTGTTCCCTTCATCGGGATCTTGTTGGCGACCCTGCCGAGCTTCTGCTCAACCGACCACGGCGATTTCTTCTTCAGCACTTCGTGCATGTAGTCGACGGCTTCGTCGAGAATCGCATCGGTGTCGCCGGCATTCACCTCGAACGGACGAACCTGATAGCTGACTTCGTTGATGATGTCGCCCATGTTCAGCGAGTTCAGCAAATTCAGGAAGAAGTCCAGGTTCATCTGCAACCCGGCTTCTGCGTCCGACTGATCCAATCCACCCGACTGCTGGAAGAGCATCACTCGGAACCCGTCGTAACCCGCATTGCGCAGTGCCAGCCGGTACTCGGCTTCATACATGCCGAATCGGCAGGGACCGCACGCGCCGGCGGTCAAGAAAACGTAGTTGTTGATGAGGTCTTCCCGCTTGATGCCCGA
Source organism: uncultured Terriglobales bacterium (assembly GCA_964490255.1). GTDB lineage: Bacteria > Acidobacteriota > Terriglobia > Terriglobales > Acidobacteriaceae > JAJPJE01. The sequence continues at coordinate 4,556 of CAZBCQ010000260.1, read as the reverse complement.
CTCTTCGAGCTTTTGCAGGTACTGAACCAGATTGCCGACAGTGAAGTACGTGGGATTGCACTGGCCATTGTTGCCGTATTCCTTGCCAAGTTGGAACGCAGCCACGTTTGCCGTGGGCACGACTTCGCACTTATAACCCAGTCCTTCGAGGGCTCCGTGGACCAGTTTTTCGTGTTTCCATGTGAGTCCACCAAAGAGCAGGGTGGTTTTGTGGCGCTGATCGGCGGTAAAGGCGCGCTCAATCGGCTTGTGGAAGTGATGAAGTTCTTTATGCTGAATGCCGGCTTCTTTTTCCAGCCGGGCTCGTTCTTCGGCTACTCGTTGGCGTACCAATTCTTCCAACGAGGAAATCTGCACCAGTCCGCCACTGGTGGCCGGATGAGTGGAAGTGCTCATTTCTTCACCTTTTCTTCAAAGAACTGCCGAATGATAGGGATATCCCCTGCTGCCATCCTCGGTCCACGGCAACAATACGCATTGTTGACCTCTTTGTCCAATAAGAAGAACTGTTTGTATCGAATGGAGCAATTCGGGGGTCAAATGGGGTGCAAAAGCAGTTAGGCGAAGTAGGCTTTTTGTTGATATTTCAGATACTTACGAAGGGGGACCGGCTCTTCGAAAACAGCCGATCCGCAGCATCCGGAAGACTGGCCAAGTCAGGCTAACGGCCGCCGGTCGTTTCGACACAGCCAGCCAACGGCGCTTCCCTTCCGAAATGCGCGTACCCAAAATTTTTGTGCTTGAACCGGAGAAAACGACTCTCGATGAAGAAGAAAGAGGCAGCAGCAACTAAGTAGCTCAGGGCCAAACCTATCAGCAGGATTGCCGAAGAAGGCAGATGAGCTTTGGCGACAATCCGTTCTGCAGCTCGAAAGGCCGTCTCGTGGTACAGGTAGGTGGAATAGGAGATCGTCCCAAGAAAGGCGATTGGTTTCCAGTCGAGCCACCGGCTTGCCCCTCGATTCGAGGCCAGCAACTGAACCAGCAGCATGCAAATCAGAACTGGGTCGACGATGAAGCCGATGGCGTTCCGGTATTTCACACCGTAATGGCCGTCAATCGCCATCGACAGGAGCAATCCGCCAAACGGAACCAGCATCTGGAAATCACTTCGCGTGAGTCGCTCGACAAACCGGGAAGCAAAGCCCTGTCGCAAACAGATTGCTAGCAGGCACCCCACGAGCAAATGATCCAGACGCGTTTCGAAAGCCGTGTAGATGTACTCGGAAGGCGCGCCACGAAACGTAAGAACGATCCTCCAGACCCAAACCAACACGATCAGGCTGGCCAGTAGCTTGACGAGTTGTTTTGGGGATTCAATTAGACTTCGAAAAGTAATGGGCCACAGCAGATAGAACTGTTCTTCGATGCTGAGCGACCACGTCAATGAATAGGGCGTGCTCGGATAATGATGTAATCCCTGATAATAATTCGAGACGTAAAACAGGGCACTGATCGCCTGCCCCCACCGTATCTGTCGATGGGTTATCAGAAGGAGCGCGGTGACCAGAATCCAGAAGCAATAAAGTGCCGGAAAAATACGCAGTGCGCGGCGCAGGTAGAAATTCTTCAGCGAAACCGATCCCTTTTCACCTTGCTCTTTCAGCAACACCCATGTGATCAGAAACCCACTGATCACGAAGAAGAACATCACTCCGAACCCCGCCGGAATAAAGGTCCAACCATAGTGAAACAGGATCACCAGGAGTGCGCTAACTGCTCGCAGTCCATCCAGACGCGGAAGCCTGGAACCAGAAAGATTCGCTTTGAGTGTCACGAACTCTGAGCATACGAAAACCCGCTACCCGAGCGGGAGTACCGCTATCACATCGATATGTTCTGTGGAAGGAAAAGGCCGCAATCGGGCTGGAGGTATCTCGGAAGCCAGTCCTGAGTTCTATCCGATGCCGCTCGTTTTCCAGAAAAAGTACGCCGTCATGGCGAATCCCACCGCGATCACGAACCCGCGGACGTAGCGTGGATCAATTCTTTGCACAAATCTAGCAGTCCCGTAGCCGCCGATGATCCCGCCCACAATCATCAGTGCAGCCTGTCGCCACTCCACCACCCCCGCCCATATGAACGCGATCACCGCGACGCCATTGATGCAGGTCGCGAGGATGTTCTTCAACCCGTTCATGCGATGGATGTGCTCCATCCCGATCAGCGACAGGATGGCCAGCATCAATATCCCGATTCCAGCTCCGAAGAAGCCACCGTAAATGGCAGTGATCAGCTGCAGGAGCAGCACGATTGGCGTGCTCAACTCGTATCCGCGAGCACGCAATGCGCGGGTGATGTTTCCGCCAAAGGTGAAGATGAGCGTGGCCAGGAGCAGCAGCCACGGAATCATCTTCATGAACGTTGACTGGGGCGTGTGCAACAGCAGTACTGCCCCAGCGATCCCGCCTACCAGGCTGATCACCACAAACTCGACTATCAGCGCATGTTTCTCCCCAGCCAGTTCGTTCCGATAGCCAATGGCGCTCGCCAGCGCACCCGGCCACAACGCCACAGTGTTGGTGGCATTGGATTGCACCGGCGGCATGCCTGTAAACAACAGCGCCGGAAACGACAGGAAACTCCCGCCGCCAGCAACGGCGTTCAGCGCGCCGCCCGCGACCGCCGCAATAAAGAGAAGGATTGCGTCCTTCATCGTCATTGGAGTCGAAATCACAAGGTAAGCAGGATAACCGAATCCTTCTGAATCTGGGCTCTCCCTTGCTAAGCTCCCAAAGCGGTCCAATTTTTGCTCGCTCGGAAGCTCGGGAACTCGAAACCCGCAACTCGAAACTGTTACACTGCCGTTTCAGCACCTTTCTGGAGTTCTCATGGCAAAGAGCGTCAACAAAGTAATCCTGATTGGCAATCTCGGCAAAGATCCCGAAATCCGCTACACCCCTAGCGGTACCGCCGTTGCGAAATTCAGTCTGGCCACCAACGAACGGTTCAAAGACAAAGATGGGAACTGGCAGGACCGCACCGAGTGGCACAACCTGGTCGCATTCGCGCGTACCGCGGAGATCATCGGCGAGTATTTGAAGAAGGGCCGTACTTGCTACATCGAAGGAAGCCTGCGCACCAGTTCGTGGGACGACAAGGAGTCTGGCCAGAAGAAATACCGCACCGAGGTCGTTGTGAACGACTTGGTCCTCCTCGGCGGACAAGGCCAAGGTCAGGCCGGTGGTGGTGGACACTTCGACGAAGAAGGCGCACCCGCACGCTCCCGCTCAGCCTCTGCGAGCCAGGCACCCGCTCACGACGACGCCGGCAGCCAGGGCATCACCGACGACGACATCCCCTTCTAAGTTGGAAAGTTGCGTGGGGCAGCCGACCTCGGCTGCCCATT
>CAZBCQ010000260.1:0-1107 GCA_964490255.1 uncultured Terriglobales bacterium | reverse complement strand
TCCTGCGCCCCTTCCCACAACCGCCGCACCACCTCACCAGCCGGTTCCTTCCTTGCCAGTCCCGCAGATTGCCCCGCCCACACCTGCATGCGCTGCACATCCCCACTCTTCTGGGCATCGGCTCGCATCGCTGCCGTTAGGCCTCGTTGCACCGGATAAGGGGCCGGCGATGGAGCCTCTTGTGCGGTAGCGGCCCGTACGTAATCCGTAGCCAGGCTGCGACCAGCACGACCACTGAACACCCTGCTGACAACCGTGTCTTCCGGCGCGGCGGTCAAGAGCGCAGCCGCCCACGCGGGATGGATCTTCGCTTCCGGACAGACTAAGAATGCCGTTCCGACCTGAACTGCGCTGGCTCCGAGCGCCAATGCCGCCGCCACGCCCCGCGCGTCTGCAATACCGCCGGTAGCCACGACCGGCACTTTCACCTCATCCACGACCGCTGGCAGAAGAGAGAACAGTCCCACCATCTTCCTCTCCGCTTCCGCGGCCTCGAAGCAGCCGCGGTGTCCGCCCGCTTCCATTCCCTGCACCACGATGACGTCTGCCCCGGCTTGTTCTGCGGCCCGAGCTTCGGATACCGTTGACACATTCGCAAACCATGCAATACTTCGCTGCTTCAGTTTCTGGACGAATTCCGCCGGATACAGTCCCATTACAGAAGAGACGATCGGCGGCGAGGTCGCGAGCAGCGCTTCGCACTGCGAATAAAAGTTCGGCGGGGTGGCATCTCCAGCATCTTCGGGAACCGGTGGTCCCCACTGAGCCAGAAACTCACGCACGCGCGCTTCCTGTGCGGCGTCGCGTTTGGGCGGCGGATCCGGAATCCAAAGATTGATTTGAAACGGGCCTCTGGTACTGGCGCGAACCTCATCCGCCCACGACGCGATCTCGGTTGGCTTCATCAGCAGCGCCCCGCAGGCCCCCAACCCACCGGCATTGATAACCGCGATGGACAGAGAAGGTGCGCACGCACCTGCCATGGGAGCGAGCAGTATGGGGACACGCAATCCGAAGCGTTCGCAGAACGCACGCGCGCGCCGCAGCATTTCTTTCATAACGACACCTCGTGCAATAAATAGTGGCAACCGCCGGCAACATCGCGAC
>CAZBCQ010000259.1:0-5429 GCA_964490255.1 uncultured Terriglobales bacterium | reverse complement strand
CCTTTCTCCTTCGGTCGAAAGTAGTAGTGGCGTCCGGTCTCCGAATGTGGACGCATCGACTGCAAGGTGTACGCTCGGCGATTGACGAACAAGCGCCAGTAGTCGTTGACAGCCTCCGAATTAGCGGTAATCCCATTACCCACCCGTTCCTCACCTCCTCTATTCCGGCTTCGACGCGTGCCGCCGATGCTGGTTGATAACCCGGAACACCTCTTCTGTCAAACGCGCGCTTCTGGCGGCCTGCCGCGTTCGACCGACCAGCGCAAACCGGTGCGCCAGAGCCCAGGACGCTCCGCAAGACAGAGAAAACCGCAGTCCCCAAGCAGTTGTTCGAACTGGGCGGCGGTGTAGCCCCCAAACTGTTCATCGTCGAAATCCACCGCGTACCAGGTTCCTTTTTTGCGATCCAGGATGTACACGGCACCCGACGCCGGGTCGCCCGGAACGATCAGGAACACTAGCAGTGCCAGCGGAAACTCGATCCAGCGAACAATTTCAGCTTGTTCGGTAATGGCTAGTAAGGGAGTTATTGAGGTTTGCAGGTCGCAGTCGAGATCTACCTGCACGACAGGCGTGACCGTCATTCGGCCAAACATGGAACGTCCTTTCCGGCGGACACCGCTGATCAGCGGCGAGTTGCCGTGTATCGTTTGAGCTTGGATTGAGGATGTCTTCAGGCCTGCTCTGTTTGGGAATCGCGCGCTAGCAGTTTTCTTACGTTGCCTGAGTACTGCAAGGACACTGCAACTGGATAGAACGTCTCATAAATTCTCCCCCGTGTCGGTAACGGTAGAGACGCGCTGCTTGATGTGATCACGCCGCTTTTGCCGTGGGTTGGTTATCCCAGAACACGGAATGCTTTGGTTTGTCTCAACGAGGTGTTACCGGAGCCCATGAGAACTAGCGTGAGCTAGTCGGGCACGGCCGTGAACTTCATAATATCTGGATACGAAGGCCGAACTGCAATTCCAACCCCTTTGTCGTTCGAATCAGCCGGACGTAGCCGAGCGAGAACATTGCCGGTTCCCACTTCTCGCATAACGAAATGCCATTCGCCACTTTGCGCCCAGCGTTTGCCAACCGAGTCGCTGGCAAAGTCCGGAAGCAACAGTGTGAATGTGCCATTGGATTCGACCGGAGATGGCGGTAATTGGAACGTCGTACAGATGTTGTCGACACAGCCGAAAAACATTTCGGCCCAATGCGCCAAGTACGAAACTTCCACCACAGCGGACTTGCAGACGAGCAAATCAGGTTTTGTTATCTGCCCTCTGAGTTGAACTGAAGATAGCGACCGACACGATAGCGACTGCGTTGTCGGCATCCCCGCGCTCAACTCGAAAGTTTCGAATTGGCAGCCGGGGAGGTAAGCGATGATTTTCAGCTTTTCCGCCGGCTCAGCCAACTCGTATACATTCTGTGTTGCCTGTTGGCGCAAGATGTCGGCGTAACCGTTACCCGACCTGATCGCGACATAATGGATTTGGACGGAGTCGGCCCGAATGTTTTCGGGCACAGTCAAGACGAACCGTAGCGTATGTTGCGCTAGAGACTTCGCCTTCTGCTCGCCGCCTGTCGTCCACCACTCTCGACATTTCGTTGCGTAAAACTGCGGCGCTTCACCAAATTGCTTCCATGATGGCACCCACTCAATCGATCCGCCGCCCGCGAGCGATAGAAGACCTTGCATAGCGGAAAACGCGTTATCTGAATTGTGGTCGTCCAGTTCCTTCAGGAAGGTCGCCGCGCTATGCAGCGAGTTGATTGCACGTAATGATTGAAGTGCAGAACTCCGGAGCTGAGAGTCGCGTCCCACGGCAGCGAACCGCTCCAGATACGGCAGCGCGCCAGGGTCGCCGATGCCCGCCATGGCGCTTTGCAATCCTAATTGCATTTGAAAAAGGCGATCACGTGGCAGGTAAAGCTCGTGTGGAGGCTCCGGTTGATTCTGGAAGAACTCCGCAACCGCAGGAAAAACCGAGTAGTCCTTCAAACGCAATAGTGCCAGCCACACGTAAGTTTTGATCAGCATGTCAGGGCTGGCTTCGAGCGTCTTAAGCTCAGCCGTCGAGCGCAGGTGTCCCATGCTCCCGAGCATCTCAATGCTGTCGAGCACGCGCTCCGGATTCGAGTCCCGCAATCCTGCTTTGAGATCAAGCTCCAGTACATAGAAAGGGTCTGCACCTGCGGGTGCCTCGCCGAGTTCACGGGAAATCGGCAACGCCCCGAACCAAACGTCCACCACGGCGTACTTGCCATCCTTCGGGGTCAAGAAGAAAAGTCGGTAATCGCCTTTGCGGAGAACGAATGACGACGGTCCGCAGCAACTGACAGATGAATCGAACAAGACGGCAATTGAGGAGCCCTGAGGCGTGCCTTTGAAACAGCGGTCTGGGCGGACGTGAGCAGTTGCGGTCAGGTTTTGCACTGTGCCCGCTGATTGGACAGCTGTAAGGTCGGGAGCATCGACGACCTCGCCCTTGCAGACTACCGAGGATACGGCCATCAGCTTCGCAATGTCTTCTGTACCTGTGAGCGGACGCGGGTAACCGAATGCAGAGCAAGCGAGAAGCACAAAAACCGCGACAAGCAGACTCATTCGACGTACTGTTCGGCTCATGGCAGCAGGGACCGCCTTCCCGTCTTACATGAACGACCATCAGCATAACGCATCAGCCGAAATCTTTACGCGCCTCACGCAGGATTTAGTTCAGCTGACCTTCGTTCCTTAGCAGAGCGCCTTTATCTCTGGCTCGTTCTGAATCTGTGCCAATTCGCTAACGCTCTCCGTACCGCGACGGCTACCGTTTCCGTAGCCTTGCTCGGCAACCGAACAGGATAGTCAGCGTCTAAGCTCCGCGCGATCAGCAGATTGCGCCTGCCGAGAGCATGGCAACAGCCTTCCAATAGCACTGCAAAGCCACCGCAATACGTTACGCCACCGCTCGTGGTTGGGGCGTAGACGACTGCCTGTGCGGAGCACGTTCGTTGCTGCTCAAGACCGCACTGAACCGTACCTCGCCACTGCCATAGTTTGTCAGTACTGGCAGTTCAAGGGCGCAGGCCAACAGGTCGCGGTGCAAGCCAAAATGGATCCGGCGCCGGCAATTGCGAAACCGTTCTCTGAGAAATGCGAGCAGATCGAGGTTCGGGGCAAGATAAAGGAAGTGGCGGAATTCGGTTTCCGCCTCGATGCGCATACGAATGGCTTCGTAGCGCGTCTTGGCTTTTGGTGTGCGTTCGTATTCCAGCGCGAAACGATGTTCCTGTTTGTCAATGCGCATCTCGACGGTTGCGTCGTAGTCCTTCACGTATCCGATGCCGCTCAATTCATTGCGCGACCGGATGTCCGACTCCGGCGTCCAGCGCACTAGGTTTCCCGTGCGTTTCAGGGCAAGATGGATTTCGTTCAATTCGAGAGCATGCTGCACGTGTCCGCCGACCACGCCCGCACGGTCAGTCGATCCTGCGTAGTACTCACCCCGAGCAATCAGTTCAGATGCTCCGGCCGGGGAAATCGCGTAGACAACTCCACGGTTCATGCTCCGGACCTGGTGGCGCACAAGCAGTGCATGCGCTACCAAACGGCGCAATCGATTCTCGAACGCCTTGCGCGACGATGTGCAGTATTCAAGCCGCATGAACTCGAACAGTTGGTCGGCTGTGGCAAAGCTGCTGTGCAGCACGCGTCGCAGCAGCGGGTAATCCCGCGTCTCGCTGAGCGCGATGGTTCCTTTCAGGTAACGCACTCCTCTTCACTCCTGCGGTCGAGCGGTTAGCATCAAGTGTGCAACCCACGGACGCGCTGTCTCCGTTTCCAGCACGAACCTTCCCAATTCGCTCTCGATCCAGCCGTACGCTGGCAACAACAACATCGCTTCCTGTTGCTTCCCAGATTCACTGAACGAGATGAGCCAACTGTCTGGCGAGCGCCAGCCATCGTTGGCAATGGTCAGCGTCCCGGTGAGTTCCGGCCGCGCAACAACCAAAAACGCATCCGGCTTTTCCGGTCGGGGCAGTACGTGCTTGAAGAGCAATTTGTTGTCGCCATTCCAGACACAGGGATCGGCACAGTCGAACACACGACCGATCATGCGCACGGGATGATGCGCATCGAATCCTCCGCATGCATGAAAGCGTGCGTAGCCGGGAATCCTGGGACGTTGCCGAATTGCCGCGGCGGTTTTAACACCTGTCGTGTTGTAGTACACGCCTCGGGAAAACCGTTGCGGATCGCTTGTGTCTTTGCCGAACTTGCGACGCCACACGCTGCCGAAATCTGTGATCGCCACCAACATCGCCTATGCGCCCTTGAGCCGTCTGTTTTCGCGTTTCTCCACGTACAACTGCTCTTGCAGGTTATTGATGTGCTGCACCAGCTTCTGATCGGCACTCCGAACATCGATCGCGTTCGCCCCGTCCCGACTGTCATTGGACTTCTTCGCAAGCGCATCCAGGCGAAACGACATATCTGCCAGCAGCCGTTCCTTTTGCGCGAGTTCGCTCTTCGCCAAGTCACGTTCCCGTTTGTAGGAGTCTCGTTCCGCCGTGACCGACTGCAACTCGATCCGATAGCGGTCCGCATCGGAGTCCATCCCTTCAACTGGCAAACCGTGTTCGGCGGCTTCGACGGCTCGATTGCAGCGCTCGATGTGGTCGTTGTACTTCTGAATGGCATCGCGCGCCACTTGCCGCGAATACGCGTCGTGATTGTACAGGTCAGTCATCATCTCCGCCGTAACCCACATGGAGCGACGGTGATCGATCCGCTGTTTCGCGTAAAACAAAGAGAGGACAAGCAGCGCGATCGTGACGGTGGCGCTGTACCTGAAGTACGGATTGCGCACGCTGGCGTCGAGAAATGCCTGACGCCGCTGTTCTATCCATGTCCCATAGTCGACATCCTCAGGGTTGAACTGCTTCAGCAGAAACTCGTACCAGGTATCGCTACGTTGGTACAAAGGTGCGGCAGCGGGTGTTGCGGGGGATGCTCGAAGGCGAGCAGCACGCGCAGCGCTCGGCGCTGGGTTCGTCTGCCCATGCTGCTGCGCGAGCACAGGACAGCCTGGAATCGCCGAAACAGCGACGACAATGACAGTTGCCAGCATTCTACCCACGGCACAGCTCCGTTATCCGCGGCGGCCAAACCGGTGCTGTGCGACCAGCTCGGGCGTGGCAAATCGCAGGTTGGCGCCGACCGAATATTCTCTCGACTGCCGAGTTCGCGGATACAGCTCCGGCTCGAAATTCGGGATGGTGACATCTTGCGGGGGGCGTACATGAAGCAACTGGTGCAGCGTGCCTCGCGTGTCGTCGGTCATCAGAATCTCCATTTGCCCTTTCGGGAGATTCTTGATGTGTTCATCAAGGGCGCGTGTCTCGCGGTCTTCGCTCTCTACCGCGCGATCCGTTGCCTCGTACTTCTCGTA
>CAZBCQ010000258.1:0-5469 GCA_964490255.1 uncultured Terriglobales bacterium | reverse complement strand
GATCAAGCCGAGACTGTGTTGCTGCGCCTGATGCGGGGTGCGGGAACGAAGGGCCTCGCAGGGATCTATCCTCAGATCAAGCTCGAAGGCGGCAGCATCGTCCGCCCGCTGCTGACCGTGCGTCGCGCCGAAGTGCGATCATGGCTCGAATCGCTGCGCCAGACCTGGCGCGAGGACGCCACCAACTCTGATCTGTCGTTCACGCGCAATCGCGTGCGGCAAAAGCTGCTCCCCCTCATCGAGTCGGAATTCGGTTTGGCATCGCTCGAGCGATTGGCGGAAACGGCGACAATTGCCCGAGCAGAGGAAGAATACTGGGAAGCGCAGCTGAGGCCGCTTTTGGAAGAGCGAACGGACGCTGGGGAATGTTGCCTGTCCATTGACGCCCTGCTTGTGCAGCCGCTTGCGATTTGCCGCAGGCTGGTGCGAGAGGCAGCCCAACAATTGGATCTGACCCTGGACTTTACTCACGTCGAACAGGTCCTTGCTTTGGTGCAAGCGGGTGAGCGCAAGACTATCGCTTTGCCGCATGGCTTCTGTGCTTGGGCTGACGGACATATCCTGCGCTTACGGGCGGAACGCGCAAAGGCTCAGGCTAATACCCAGACTTTCGCCTACAAAGTGTCGGTGCCCGGAGAAATCGAAATACCCGAGTTACGCTGCCGGATCCGTTTTCGCCTGATCAGCGGGCAGGCGCTGGGCTCCTGCGATCCCCAGCAACTTCTAAGGCCCGCACTCGAGGGGGGCGAATTGGTCATTCGTAACTGGCGACCCGGCGATCGCTTCTGGCCCTTGCACAGCAAATCTGGTAAGAAGGTTAAGGAGCTGCTAAAGCCGGATCGCGTTCCTGCAACACAGCGGGCGCTCTGGCCCGTAGCGGAGCATCAGGGAGAGATTTTGTGGGTGCGGGGGCTTCCTGTATCGCACAACTTCTGCGCGCGCGACGAGCACTCGGCGGTGGTCGTCGAGGAGTTCCCGGTGCCGTAGGCAAATGCGGGTCAGGTTGAAGATGCTTCGGATGGAGCAGTGACTACCCAGAGGTCGAACTTGGATCAACCAACAGGCGCGCCCCCGATTCAGCAAGTGCTCATCAGCGCCGATCAGATACAAAAGCGCGTTCGCGATATGGCCCGACAGATCTCCAGCGACTACGCGGGCCGGAGCCTGAGCGCTGTTGGAATCCTGGAAGATAGCTTTGTCTTCATGTCCGACCTGGTGCGGCAGATCGAGGTTCCGGTCACTTGCCAATTCGTGAAACCCGAGATACGGGAGTTGCAGCAGGGCGAACTGGTGACGCGGGAGATTTTGTTCAGCCCGGAAGTCGACGTAAAGGGCAGGGACGTTCTGCTGGTTGAGACATTGCTGGTGACAGGCATCACCGCCGAGTTTCTGGTCAGGACAATCGCAAGCCGCGGGGCGGCCTCGGTGAAAACGGCGGCGCTGCTTGACCGTCAAACGGCACGAAGGGTGCCGTTGCAACCGGATTATTTTGGATTCCTGGTTGATGACACCTTTATTTTCGGCTATGGGCTGGGCGCTCCCGAATTGGGCAGGAATTTGCCGTTTCTGGCGACAAAGGTCGCAAAGTCAGCCCGCAGTGGGTGAAAGAGCCTGCCCTACCGCTGGTGCACTTGCCAGCGTCAGGGGGCATCTTTATCACATGGAAAGGGTTACAATCGTAAGGGGCAGAATAACTGGAGTCTGAAAAGACTCAGGGGCATCTAAAGATCATGCGAAGTGCAGGTTCTTGGTGTCTCTATATCCAAGGGCAAAGTAGTTAGGAGCAATCGGTGAATTCAACTGTCAAGACGGTGGTCTTCTGGTTGGTAATCGTTTTGTCGGGCGTCCTGCTATGGCAGGTCGTCAAGGCTGGCGGTTCCAGTTCGAAGGACAAAGACATTAGTTTTTCCACGTTCCTTGCGGACGTGAACAGGGGCGCGGTAAAGGACGTCGACATCACGGGGACGGAAGTGCGCGGTCACGACGCCGACGGCGCCGGCTTCCATACTCAGGTTCCGGCAAATTACCCGGACATGTATAAGGCGCTCACTGATAAGAACGTCAATATCAAGATTCATGATGCGCAGAGCAACTCGTGGCCAACGTGGCTGCTGAACCTGGCGCCTTTGGTGCTGCTGGGAGCGCTCTGGTTCTTCATGATCCGCCAGATGCAGACTGGTGGAAATAAAGCACTTTCCTTTGGCAAGAGCCGGGCGCGCTTGCTGTCGATGCAGCAGAAGAAAGTTACGTTCAAAGACGTCGCTGGCGTCGACGAAGCCAAAGAAGAGCTGAAGGAAATTATTGAATTCCTGCGCGAGGCGCAGAAGTTCCAGAAGCTCGGTGGGCGCATCCCCAAGGGCGTGCTGCTCGTCGGACCTCCGGGAACGGGCAAAACTCTTCTGGCAAGGGCCGTTGCAGGTGAGGCGAACGTTCCGTTCTTCTCGATCTCTGGTTCCGACTTCGTTGAGATGTTCGTGGGCGTGGGCGCAAGCCGCGTTCGCGATCTGTTCGAGCAGGGCAAGAAAAATGCTCCGTGCATCATCTTCATCGACGAAATCGATGCTGTTGGGCGTCACCGCGGAGCTGGTCTCGGCGGCGGACACGATGAACGCGAGCAGACCCTGAACCAGTTGCTGGTCGAGATGGACGGCTTCGAGTCAAACGAAGGCGTCATCCTGATCGCCGCGACCAACCGTCCTGATGTGCTCGATCCGGCGTTGCTGCGGCCTGGCCGCTTCGATCGCCGCGTCGTGGTGCCTCGTCCGGATGTGCGTGGACGCGAAGAGATTCTGCGCGTACACAGCCGGAAGATTCCATTGGCTGACGATGTCGATCTGTCCGTACTCGCCCGTGGCACACCGGGTTTCTCCGGCGCCGACCTGGCAAACCTGATCAACGAAGCAGCCCTGAACGCTGCCCGTCAGAACCGCAAAACGGTGCTGATGTCCGACTGCGAGCTCGCAAAGGACAAGGTGCTGATGGGCGCCGAGCGTAAGTCGATGATTCTCTCCGAAGAGGAGAAGAAGGTCACGGCTTTCCACGAGGCTGGGCACGCACTGGTGGCCGCGCTGAGCGAGCACTCGGATCCGCTGCATAAGGTGACGATCATCCCGCGCGGTATGGCGCTGGGCGTGACCATGCAGCTGCCCATCGACGACAAACACACGTATACGCGGGATTATCTCAACACCCGGCTTGCCATCATGATGGGTGGACGCCTGGCTGAGGAGCTTTTCCTGAACACGATGACCACCGGCGCCGGCAACGATATCGAGCAGGCCAGCGAACTCGCCCGCAAGATGGTATGCGAGTTCGGCATGAGCGAATTGGGGCCGATGACGTTCGGAAAGAAGGAAGAGCAGATCTTCCTGGGCCGCGAGATTTCACAGCATCGCGACTACTCCGAAGATACGGCGATCAAGATCGACATGGAAGTTCGCCGGCTGGTGGATACGGCTTACACGAACGCGAAGGGCATTCTTTCGGTCCATCGCGAGGTGCTGACGAAGATTGCCATGGCTCTGCTGGACCGCGAGGTTCTGGATGCGAACGAAATCCGCATCCTGATCGATGGCAGGGATCTGCCTGCTAAGCCGGTTCCGGCTCCACATGATGACGGAGGCGTGCAGCAGGTGCTGAAACCGGCGCCGGATGCACGGCCTGGAATCGTGCCGGGAGAACGTCCGAGCCCAGCGTAAAGCTAGTTGTCAGTTGCTAGTTATCAGTTGTTAGAAAGTTAAAGGCGGCCTGAAAAGGGCCGCCTTTCTTTTTTTATTTCTTTTCCACTGTCCCGTGTTCTTCCCGCATTGGCTCTGACAACTAACAACTGTTCTTTATGACAAACGTCAACTGACAACGCTCCTCTACCGGGGTAGAATTCCGCGAAATCCAAAAGCGTGGTTTGGAGGACAGAATGAGCTCAACCCCTGCTCCAGCACCGGGCGGTTCTAGTCCCACAGTGGCAACGCCGGGCGAAGGACTTTCCCAATCAGCACGCCTTATCGATACGTTCATCGCACCCAGTAAAACATTTACGGACATCAATCGCAGTACGAGTTGGTGGGTGCCATGGATTTTGATGTCGGTTATATCGCTGGCTTTCGTCGTCGTGGCGGGTCAGAAAGTCGGGTTCGACAAGATCACGAACACACAGATGTCAGCGAATCCGAAGCAGGTTGAAAGAATGGACAAGCTGCCTCCAGACCAGAGAGCGCAGAATATGGCGATCGCCGTAAAGATCACGCAAGGGATCTCTTATGCGACACCGCTATTCATTCTGCTGTTTGGCGTCATTGTCGGTGCGGTGCTCATGGGCACTTTCAGTTTCGCGGCTGGCGCCCCGGTGAAGTTTGGGGCGGCGATGGCGGTCACAATGTACGCGTTTGTACCAGGGATTATCAAGACGCTTCTCGCGATTGTGTCGCTGTTGGCAGGGGCTGATCCCGACGCCTTCCGGATCGATAACCCAATCGCGACCAACCTCGGATTTTTCCTTAGCTCGAGCGAGCATCCAGCTCTGTACAAACTGGCCTCGTCGATCGATATCTTTACGATCTGGACCATGATCCTGATGGTCATTGGATTTACTTGCGTCAGTAAGGCCAAGAAGGGGACTTCGGCTGCGATCGTGTTCGGCTGGTACATCGTTGTAACGCTGATCGGCGTGGGATTTGCGGCGATGTAGTCCCGGCCGTTCTTTATAGCGAGACGATGAACATAACGTCATCTGCAAGAAAGGGTGGCGTCACCGTTCCAAGCTAGAGTCAAACCTGTATTTCCCTCCATTCCCTTTAACCGGCAACTTAGGTTGCCGGTGTTTTTTTGCGATTTGTCGTTCTCACGCCCGACATTTATGCTTTCGACCTGTTCTTTTGAATGAGGGGTGAGTCGATGAAAGTTGCTGTCGGTTGTGCCTGCCTCTTCCTTAGCGCCAGCTTTGCCCTGGCGCAACAGTCTTCTAACCCGGTCACCGATTCGGTCAAGACGATCATGCAGCGTCAGGCGAAGAATCTTCCCGCCGCTGTCGACGAAATGCCGGCTGACAAGTTCTCGTTCAAACCCACACCACAGCAGGAGCCGTTCGCGCACATCGCGCTGCACGTGACGGAGTCGAACAACAATCTGTGCGCGCAGCTGGGTACGGCGCCGGCACCACCGAAAGAAGACTTGAGCGACACTACGCCCAAGGACAAGCTGGTCGCCGCCATGAATGCGTCGTTCGATTACTGCGGAAAGGCTCTGGCAGGATTCAGCGACGCGAAGCTTGGAGAAGAGGCGACACTGTTCGGCGGTCGGAAGGCTACCAAGGCGACGGCTTTATTCTTCATGGTGGGCGGCTGGTCTGACCACTATGCGCAGGCGGCGATGTATCTGCGACTCAGCGGACTGCTGCCGCCTACGGCGAAGCCGGCAAAGTAGCGAAGGAGTCCGCAGCTGTTTTTGTCATTTCGAGCCGCGGGCGAGAAAACC
>CAZBCQ010000257.1:4012-5487 GCA_964490255.1 uncultured Terriglobales bacterium | reverse complement strand
CCGGTGCAGATCGTACAACCAGATCGTTTCAGTGACTTCACCCAGTTCGCCGATGAGATCGACCGGGCTGAACATGCTAGGCTGGCGCTTGTTCCTGCCGGACTAAACGCCAGCTATCGCCATTAAATCAAGCTATCTCGCGTACTCGGAGCCCATCTCGCGCAGCGCCCCGGTCAGCCCACGATGTTCCGCTTCTTCTGCAAAACGCTCTGCCAGCCGCGACAGTGTGTTAAAAATCTGAGTGCCACGCGCGACGTACTCCGGCGCATTCTCCCAAACGGTCTCGAAGCGCTCCGGGTATTCCGCCGCCAGAACCGCCAGCCCCGCGCTTGCACAAATCAATCCAGCTGCCCTCTTCCCCTTGATTACCATCAGCGCACCAGCGCTTAGTGATCCAATTACGAGCGCTTTCTTCCAGTTCGGCATCGTCCCTCCGCCAATTTCTCGAATCAGATTACGTCGTGTAATTAGAAGTGCAGCAGTACCAGATCGTTGTACGGACTTACTCGTGAACACCCTTTGGCAAATCCAAAAGGAAAACCCACCCGTGTTGCTGGGTGGGTTTCGTGAAACGTGAAACTCGAAACGTGAAACATGCTTGGCTACATGTCGAACTGTTCCTGATGCAGCGTCGGATCCGCTTTCACCAGGATATTGTGGCTGGTCAGCTCTTCCATTTCGCTCAGCCACTTTCCGTTGTTCGCCTTCAACTCCTTGGCAACCTCCGGGTTCACTCGCAACGTGACGTCGTGTTCGAGGTGACGAGCCATCTTGCGCATTTCCGTGTAGATCTCGTTGCACACCGTCTGCGGGGACTTCACGTAGCCGTTGGCGGAGCAGTATGGGCACGGACTGCCCAACGTGCGCTCCAGCGACTGCTTCACGCGCTTGCGCGTAATCGCCACCAGGCCAAAATCGTTGAACTGCAGCACCTTTGAGGGCGCGCGATCGTTCTGCAGCTCTTCTTCCAGCGCCTGCATGATCTTCTGCCGATTGCGCCGCTCATCCATGTCGATGAAGTCGATCACGATGATGCCGCCCAAGTCGCGCAACCGTATCTGCCGCACGATTTCCTTGATCGCGTCCAGATTTGTCTTGAAGATCGTGTCTTCCAGGCGCGTGGTCTTTCCCACGTACTTGCCGGTGTTAATGTCGATCGCGACCAGCGCTTCCGTCTGGTTGATTACGATGTATCCGCCGCTTTTCAGCCAGACCTTCGACCGCAGCGCTTTATTGATCTCTTCTTCCACCCCGAACTGCTCGAACAGCGGCGTGTCCTTCGAGTACAGCTTCACCCGTCGCGTCAGCGACGGCTGGAACCGGTTCACGAACCGGACCACGCGCTCGTACTCCGGCTCGGTGTCGACCCAGATTGCGGAGAAGTCTTCAGTCACCAGGTCGCGAAGCGTGCGCTCCACCAGGTTCAGATCGTGATAGATCAGCGCCGGCGGCTTCGAATTGTCTGCCCGGCTCTT
>CAZBCQ010000257.1:2155-3912 GCA_964490255.1 uncultured Terriglobales bacterium | reverse complement strand
GGTTCAGATCGTGATAGATCAGCGCCGGCGGCTTCGAATTGTCTGCCCGGCTCTTGATGTCGTTCCACAAGCTCTTCAGGAAGCGAATATCGGCACGCAATTCGTCTTCTGCAATGCCCGCCGCAGCCGTTCGCACGATGAATCCGCCATGCCCGTTCTCGCGCTCGCTGTTGACGATCCGTTTCAGCCGCTGGCGCTCTTCGTCCGAAGCAATCTTCCGCGACACGCCCGTGTGATTCACCGAGGGCATATACACAAGGAACCGTCCCGGCAACGCGATGTGGCTGGTGATGCGTGCGCCCTTCTTGCCGATCGGCTCCTTGGCAATTTGCACCAGTACTTCCTGTCCTTCTTTCAGGACGTCGCTGATCATCACCGTCGGACGCGACTGCTCTCTCCGCGGACCGCCGCGCTGCATCCGTCTGCCACCACCACGACGCCCGCGCCGGTGATTGCGGTCATACTCCGGCCGCGGTGCCCGCTGGAATCCAGCCGTACCCGCGGGACCGCGAGTCTCGGCGCGTGCCGCCAGTTCCGGCTCTTCCGCAGAGTCCGTCTCAGCTTCCTCACCGTTCTCGTCTTCCTCCGCGTAGCCGTTCGTCTCCTCCTCGTCTTCCAGTTCGTCGACGATGCCGCCGGCAGCCATCGCAGCGCGCTCGAGCGTCTCTTCTTCCATCTCCTCGTAAGAATCCGGCTCGTAGAGCACTTCCGAAGGATGAGGAATATCTTCTTCCTCGTCGCCTTCGATCACTTCTTCTTCGAATGCACCCAGTGGAGCATTGCGATAATCCGGTGCCGGACGCTCCGTCATCGACTGCGCCCCACTCACCTCAGCTTCGTGCCCGCCCTCGAAAGCGCCGTGAACTTCGGACTCATGTCCGCCTTCAAAGCTCATCGAAGCGCTGGCCGGTCGCTCCTCGCGATGTTCAGCCTCCACCGCGCTCTCAGCCCTGACTTCTTCGTGCCGTGGGGACTCCTCCTGCGCGTGTCTCGGCTCTTCCTCAACCCGTCTTTGCTCTTCCTCTCCAAAGATGAACGCCTTCATGCGACCGAAACGGCTCGGGCGAGCCTGCTCAGGCTCGCGCTCTTGTTCCGGTTCATGGATCTGAGATGATTCTTCGGTTTGTTGTTCAGGCTCGGTTTCCACTGCCCCGGAAGCAGACTCAACGTGCTGTTCCTGCTCGTATTCCGCTTGTGCCGTTTCCGGCTCAGGCTCTTTTGCGTCGGCCTCTTGCCACCAGTTCAGTGCCTCGGGTTTCGTCTCCGCGGCCGGAACCTCTGCCTGACCGACATGCTCAACTGGCGCAACAATAATCCCGTTTTCTTCCGCTGCCTCGACTCTCGCTTCGGCTGCTACTGACTCGGCCGATTCCGTATTCTCCTCGGCCTTTTCGTCGGCTAGCACTGGAGCAGGCGCGGCTGCCGCTGGCCGGTTCCGATACTTCGAGATCGACTCTCCAGGCAGCACAATCGGCGCATACGGCCTATACTCCTCGCGATGCGATTCCCGCGCCCGAGGCGCAGGTCTTGTCTCCACTGCTGCGGGCTCTTCCTTAGCAGCGCTCGGCGTTTCCTCTGGTTTCTGACGATTCCGGTTGTACTTCGCCAGCGACTCGCCCGGCAGGATAATCGGCTCATAAGACTTCGGCTGTTCGCGCCGAATTGGTGCCTCGGGAGCTGCCGCAACCTCCGGCACGTGATCCGCGGTCGCCTCGACCGCTTCCTCTTCCTCGCCCAAAACATGTTCATCGGCGACA
>CAZBCQ010000257.1:0-2055 GCA_964490255.1 uncultured Terriglobales bacterium | reverse complement strand
CGCGGTCGCCTCGACCGCTTCCTCTTCCTCGCCCAAAACATGTTCATCGGCGACATGCGAAGCAGCTTCTGTCGGGACTTCTTCCCGCTTGCGATTGAATTTCGCCAGTGACTCCCCCGGTAGCACGATCGGCGCCTGCGGCGCTTCGACTTCGTCTTCAGCTTCTTCCGACTCAGTCTCGCCGCCGGCCTGCTGGTGCTCAGGATGCGCAAACTTGTTTTCCGGGAATCCGCGGCGTCCGCGTCTCCGACGATTGCGTCCCCGCCAGCGTCGATTCCCGTCATCCTCGCGCGACCCTTCGCGGCTTCCTTCCGCCGCTCCGTTCGTACCTGTCGCTTCCTCGCCTGGGGCTTCGTCCTCTCCCTCTTCTTCCGGCGAAGTCAGCACTACCGGCTCCGGTCTCGGCTCAGGCTGCACTTGAAATGGCTTGACTGCGGCGGCTGGGATCGGATCGAGTTCGTCTTCGTCTTCGAGTTCGAAAAAGTCGGAAACGTATAGGAAGGCGTCGCGTTCCAGTCCAATATCGACGAAGGCCGACTGCATGCCTGGCAGCACGCGCGTAACCCGGCCCTTATAAATGGATCCGGCTAAGGTGTATTCGTTTTCGCGTTCGAAATAGACTTCAGCCAGTTGATCGTTTTCCACCAGCGCGACCTTGGTCTGGTGCGGTGTGGAAGACACGTACAATTCTTTTGACATTCAAATCTCCGGTGAAACACCGGCGATGACCAACGGAAGGTCTTACGGATACTGGACTAAATTGCAGGAAGGCTGCTGGCGCGCAAAAACTTATCCCCGGCTGTCCCAAATCGGAACTGCCTTGGACCGGTATCTCACGCCTCCAACATGCCCGTTGGAAGGAATCCTGTTCTGCTTAGGAATCTTTCGCACCTGTCAGGCCCAACAAAGTTCTGTGACCGCTCTCCCGGTACTGCCATCGAAGTTTCCACTCACTGCGAATCTCACTCCGACTTCCGAGGGGGCCGTTACCCGCCCTGTTGGCTCTGTCCTCGATTCGCTCACCAGAGCAAATCTGCTGCAATCTTGTCCGGCACCTTGTCGCCGGCTACTGCCCTCATTTACGAGAGAGCGTCGTAATCTGCAATCTTTGCTCCGGCTCTACGGAGCGTTCCCGGTGAGTGCTGGACCCATCCGGAAGCTTCTGACCCTTTAGTTCACGAAACGGCGCATGCGGACATTCATCACAATCCCCAGCGCAAGAAACGTAAACAGGACTGACGATCCGCCGTAACTCATGAGCGGAAGCGGAATCCCGGTGACCGGCATAAATCCGACCACCATGCCTACGTTTACCAGGATGTGAAAGACCAGTACTGCCACCACACCCATCACCACAAACGCCCCAGCGCGGTCTGGCGCTGTCTGGGCGTTCTGGATCAAACGCATCAGCACCATGAAGTATAACAGTAGTATCCCAAGGGCGCCGACAAAACCATGTTCTTCGGAAAACGCTGCAAAAATGAAATCCGTGTGCGGCACTGGCAGGAAAAGCCCTTGTGTTTGTGTACCTTGAGTCGTTCCTTTACCCCATATGCCACCCGACCCCACCGCAATCAGCGATTGATTCACCTGATACCCCTTGTGCTGGGGATCTGAATCAGGATTCATGAAAACGGTCAGTCGGTCCTTCTGATACTGCTTCAATCCAAACTTCCATGCCGGGATGGCTACCATCGCCAGCGACAGCACGATTGCCAGGCCATGCTTGCCTTTCATCCCGCCGAGGAACAATGCCATCACCGCGATCGGCAGATACGTCAGCGCCGTTCCCATGTCCGGCTGCGCCAGCACCAACAGCATCGGGACACCGACCACAGAAGCAGCCTTGACCAAGTCAAAGAAACTCATCTCCCGCTGCCGGTTTTCGGCGAAATACTTGGCCATTGCCAGGATCAATATGAGCTTGACCCATTCCGACGGCTGGAAGTGCGTCGCCCCTCCAATCCTGATCCAGCGCCGCGCGCCCAGGTATTTCTGCCCGAACAGCAGCACCGATACCAGAGACACAATCGAGATCACATACATCCACGGCAC
>CAZBCQ010000256.1:1952-5504 GCA_964490255.1 uncultured Terriglobales bacterium | reverse complement strand
TCCAGGCGCGAGATACGCGTCGTGTGAGGCGCGTTCAGAACCGTTTCTGGTTCTTCTTCCGCTTCTTTCGCAATCGACTTCATCGCATCGATGAACAGGTCCAGCTCTTCTTTCGATTCGCTTTCCGTGGGCTCGATCATCATGGCGCCAGGCACGATCAGCGGGAACGAAACCGTGTACGAGTGGAAGCCGTAGTCGATGAGGCGCTTGGCGACGTCGCCCGTCTTCACGCCCTTGCGCTGCTGTATGCGGTCGTTGAAGACCACTTCGTGCAGCGTCTGCGTTTTGTAGGGCAGTTCGTAGATGCCTTCCAGCTTTTTGCGGATGTAGTTGGCGTTGAGGACCGCGTCTTCCGTGGTCTGGCGCAGGCCGTCGGGACCGTTCGCCAGGATGTAGGCGAGGGCGCGCACGTGCATTCCGAAGTTGCCGTAGAAGGCGCGCACGCGTCCGATGGATTGTGGACGGTTGTGATCGAAGCCGAGGGTGCCGTCGGACTTTTCAATCACAACCGGCGTGGGCAGGAACGGTTCGAGAATCTTCTTGCAGGCTACGGGGCCGGAACCAGGACCGCCTCCGCCATGTGGCGTGGAGAAGGTCTTGTGCAGGTTCAGGTGCATCACGTCGACGCCATTCTTGCCAGGTTGCGTCTTACCGCAGAGCGCGTTCATGTTCGCGCCGTCCATGTAGAGGAGCGCGCCCTTGCGATGCAGGATTTCGGCGACGCGGTGGATATCGGTCTCGTACACGCCAATCGTGCTCGGGTTGGTGAGCATGAGGGCGGCGACGTCTTCGGTCACCTGCTTTTCGAGCGCGACGAGATCGACCATCCCCTTTTCGTTGGACTTGAGGTTCTCGACTTGATATCCGGCGATGGCAGCCGTGGCGGGATTGGTGCCGTGCGCTGAGTCAGGGATGAGGATTTTCTTGCGCGGATTCCCCTGCGATTCCAGGTACGCACGTACGAGCAGAATGCCGGTGAGTTCCCCATGCGCTCCTGCGGCGGGCTGCAGGGTGATTGCGTCCATGCCGGTGATCTCGATGAGGCACTCAGAGAGCAGCTGCAGGATGCGCATAGAACCCTGCGAAAGCTTCTCGGGCTGATACGGGTGCGCACCAGCGAGACCGTCCATGCGCGCGACGACTTCGTTGATGCGCGCGTTGTACTTCATCGTGCACGAGCCGAGCGGGTACATTCCGTAGTCGACCGCGTAGTTCCATGTCGAAATGCGCGTGAAGTGCCGGATGATCTCGATCTCGCTGACTTCGGGCAATTCGGCCGCGTCTTCGTCCTTACGCTCGAGTTTGCCTAGCAGCTTGGAAACGTTTACGTCGGGCACGTCGAGCGGCGGCAGCTTGTATGCTTTCTTGCCCGGCGAGGACTTCTCCATGATGAGGCCCTCGTTCTGGTTGACGTGGGTGGTGGCCTTCTTGATGTCGCGGTCGCTCATTACGCCACCTCCTTGGCGGCGGCGTCAATGGCCGCGCGCGGGGTCAACTCAGTGCAGCACCATAGGGCTGCGTTCCCCAGCTCTGGATAAAACTTCTTCAGCGGGAAGCCACCCACGATCTTGCGGTCGAGCAGGCGGTCGTTGATGCCGCGTGAGTCGTCCTTGGTCTGCACGACGAATTCATTGAAACGCGGCGCACCACTGAACAGAACCTTTGCTTTGCGGCCGAACTCTTCAGCGGCGTAGGCCGTCTTTGCCAGATTCTGCTGTGCCAATTCGCGAATACCTTCGCGGCCGTAGACGGTCATGAAGATGGTCGCCATCAGCGCGATCAAAGCCTGGTTGGTGCAGATGTTCGAAGTCGCCTTCTCGCGTCGGATGTGCTGCTCGCGGGTGGAGAGCGTTAGGACGAAGCCGCGGCGACCCTGCTTATCCACGGTTTGGCCGACGAGACGTCCGGGCATCTGGCGAATGAACTTTTCTTTCGTAGCGATCACGCCGGCGTAGGGTCCGCCGAATCCGACGGGCACGCCGAACGACTGCGCTTCCATGGCAACGATGTCGGCTTCCGCCGGAGGGCGAACGATGCCGAGCGAAACGGCTTCGGCAATGGCGACCACCAGGAGCGCACCTTTCTTGTGTGCGATCTCGGCTATGGCGGCCACGTCTTCGAGTGTGCCAAAGAAGTTAGGCGATTGAATCAGCACACACGAGGTTTTGTCGGTGACTGCCTGCTCGAGAGCGGCAAGATCGACGCGTCCGTTTTCCTGGTATCCGACTTCGGCCAGCGACATGCCCTGGTTCTTCGCGTAGGTGGTCAACACCTCGCGGTATTCGGGATGCACGCTGCGCGCGATCACGGCTCCGGTGCGTCCGGTGACGCGGTCAGCCATCAACACGGCTTCCGTGCCGGCAGTCGATCCGTCGTACATCGATGCATTCGCCACTTCCATGCCAGTGAGGTCGCAGATCATCGATTGGAATTCGAAGATTGACTGCAGCGTCCCCTGAGCGATCTCCGGTTGATACGGCGTGTAGGCCGTGAAGAACTCGCCGCGAGAGATCAGGCTGTCGATCACCACGGGACGATAGTGGTAGTAGGCGCCAGCTCCGAGAAAACTGGTGTAGCCAAGCGCGTTCTCCGCGGAGCGCTGGCTAAAGTAGTCGAAGATCTCCGACTCGGCCATCTGGCGCGGAATGTTGAGATCGCCCTTTACTTGTGCTTCGGGCGGAATAGGCGCGAAGAGGTCGTCGATGGAACGAACGCCAATTTCGCGCAGCATCTGGTCGCGGTCACTGGGTGACTTTGGAAGATAGCGCATATTATCCGGGTGTGGCCCTCGCCGCTGACGAACCCAATTATGCGGGAGCCGATCAGACGAGGTGGCTCGAGGGGATCACAGATGATTGTAAATGGCCGAGGGCGAATTCGTCAGCGTGGACGGGAGAAAGCTGAGGATTTTGCGGGGAGAGGAAAAGACGGAAGCCAGACTTCACCACGGAGACAGCGAGACTTTGATGCTGTCGACTATGCCTCGATTGGCGACGACGAACGTTGAATTGGTATGCTCGTCATTACGCACGAATGAAGATCCGCAACCGCCGATTCTTCCGCTGTGTGGCCGAATGCTCGCTTAGGATATCCGCAGTGTAGACGAAACGGTATATCGTGCAAAGCCTCGTTCCATAGCTCCTCAAGTCGCAGCGAAGCCGCCTGATTGCCCTTGTCCCAAAGCAACGCGACCATTTCGCCGAAAACGGTGAAGCTTCCATCGTTGCTGCGGGTTTGTTTGCCGATGTGAAGGAGCAACTCACCGACAGAAGCACGGAAAAGCTCCGGCACTGGCATCCCATTGCGCATGAATCGGGACAATGTTTCTGCTGCATCCGCCGTGTGGTAAAGGTGTTCGTCGGCGTAACGCTGAACGTCGATGCCTGTGCTCAGGAGTTCCTCGGTCAGTTGCTGACGATGCTCTTCCGTGGCTACGATCAGCACCGCATGACCAACAAGAAGGCTGGACGTGACCATTCCCGCTAAATGCAGGATCAGATCGCGAGATTCCGAATAGATGTGGACGGAATGATTGTTAGGAATCACACTACT
>CAZBCQ010000256.1:0-1852 GCA_964490255.1 uncultured Terriglobales bacterium | reverse complement strand
TTGTTGGCGTCCTGATTGATCTTCTCGGGAGCCGAAGCGAGATCGCCGTTCACTTCGGTCACTGTGCCGCTGACAGGCGCGTACAAGTCCGAGACGGCTTTCACGGATTCGACCGTGCCGAAGCTTTTGCCGGCACTGATGGTCGCACCGACTTTCGGCAACTCGACGAAGACGATGTCGCCGAGCGAGTTCTGGGCGTGGTCGGTGATGCCAACCGTGCCGGTGTTGCCGTTGATCTTGATCCACTCGTGTTCTTTGGTGTACTTCGCGTCGGTCGAATAAGCCATGATGATCTCCAGAAAAGAATTCTAACCACAGAGGACACAAAGGGACACAGACTTAAGACGTCTGCTTCTTTGGTCGTTTGTAAAAAGGTGTGGGGACCACGCGCGCCTTCACCGCCTGACCGCGAATTTCGACCGCGAGTTCGGAGTCGACGGTCGAGTGCTCGGGCGGCACGTAGGCAAGCGCAATATTCTTCTTCAGGAATGGGGCATACGAACCGCTGGTGATATAGCCGATTTCCCTTCCCTGCAAATCGAAGACCTTGTAGTCGTCGCGAGCGATACCACGCTCCAGCATCTCCAGGCCGATCAGGGTGCGCTTCACGCCGGCGGGTTTCGCCTTCACCAGAGAATCCTGTCCAGTGAACTCGGGCTTGTCAATCTTGCAAAAGCGATCGAGGCCGGCTTCCCAGACGTTAATCGTGTCGGAAATCTCGTGACCATACAGCGGCAGCTTCCCTTCCAGACGAAGCGTGTTGCGCGCGCCGAGTCCTGCGGGGATCGCGCCGAACTCTTTGCCAGCTTCCAGAACTTTATTCCAGACCATTGCACTGGTTTCGGGATCGGAGGGCACGTAAATCTCGAAACCGTCTTCGGCGGTGTAGCCGGTGCGCGCGATGAGAATGTTTTTCAGTCCGGCAACGGTGCCGTGCGTGAACCAGTAGAACTTCACTTTGCTGAGGTCGGCGTCGGTCAATTTCTGCAAAGTGTCCACACCGCGCGGACCCTGAATCGCGATCTGCGTAAAGCTATCGCTCAGATCCGTGACAGTGCAGTTGAAGCCACGAGCGTTGTCGCGCACCCAGTTGTAGTCCTTTTCGCGCGTGCCTGCATTGATCACGATGAGGTAATCGTCATCGGCCATCTTGTGCACGATGACATCGTCAACAAATGTGCCCTGCGGGTAGAGCATCGCGGAATACTGCGCCTGCCCAGTGCTGAGCTTCGAGCCGTCATTCATGGTGATGTGCTGAATGGCCGCGAGCGCTTCCGGACCATGGACGCGGATGTCACCCATGTGACTCACGTCGAAGACGCCGACACTGTTGCGCACTGCGAGATGCTCGGCAATGAGGCCGCCGTGCTTGGGATATTCGACGGGCATGTCCCAGCCGTTGAAGTCGACCATCTTCGCGCCCAACTGGCGATGAACGGCATTCAGTGCAGTTTTGCGAGGCGTGGCGACATCGGCGGAGACAGACAAAGTCAGTTCCTCTCTACGAGCCCGAGCGGTTGCGGGCAAACTCGAAAGATTAACAGAACGTCATGGGAATGAAAAATGCGAATCAGAGCTGCGGAAGCAGGCTGCAAACGCTGCATTCGTGATGCAAATTCGAATTCATGCCCAGAAATCCTACGAAAAGTAACTACCTGTGGAAAAAGTAAGGCCCTTTGCTATTGCACTGAAACGATTAGATACTGATAATCACGCGTAGGTCACAGGCTCTTTATAAACCAGTGCATCGATACCGACGAGCTGACGTTCTGCGAATTCTTCGCATCACGCCGCGACAGCTGATCCAATGGCAAAAAGCCGGGCTGGTAGCGGCAGCGGAACCCTTCTCCTT
>CAZBCQ010000255.1:0-5568 GCA_964490255.1 uncultured Terriglobales bacterium | reverse complement strand
CGAGCGGCGAACGCGAGATCATGCCGATTGCGGAGATGCAGCTGAAGGGCTCGCATAACGTCGAGAACGTGCTGGCCGCGAGTTGCATCGGCATGGCGGCAGGGTGCATGCCGGAACAGATTCGCTCAGCGGTGAAGACCTTCAAAGCGGTCGAGCACCGGCTGGAGTTTGTGGCGAGCATCGGCGGGGTGCAGTACTACAACGATTCGAAGGCAACGAATGTGGATGCGACGATCAAGGCGCTGGAGTCGTTCCCGGCGAACATTCACATTATTCTTGGCGGGAAAGATAAGGGTAGCGACTACACGGTTCTGAAGCCATTGCTGCGGGAGCGCGTGAAACGCGTGTACACGATCGGCGCGGCGGCCGAGAAGATTGAGTCGCATATTGCGGGTTCGACCGAGGTCGTACGTGCGGGAACGCTGGAGAGCGCAGTGCGTCGAGCGACTGAGTTGGCGCAGCCGGGGGATGTTGTGCTGTTGGCTCCGGCGTGCGCGAGCTTTGATCAGTTCACTGGGTACGAGCAGCGTGGTCGGGTGTTCAAAGAGCTGGTTGCCGCGCTGCCTGTCGCAGCGGCGCGTTAGGTGGGGTAGCTAGTAGCTGGTTGTGAGAATAAGGGTCAGATTGGTGATGTCCACCGGAAAATCCGGAGTTCCAGTTGGCTAAGCGCGTCAGCGTCGACAAAACTCTCTTCACGGTCACGCTGCTGCTGGTCTTCATCGGCCTGATCATGGTTTTTAGCGCGTCGGCAGTGATGGCCAAAGATCGCTTCGGATCGCCCTATGGATTCCTGATCCGCCAATTTTTGTGGGCGGCAGCCGGTGTAGGCGCGATGTTCGGCCTGATGAACGTCGACTACAAGCACTATAAGAATTCCGGCGTGGTGTTTTCACTGCTTGGTCTCACGACGGTGCTGCTGATTTCCGTTTTCTTTCTCGACCGCTCGCACAACACGCATCGCTGGTTCCGGCTGGGACCGCTGTCATTTCAGCCATCGGAACTCGCGAAGCCCACGCTGATCTTGTTCCTCGCATACTTCCTCGAGTCGCGAACCAAGCTGATGCAGGACTGGAGGCATACGCTTCTCCCCGCTATTGCGCCTACTCTTTTCCTTTCGGCATTGATTGCGGCGCAGCCGGACCTGGGAACGGCGATCGCGTGCACCGCGATTACGGCGGCTGTGTTGTTCGTGGCGGGCACGGAATGGAAGTACTACCTGTACGCGGTCGCGCCTTTGCCGATCCTGTTCTACTTTCTGATATGGCGAGTGCCGTGGCGACATCAGCGCATACTCGCGTATGCGAATCCCTACTCGGATCCGCTGGGGCGCGGTTTCCATATCATTCAGTCTCTGATCGCGGTCAGTACCGGCGGGTTCTCAGGAATGGGCCTGATGGAAGGCCACCAGAAATTATTCTTTCTGCCCGAACCGCACACGGACTTCATCTTTGCCGTGATCGGGGAAGAATTTGGCCTGATCGGAACGTTCCTGGTGCTGACATTGTTCGCAATCCTCTTATATAGAGGTATACGCACCGCGGTACTCACCCGCGACATCTTCGGCAAGTATCTGGCAACGGGGATCGCATCGATGATTGTGATCCAGGCCCTGTTCAATATCAGCGTGGTGACGGCGCTGTTACCTACCAAGGGCATTCCACTGCCGTTTATATCTTATGGAGGTTCGTCGCTTTTCGTGATGCTCGCGAGCGTGGGCGTTCTGCTCAACATCACCAAGCAGGCGGAATAGCATGAGAGTCGTGCTGGCGGGTGGTGGAACGGGCGGGCACGTAATTCCCGCACTGGCGATTGCCAAAGAACTCCAGAATCTCTATCAGGCCGAAGTGCTCTTCATCGGGACCGCACGTGGGATGGAAACACGCATGGTTCCGGCCGCAGGCTATCCTCTTGAACTGATCAAAGTCGGACAACTGAATCGCGTGAGCCTCGGGACGCGCATGCGAACGCTAGTCGACCTACCGATGTCGGTGGTGCATTCGGCGAGGCTGCTGGGGAAATTTAAACCGCAGGTGGTGATTGGGGTGGGCGGATACGCGTCCGGGCCGGCGATGCTGGCAGCGGCGCTGAAAGGAATTCCCAGCCTGATCTTCGAGCCGAACCTGATTCCGGGATTCACGAACCGCATGGCCGCAGTGATGGCGACGGAAGCGGCGGTCCAATTCGAACCGACGGGTTCTTACTTCCGCAGGGCGACGGTTACCGGCGTGCCAGTGCGCGAGGCGTTTTTTCAGATTCCATCGCGCGCGGCCGGTGAAGTACCGACTCTGCTGGTCTTCGGTGGAAGCCAGGGATCGCGCGCGATCAACCAGGCAGTGTTAAGTAGTTTGCCGCTTTTACGCGAACGCGTGTCGGGCTTTCATCTGATCCATCAGACTGGCGAGCGCGAATATAATGAAGCGCGCGAGGCGTACTCAAAGGCGGGTATCTCCGCGGAAGTGTTCCCGTTCATCAACGATATGCCGCAGATGTTCTGTCGTGCCGACCTGTTGCTCTGCCGATCCGGTGCGAGCACGGTGGCCGAGATTGCGGCTGCGGGGAAAGCCGCGGTGTTCATCCCTTTGCCGACGGCTGCTGATGATCATCAGCGAAAGAATGCGGAAGCGCTCGTGGATGCGGGTGCAGGCCTCATGCTGCCGGAGAAAGAGTTGACGCCGGAGCGTCTGGTAGAAACACTGGCCGGACTGCTCGGGGACCGGCCGCGGCTGGAGCGAATGTCGGAGGCGGCGCGAGAGATGGCGCATCCGGACGCGGCGAAGGAAATTGCGAGAATGGCCTCTCGGTTAGCGGGACGTGAGTAGTGCTACTCGCAATAACAAGTTTTTCTGGGTGCTGGGGTAGCTAGTAGCTGGTCCCTCAAGGGCTTGGTCGAAACGAGCGCTTACAGCTTGCTAGGAGTTAGCTACCAGCTACGCCAGCCCAGAGGTAGATGTGGTGACAAATTGTTCGCGAAGTTGAAAAGGATACATTTCGTGGGGATTGGCGGCATCGGCATGAGTGGCATAGCCGAGGTGCTGATCAATCTTGGATTCAAGGTCTCGGGCTCCGACCTGAGGGCGTCTGCGATCACGCATCGGCTCGCCGGGTTGGGTGCGATCACGTTCGAGGGACATCGCGCCGAGAACATCGCCGGCGCCGAGGTCGTCGTTACCAGTTCCGCGATTTCTCGTGAAAATCCCGAAGTCGCGGAAGCCCATCGTCTGCACATACCTGTGATTCAGCGCGCCGAGATGCTGGCGGAATTAATGCGGCTGAAGTACGGGATCGCCGTGGCCGGGATGCATGGCAAAACAACGACCACGTCGATGGTGGCCGCGGTGCTAGCGGGCGCGAATCTTGATCCCACAATTATTGTCGGCGGGCGCGTGGACGCGATGGGTTCCAACGCGCGCCTGGGTAAGTCGCACTACCTGGTTGCGGAGGCCGACGAGAGCGATCGGTCATTTCTGAAGCTTTCGCCCATCATCTCGATCGTCACCAATATTGATCGCGAGCACATGGATACCTATCGCGACATGGAGGACGTGGAGAACACCTTCATCGACTTCATGGACAAAGTTCCGTTTTACGGTATGGTGATCGCCTGCAATGACAACGATGGGCTGCGGGCGCTTTTGCCTCGGGTGCAGCGGCGCTCGATCACCTATGGCTTGCGCGAGGATTCCGACTTCCGCATTTTGGCCGCCGATTCCGAACTGGCGAAAGATGGTCCGGTGCCGCTCAGCCGTTTCCGCGTGCAATACAAAGGCAAGTTGTTGGGCGAATTTCACCTGCACGTCCCCGGAGCGCACAATGTTTTGAATGCGACCGCGGCCATTGCGGTGGGCATCGGACTCGATGTCTCCGTCGAGCAGATCCGCGATGCGCTCGTTTCGTTCCGCGGCGTAGATCGGCGCTTCCAGTTACGCGGCGAAGTGGATGGGATTCGCGTCATTGACGACTACGGCCATCATCCGACGGAAATCAAGGCCACTCTCGCTGCGGCGCGACAGATCGCAAAAGGCAAACTGCATGTCATCTTCCAGCCGCACCGGTATACGCGTACGGAGATGTTGCTCGAGGATTTTGGTCGCGCATTCGGCGATGCCGACAGCGTCTTCGTGCTCGATATCTACGCTGCGAGCGAAAAATCGATTCCCGGCGTTACGGCGGAAGCGGTTACCGCGAAGATCGCCGCATCGGGTCAGCCTGCGATGTATGTGAGTTCTTTCGCAGATGCAATCACGGCAGTAACAGCCGCCGCGCAGCCCAAAGATATGATTCTGACTCTAGGTGCAGGCAATGTTTCGCAACTGGGTCCGCAGATCGTGGAAGCGTTGGGCGCGGTCAAGGATAAGAGCGCTCACGTCAGCGCACAGTAACTGCAAACCAAGCCCGCACTTCAAAGACACTCCTTAGTGTTTGACCACTGCACTTACGATCGTGGGGACGTTGTGACAGAGCGCACAGGCAGTGGTTCAGCGCGCTCAGCCGGGTTACATCCGTAATTAGACACAGCATGTCGCGCGGAGCTACTTTGCTTTCATCATGCTCTACTTTCTTATAGCTCTTGCCATCCTCTACTTGCTCCTAGTGCTTTTGGTGTACGAACAGCGGACTTCGGGTATCGTGCGGAGGCACTGGCTTCAGAAATGCTCATACGCCCTGTGGCCTGCGTACAGGAGAGCATTCAAAAAAGAGTTCGGGTTCACGCCGGACCAACATGCCGGGTGGGTTGCCAAACTTCCCCGGTCGCGTGCAACCTCCCTGAGAGCTAGCCTCCCAGTTGCAGAACCGCACTTTAGATAATGCACTGCGAAGCAAGTCCAACCGGAAGACCTCGCGTCGCGGAGTGCTGCAAAACCGTGCCCGTTGTACTCACCGATTGTTATCGGCAGACTCCGAGTTTTCCCTCCACAGGTATCCAATCAAACAGCGCAATTTCAGAAATTTCTCATCATGAAACACATGCGAACACGGTATAGTTTCTGAGCGGGCGTTTCTCAACGACGAATCTGTATTAATGGCGCGGAATAATCCACTTATCCCCAACGAGGAAGACCTGCGGGGCAGCGAAACTGTCTCTCCTCACTCGAATGAATCCGCGCCGGATTCCCGCTTCGCAGACCTAGAGCCAGACCAGGAACAACCGTTTTTACGCGCGCAGAAGCGCGTACCTGTACGCCGGGGTGCGCTTCCGAAGAAGACCGCCGGACGGCTTAAGGTCGCCTTCATCGCGGTGGTCATTGGAGCGCTCTGCGGCACGATTGGCGGATTCATCTATCACTATGGCGCCGGGTCGTGGCGTTTTCGTCTGGAGTCGAGCGACAACATCGAGATTGGCGGCAATCAGAACGTAACCCATCATCAGGTGATGGAAGTCATGGGTGCGGACATCGGCCGGAACGTATTCTTTATTCCCTTGGAGCAGCGGCAGAAGCAACTCGAAGACATTCCGTGGGTCGAATCGGCTGCCGTGGCACGACTGCTTCCGAACCGGGTGAAGGTCGAAATACGCGAGCGGACGCCCGTGGCTTTTGTGCAGTTCGGTTCCAGGATCGCTCTGGTCGA
>CAZBCQ010000254.1:2416-5594 GCA_964490255.1 uncultured Terriglobales bacterium | reverse complement strand
ATCGCGTTCTGCTACGCGGTATCGGCGCTGCTGGCCTATGTTGCATCACAGTGGCGCAACAGTGTTTCACACACGTGGCTCCAGATCCTTACCGACCTCGGCATGGCGACAATGCTCGTGTACGCCACAGGAGCATTCGACAGTCCTTTTTATTTCCTCTATCCGCTGATCATCATCAACGCGAGCATTCTTCTAAGCCGCCGGTGGGCGCTGATGATTGCAGTGTTGGCGTTCATCCTCCACGCGGGGATGCTCGAACTGGCCTCTCTGGACTGGTTATTCGGAACCAATCCACCGCCGCGCAGCACGCTGATCTCGCTTCAGGCAACGTTGGTAATCGAATTCGTCGGCTACATGGCAATCGCGTATCTGGCATCGCGGTTGACGACACGGCTGCGACAGGTCGACGTCGAACTAAAGGACAAGAGTGGCGCGCTCGAAGACCTGCAGGCCCAGCATGAGCACATCATTGAGTCGATCAGCAGTGGCCTGATCACAACCGACGTGGCCGGTCACATCACACTCGTCAATCCAGCGGCCGAAAGCTTGCTGGAGAGGTTCGCCAGCGAAGTCCTGGGAAACCAGATCGCTTCTCTATTCCTCGATCGCCTTCCAGCACCTACAAGTAACAGCGCGCATTCAGAAGTCCGTGCGTCGTGCCCAAGGGGGCGTCGTCGTCAGAAGACGTTCCGGATCACAGCTACGGTGCTCAGCGTCCCAGGGCGCGGTGCTGTTGGCTACGTATACAACTTCGATGATCTGACTGAGATCCGCCGACTAGAACGTGAAGTCCGTCTGAGCGATCGTCTGGCCGCAGTAGGAAGAATGGCGGCGGCAATCGCGCATGAGATCCGCAATCCACTCTCTTCCATAGCTGGCTCGGTTCGAGTGCTTTCCGAAGTGGCCGTTCTCAATGAAGAAGAGAAGATGCTGGTAAATATCGTCAATCGCGAGTCGGAGCGTTTGAACGACATCATCTCGAATTTCCTGTCCTACACGCGTGAGAAGCAATACGAATTCGTGTACGTCAACCTGGTTCCGGTTCTCGACGAAACCTTGAAACTGCTGGAAAACCGACTGCCCTCTCTGGACACCTCAAGCGGGAGCGCTACTCACGCTCCAATTGAAATTGTTCGAAAGTTTGAGCTTTCCGAGGCATACACGATCGCCGATTCGGACCGCCTGAAACAGGTTTTCTGGAACATTTCAGAGAATGCGGTTCGCGCGATGCCTGACGGTGGAACTCTGACCGTTACGGTGCGTGCGAACGACAGTCACTTCGTCGTGAGCTTTAATGACACAGGGCCGGGAATGCCAAAGAATCAGATTGAAAAGATATTCGAGCCATTCCAGTCGGAGTTCGACGGCGGCACAGGGCTAGGTCTGGCCATCGTTTATCAGATTATTCAGGCACATGATGCCAAGATCTCCGTTCGCTCCGGGCCTGGCGAAGGAGCCGATTTCATACTGCAGTTTAAGCGGGCAGCAGACGATAGCACTGAGTCCGAGAAGCAAGACGCGTCGAAGTTGCTGGTGGCGGCAGCAGTTGCTGGTTCTGGGAAGGTTATTCATGGGTAACGTACTTATCTGCGACGACGAACGATCGATTTGCGAAATGCTGGAGATTTCTCTTCGCAAAGACGGTCATCGTGTGGAAACGGTGACCTCGGGCGAGGCCGCCAAGAAGAAGCTTGAGTCGGCTCTCTTCAGTGTGGTTGTCACAGACATTCGGATGCCGCAGACGAACGGCATTGAAGTTTTACGTTTCGCACACACCGTTTCGCCGGATTCTCTCGTCATTCTGATCACCGCGGTGGATGATCTCGAGCCTGCCGTGCAAGCCGTGAAAGCAGGCGGGGCATGGGACTACATCCGTAAGGGACCGGGCCTGGTCGATGATGTGAAACTGTCGGTGCGCAAGGCAATGGAGCAGCAGAATCTCCAGCGTCAGAACATCGCGTACCAGCGCGATGCAGCGGGACACAATTCACTGGAGAACATCGTAGGCGTTAGCGCCGGCATCGACCGTCTGAAGCAAACGATTCGTAGCGTTGCCACAACCAGCAGCACAGTTTTGATTTATGGCGAGAGCGGTACTGGAAAGGAACTGGTAGCCCGCGCCGTGCACGCGTGTTCACTTCGTGCGGCTGCTCCGTTTGTCTCCATCAATTGCGGAGCGTTTCCAGAGACGCTTCTCGAGAGCGAGTTGTTCGGCTACGTGAAAGGCGCGTTTACGGGAGCCAACACGAATAAAGCCGGATTATTTGAAGTGGCTGACAGCGGAACATTATTTCTCGACGAAATCGGTGAAATGACACTTCCGATGCAGGTAAAGCTACTGCGGGTATTGCAGGAGCGCTGTCTGCGTCCGGTGGGGGGAACCAGTGAGGTTGCCGTCAACGTGCGAGTGATTGCCGCGACGAACAAGCATCTCGACGATCTAGTGGCGCAGAATCTATTTCGCGAAGATCTTTACTATCGCCTGAGTGTGATTCCGGTCGAGGTTCCGCCGCTTCGCGAACGCCGCGAAGATATCCCTCTGCTGGCAAATCACTTTCTTAAGAAGTACGCGCCTGCGGCGGGCAAAAACATTCTGAGGATCTCGCCTGAATCGATCGAGGATTTGTGCGATTACAATTGGCCGGGAAACGTGCGGCAGCTCGAGAACACGATCGAACGCGCGGTTGCGCTCGAAGCGACTGACGAGTTACATGTGGATGTTCCGGTCGAGCGCTCGAAGAGACCCATGGCTGGAGCGCTTGAGCACGGTAATGGAAATGGTAACGGACACGGAACCGGCGTGCCGTCGCTTACAAATGACGGGCTCGACTTGGAAGCTTACATAGCGGGGCTGGAGCGAGGATTGATTCAGTCAGCATTGAAGCAGTCCAATGGAGTGCAGACGCGCGCGGCGGAGTTGCTGCATGTTTCCTATCGCAGTTTCCGTCACTTGCTGAAAAAATACGAGATCTGATCCAATACTGGAGCGCGCAGCCGTGGCTCACGACCCAATCATCACATTTACGACTGACTTCGGAGTGACCGACCCATACGTCGGCACAATGAAGGGCGTCATTCTTAACATCAATCCAAGCGCTCGCATTATCGACATCAGCAACGCGGTGCAGTCTTACGACGTGCTCGACGGTGCGATCACGATCTCACAGGCTTATCCATA
>CAZBCQ010000254.1:0-2316 GCA_964490255.1 uncultured Terriglobales bacterium | reverse complement strand
TGCAGTCTTACGACGTGCTCGACGGTGCGATCACGATCTCACAGGCTTATCCATACTTTCCAAAGAATACTTTGCACGTGGTGATCGTTGATCCGGGAGTTGGTACTTCGCGCCGACCGATCATCGCGCGCACTGAACATGGTCTGTTTCTTGCGCCCGACAATGGCGTGCTGTCGCTCGTCTACGAGAAGGAGGAGCGAGTTAATGTTCGGCACATTACCGCTGACCACTACTTCTTGCAGCCAGTGAGCCAGACGTTTCACGGGCGAGATGTGTTTGCTGCGGTTGCCGGATACTTGAGCAAAGGAGTTGATTCCGCGAGCTTCGGCGAGGAGATCAAGGATTTCGTGCGTTTCGCCGCACCAAAGCCGAAAGCGATTGACGGTGTGCTCAAAGGCAGCGTGATCAAGGTCGACAAGTTCGGAAACCTGATTACAAACTTCACTCCGAAAGATGTTCCGCAGTTGTTCGGGGCTGATCCGGCGGCGTTCAAGATGAAGATCGGCAAAGCCGAAGTGACAAACATCCACAGTGCTTATGCCGAAGGAACTCCGGGCGAAGTGTTCGTGATCGTCGATAGCATGGGTTTCCTGGAAATTGCCATGAATCGTGGGGCGGCGAATCGCACGATCGCGGCGGACAAGGGAAGCGAAGTGGTCATTAGCTTCTGAGGCGTTTCACCTTATCCGTTTCGCGTTTCGCGAAAATCAAATACATAGATGGCTCGCTGCGCTCACCATGACTTCGGGGAGGAAACTCGAAACAGGCGCTTTAAACGTTCTTGGGTTTGGGACGCGCGTAGCGTTCCATTTGGCCGGTCCATTTCAGAAAGCGCATCAGCTCTCTTTTTTCGCGCCAGAGAAATCCCCAGAACTCCAGGAATCCGACCTGATTCATTTTTACGCCGCAATAGGTTTCGATTCGCCAGCGGAGATACGGGCTTCTCCAGGGCATCAACCGATGTCCTTTTGTCGCGTTCCAGAGAAAGCGGAGAGTGTAGCGCATTCAGTTTTGCAGTGTATCAGTTGTTCAGTTCTTCAGTTCAGTTCGAAGCTATCTGGCGAACGTGCTACTGAGATATTGAAGAACTGAGATACTGAAAAACGGATTTGCTAGAATCGGCGCAATGAGTGCCGACGCTAATGACCGCCAAGTCGCCGAAGATCACTACTACAACGCGCTCGATCTGTTCGCCGACGGCAAGCAGGATGAGGCCGTCGCGGAGTACCGCAAGTCCATTGCGGCCGATCCGACGTTTACCGAGGCGATGCACGGGCTGGCCCGCGCGTACCAGGACCTGGAACGGTATGACGAGGCTATCGAGGTCGCCAAGTGCATCGCACAGCTCGATCCCGATGACATCCTTGCGCATACCAGTCTGTCCATTCTCTATCAGAAAAAAGGCATGGTTCCCGAAGCCGAGGCCGAGGCGAATACGGCGCGAGTGCTCGACTGGAAGAGGCAGTTGAAGAAAAAATAGCGTGTCACGTTTCGCGTTTCGCGGAAAACAACCCAGAAATACAGAGATGGATTCGCTCCGCTCACCATGACGTCAAGGACGGGTGAGCGTAGGTGATTTTCCGACGGATCGTTTTGATTGACGCGGGTTAACACACACTCAAAGTGAAGATACGAATTCCTATCCATAGTGCTCGGT
This sequence comes from uncultured Terriglobales bacterium, assembly GCA_964490255.1. Taxonomy (GTDB): domain Bacteria; phylum Acidobacteriota; class Terriglobia; order Terriglobales; family Acidobacteriaceae; genus JAJPJE01. Next base: position 659 of record CAZBCQ010000254.1, on the reverse strand, counting down.
CAAGAAATCGGAGATGCCGGCGTAGGCTTTGGTCAACGTGGGTTCGTCCGGCAGGAAGACGATGCGAACGTGCTTGGTACCGGGCTTTTGTCCGAAGCCGCTGCCGTGGACAAGCAGGGTGTGTTTCTCGGTGAGGACTTTCTTTACGAAACTGAGATCGTCTTCGGGGATGTCGAGCTTGGGATAGGCGTAGAACGCGCCTTCCGGTGCAACGCAGCTCACGCGCGGCGTACGGTTGCACCAGTCGATGGTGAGCTGGCCACGACGGCGTAGCTTTTCATTCACTTCTTTCAGGTGGTCCTGCGGGCCTTCGAGCGCAGGCTTGATGGCCCATTGCATGGGCTGGCTGGCGCAGAGACGCGCGCGCAAGAGCTTGTAAATCCCTTCGAGATAGGGCTTGATGCAAGCGGGATCACCGCTGGCGATCGCCCATCCGATGCGCCATCCGGGCGCGAGATAGGATTTCGATAAGCCCCCGAACGTGATTATGGGAACGTCGCTGGCGAGCGATGCCATCGGGATATGCGGGCGCGAGCCGAAGGTGAGCTTATCGTAGATTTCGTCGGCGAAGATGACGAGACGATGGCGGCGCGCGAGTTCGATAATCTGAAGCAGAGTTTCTCGCGAGTAGAGTGCACCAGTTGGGTTATTCGGATTGA
>CAZBCQ010000253.1:2560-5641 GCA_964490255.1 uncultured Terriglobales bacterium | reverse complement strand
TTGAAAGGCTCGTGGACTGATAGCTATGCCTCGCTCCGCTCGGCATAACAGATCCTCGCTGACGCTCGATTAAACGGCGAGAATCAGTTGCCAAGTTTCTCAGTTGGCAGACTGCTACTTCTATTGTGGCAAATTCAAAGAGACCTACCGGACACTTTCACGAGGATTATATCCCGAAGCGAATGAAGGCTTTACGGCCAGGTAGGCAGCTTTTGGTCCTTGACACTGAGAGTGACTGCGCGAAGGCGTGAGTCGGATAATTCCCATCATGGTACCTATTTACGCTTTGTAAATTTTTTACGGCTCTGGTGAGATGTGCTTCCCCGAAACGACTTTCCGGGCTGGTGAAGTTAATACCTTGTTGAAAACAGTGGTTTTACTTGGGCAAAAGTCGCATCCAACATTGGCAGAAGGCGTGCTATTTCCAATTGCGAAGCGCTCGTGCCTAGATCGCGAGTAGAAGACACAGCGCCGGACCAGATCCGGCAGCCGGCACGAAGAGCGCTAAGGAGCTTTTCTCCATGAACAGGGTTCTCGTTCTCTCAGTTGCCGCCACTCTGAGCGTAGGTCTGACAGTAGGGTGCTCAAGCAAGAAATACGTCCGCAGCCAAACCGGACCTACCATCAACAAAGTTAACGAACTGGACGACCAAACCGCGAAAAATTCGAAAGACATCAAGGATGTGGATGCGCGGGCTCAGCAGGGTATCCAGGGCGTGAACACGAAGACCGATGCGGCCGATCAGAAGGCCCAAGCTGCCGGTCAGCAGGCCGATCAGGCGCAGACGCTGGCATCCAACACGGCCACTCAGGTACAGTCGCTGGCGAACACAGTCGCGAACCTGGATAACTACCGCCCGGTGGTTGAGACCACGGTGCACTTTGGCTTCGACAAGGCGAATCTGACGCCGAAGGCGAAGGAAGCTCTCGATCAACTGGGAACGGAAATTCCCAATGCGAAGAACTACATTCTCGTGATCGACGGCAACACCGACTCCGTCGGACCAGCAGGCTATAACTATGAACTCAGCCGCCGCCGCGCGGACGCGGTGGTGCAGTACGTGGCTTCAAAGTACAACGTGCCTGCCCACAAGATCTACTTGATCGGTCTTGGCAAAGACAAGCCGGCTACCGATGACAAGACGTCCAAAGGCCGTGCGGAAAACCGCCGTGTGGATGTACGCCTGATGACGAACATTCAGGACCAGAACGCAACAGCCGCATCGGCGAAACCGCCAGCACAATGAATTTGTCCTCCCCTGTAACATGCCTACTGCGGGCCGCTCGAAAGGGCGGCCGTTTTTTTGCTAGAACCGTTTTTCAGTACTCAGTACGTCAGTTTCTCAGTTCAGATGCGGTCGGTGGTGATCAGCCGGCGGTGATCACGTCAGCGATGTCGAAATCCGAAAGGCTGCGATACAGGCAACACTGAGAAACTGATGTACTGACGAACTGAAAGACCCCGCCAAATGGACTAGAATATCGGCATGCGTGGTCTGCTACTTGGGATTGTGCTCTGTGCTCCGCTCGTGGTCTTAGCGCAGGATACTAACCTGAGCCCGGACACGACGTTCCCAGGGGATAAGCCAGCGGCCGCAGGGGATAAGCCAGCTGCGAAGTCGGGGAATGTGCCTGACGCGCCTACGCCGGCTAACAAGCCCAGTTCTGGTAACAAGCCGACCTCCAATGTGCCGGATGCGCCGACGCCTTCCAAACCGACACCCGAGAATAAACCGACCGCACCCGCAAAGGACGACGCATCAGCGCCGCCGAGCAGCGCTCCTTTGCCGCGGAGCGATGGCGAGAGTTCGAGCAAGGACAACAAAGTTGATCTCAGCCCGCCAGCGGGAGATGAGAACCATCCCGGTGCGGATCTGCCGAGCGATGTCGAAGAGGCGCGGCCCTGGAATCCGCACCAGGCAGATAAGAACGTTGAGATCGGCGATTTCTACTACAAGAAGAGCAACTATCACGCGGCCGAGAGCCGCTATCAGGAAGCGCTGCGATACCAGTGGAACCATGCCGAGGCTACTTACAAGCTCGGCGTTGTGGACGAGAAACTGGACAAGCCGCAAGACGCGCGAAAGTATTACTCAACTTATCTGAAGATCTTGCCCAGCGGGCCGGAAGCCGAAAAAGCGCAGAAGGCCCTGGATCGGCTGGGCGGGCCCGTGCCGGTCACGGCGGAGAACACAAATGGCGCGCTAGCGCCGGGCGCGACTGACCAGCAGGGCCACGCGGGGCGCCACGGAATTCATCTGAAAGACTTGAAACCGGGCTGCATTCACCTGGGTAACGGCCCGTGTCATGCGCCGCCCGGATCAGGGACTGGGACTGCCTCGAACAAATCGCCGCAGGATCCGGAGACTACTTCTCCACCCGCACAAAATCCCCAGTAGTTGCGTTCACGGCGACGCGGAGCTTCGCTTCGTTGCCGGTACCTCCGTACTGAACGTGCCAGATCAGGATATTTTCCTGGGTGCTCCACTCGGCCAGGCAGACGATCGGCAGGGTGGCAGTTTGCTTCAGGAGTTTCTCGCCACCATGTTGATTCGCTACCTGCACGGCTTTGTCGGAATCGATTTTCAGGAAAGCGATGTCGAAATTTTTGGTGAAAGCGTTGCTCGGGTTGTAACTGTCTTCTGCTCCGAACGAGATGCCAGGATCGGGAGCATCCTCTTCCTTCACGCCAGACCAGGTGTAGGTCTTGGCAACGCGATGGCTTGGTGAGCCGAAGGAAGCGCGCCAAACCGCGTACTTGCCGTCCTGGCCGGTTACGTTTTTCGTTGGCTGCGATTCGATGCGGAAAGGCTGGCTATCCGCCATCCAGGAGTGCGCGGCCACATACATCTTGTAAACCGCTTCACGACCGGTGAAGAGTGTGGGAGTCGTGGGTTGCGGCGCGGCTGCTTCCTGCGCGGGCTTTTTCGGTTCAGAGCTGCAGGCGAACATCAAGCCAAGCAGGAGTAAGACGGTGAGTCGTTGAAGTTGCATTCTGTGTTTGAGTCCTCGTAAGAAAGCGCTTAAAACATTCGCACAGGCGATCAGGCGCGCTTCATTCTAATCCATGGCAAGACGGAG
>CAZBCQ010000253.1:0-2460 GCA_964490255.1 uncultured Terriglobales bacterium | reverse complement strand
CGTCCGTTGTAGTTGCGGATCTGCGGCCTAGTTTGGCGATCGTGTCTTCCAGGACGGCAGCAGATTTCCCCAGCAGAGTCTGTTCGTGCTCATCTAGCTGGAGGTGAAGCACGCGCTCGATACCGTTACGGTTGATTACCGTGGGCAGGCTGAAGCACATGTTGGTGATGCCGTAGTAGTTCTCGACCAGACTGGAGACGGACAGAATCGTGTACTGGTCGCGCAGGATGGATTCGACGATGCGCATGAGTCCCGCGGCTACCGCGTAGTAGGTTGCGCCTTTCCGCTCGATGATGTGATAAGCAGCGTCCCGTGTGTTGAAGAAGATTCTTTCCATCTGCTCGATTTCGTATTCGCAGTTACGCGCCGTGGCGAAGTCGCACAGCCTCATGCCTGCTATATTTGCCAGCGACCACACAGGCACTTCACTGTCGCCGTGCTCGCCGATGATCCAGGCGTGGACACTGCGCGGGTCGACACGGAAGTGAGTTCCTAACAAGGTGCGGAAACGCGCTGTGTCGAGGATGGTGCCGGAGCCGAAGACGCGCTGAGAGGGAAGGCCGGAGTCCTTCAGCGAGGTATAGGTGAGCACGTCGACGGGATTCGTGGCGATGAGAATGATGCCGTCCGCATTGTGCCGCGCCACTTCGGGGATGATCTGACTGAAGATGGCAGCATTGCGCTTCACCAGGTCGAGACGGGTTTCGCCCGGCTTCTGAGCCGTACCGGCAGTAACCACGGTGACGGCGGCTCCGGCGCAATCGGCGTAGCTTCCGGCCCAAATGTTGGTCGCGTGCGAAAACGGGACGGCGTGACTCAGGTCCATGGCTTCGCCTTCGGCCTTAGCGTGGTTCACGTCGATGAGGACGATCTCGGCGGCGAGTCCGCTGAGCATGAGAGCATAGGAAAATGTGGCGCCCACGTTGCCAAGTCCGACAACGGCGACACGAGTGGCGCGGTTGGAACTGTTCACTTCGATTCACCCCAGCTGAATGCAATTGTGACATGACGGATGGCTTACACTGAAGGGGGATTGCGCATCTCACAATCAGCCACATGCCAAAGATTTCTGCTCTCCTGCATACGATGAATGACGTGAAACGAATCGGGCGCGCGCTTGATTCGTTGCGCGGTTGCGACGAAGTGCTGGTAATCGACCATGGTTCGACGGATGGCACACAGAAAGCAGCCGAAGAGCACGGCGCGACCGTGAAGGCTGCGATACCGGGCGTCGATCGCGGAGCCTATGTGCTCGATCTGAAGAACGACTGGGTGTTCTGTCTCTGCGCAAACGAGGCTCTGAGTGAGGAGTTGGAGGCGTCCCTGCATGAATGGAAGCAGCGCGAGCCGGACTCGGAAGCAGGGATTGCGGTGGGAGTGAGGGAAGAGTCTGACGGCGGCTGGAAAACCTGTACCAGTGAACTTAGATTGGTGAACCGCACGCGTCTGAACTGGACGGGCGACCTTCCGCCGAATACGGATGGCCCGCCGGGTATGCCGGGGGACCTGATGCGATTTCAGAATCCGTGATTGCGAGTGCCGAGACGAAGCGGAGCCGGTTTAGGCCACGCTGTGTTAGAAATTCAGTCGTCCTTCGGGACTTGTGGATTTGGTGGAGTTCACCTCGCGATAAATCGCCGGGCTATTATCGTCCGCACGTCCGGCGCGATATTCAGAACCCATCTGTTCATGTACCCATGAGATTACCTATGGCACGTTGGTACCCTTCGGGATCGACGCTCGCGACATATAATCGGGGACGAATCCAATACCTATCTGGGCGTGAATGGTCCTCTTCTTCGCGATCGCAATTTTCTGTTTTGGACTGCTGTTCGGGAGCTTCCTGAACGTCTGCATCCATCGTATTCCGCGAGAGGAATCGATCGTGTGGCCGGGGTCGGCGTGCCCGCAATGCAAAGCGCCAATCCATTTCTACGACAACGTTCCGGTGTTCAGCTGGTTGATACTGCGCGGGCGCTGCCGCAACTGCAAGGCGCCGATCTCGCCGCGTTATCTGTTGGTTGAACTCCTCACTGGCATTCTCTTCCTGCTGTGTTTTCTCCAGTTTGGATTGAGTTTGAGCACGTTGAAATATTGCGTGTTCTCGTTCCTGGTCATCGGACTGGTCTTCATCGACGCAGAGTGGAAACTGCTGCCAGACAAGCTCACGCTGACGGGATTGGTGATCGGACTCGGATTCAGCCTGTTCGTTCCGGTCAACGATTTCCTTCAACAAGTGCTGCCGACATTCATGCAGTCGTCGCTGGGAGACAACTCATGGCGGCTAGTTTCGCTGATGGATTCGGCGCTCGGTGCGGTTGTTGGAGCGTCGTTCATCTACGGCGTAGGCGAGATCTATCTGCGCGCGCGCGGCGTGGAAGGAATGGGCTTCGGGGACGTGAAGCTGATGGCCATGGTGGGCTCGTTCCTGGGCGTGCGGTTGACGGTAATCACGCTGTT
>CAZBCQ010000252.1:0-5720 GCA_964490255.1 uncultured Terriglobales bacterium | reverse complement strand
GACGCGCTCACCGCACAGGAGCGGCAGAACATCCTCGACAAACTCGCGCGCTATACCGGCCTCAGCAAAGAAGTCATCGAGTGGGCTAACCTGCGCATCGATGTTCAGGTTTTTACCCACTATTTGCTCGCTGACCAGAAGCTGCGTGTCGGTCGACTCGACGGACGGTACAGTGGACCTGATCCCGAGGGCTTCATGAACACGCAGTTTTATGATCCAGCCAGTTCGGCAACCGAACCGCCCTTCACATCCGCCTTCTATGAGTATTTAAGCAAGGAGCTGAATTACAAAACGGATACGCCGTACTACGTTTCTGCGCGCAGCGCCTACGGCGAGCATGTGTTCGATTGGAACTGGGGATCCGCAGGAGAAGGCTTTCCCGACACGGCCAGCGCTCTGCGCCAGGCAATCGTGAAGGATCGCTACCTGAAAATCCTCGTCATGGAAGGCTATTACGACCTGGCGACTCCTTATCTCGCCGCCAACTACACCATGGATCATCTGGATCTGCCGGAGCAATATCGCAAGAACATCTCGTATGCGACCTACGACTCCGGACACATGGTGTACCTCAACACACCTTCCTTGAAGAAAATGCACGACGACGTCGACAGCTTCATGAATATGGCGACGTCAAAAACGCAGTAGGTTCAGTGACGCGGGCGCCTCGCCCGCGATTTGATTCGAAATGAAAAGGCTCGGCAGTCTCCCGCCGAGCCTTTCCTGATCACTAACCACTAACTACTCTTACTTGGTTCTTCCCGCCTCTGCGCCCGAGTGCTCCTTCGAGTACGCTGCCTGGGCTGCTGCAAGCCGCGCCGTCAGCACGCGGAACGGAGAGCACGAAACGTAATTCATGCCCACCTGGTAGCAGAACTCTACCGAGGACGGTTCGCCGCCGTGCTCGCCGCAGATGCCCACCTTCAGCTTCTCGCGAGTCTTGCGTCCGCGCTCGGTTCCCATGCGCACCAGCTGTCCCACACCTTCGCGATCCAGTACTGCGAATGGATCCTGCTTCAGGATTCCTTCGCCCAGATACGTCGGCAGGAACTTGTTGATGTCGTCACGCGAGAATCCGAACGTGGTCTGTGTCAGGTCGTTGGTGCCGAACGAGAAGAACTCGGCTTCCTTCGCGATCTCGTCCGCCACCAGAGCAGCGCGCGGCAACTCGATCATCGTTCCGACCATGTACTCGACCTTGCGCTCTTTCTCGGCGAAAACTTCTTCTGCCACTCGACGCACGATCGCTGCCTGGTTTGCCAACTCCTTTAATGTCCCAACCAGCGGAATCATGATCTCGGGGAAGACCTTCACGCCATCTTTCGCCACGTTGCATGCGGCTTCGAAAATCGCCCGCGCCTGCATCTCCGTGATCTCCGGATAGGTGATCCCCAGGCGGCAGCCACGGTGACCGAGCATCGGGTTCAGTTCGTGCAGATCGTTCACTCGCTTCAGCAGCGCCTTCAGCTCTTTCAGCTTCGGTGATTTCGGCTTTGTCGCTTCCAGCACGCCGATCTGCACCATCAGCTCTTCGCGGCTCGGCAGGAATTCATGCAGCGGCGGATCCAGCGTGCGGATCGTGACCGGGAATCCGTCCATTGCGCGAAACACGCCCGTGAAGTCAGCGCGCTGCATCGGCAACAGCTTCTTCAGAGCAGCGCGGCGATCTTTTTCCGTCGTTGCGAGAATCATTGTGCGCATGTGACCGATGCGATCTTCCGCAAAGAACATGTGCTCCGTGCGGCAGAGCCCAATGCCTTCTGCGCCGAACGCACGCGCCTGGATCGCATCGCGGGGAATGTCGGCATTCGCACGAACACCCATCTTGCGATACTGCTCCGACCAGCTCATCAGCTTCTGCAGATCCGGATCGTCCGGCGACGCGGGCAGCGTGTTCAGCTTGCCCTTGAGCACGCGCCCAGTCGTTCCATCCAGTGAAATCCAGTCGCCTTCCTTGAAGGTGTACCCCTTCACCTTCAGCTCTCTGGTCTTCTCGTTGACTTCCAGTTCCCCCGCGCCAGCCACGCAGCACTTACCCATACCGCGCGTGACCACCGCGGCATGCGACGTCATACCGCCGCGCGAGGTCAGAATTCCAGCCGCCACTTCCATGCCCTGGATATCTTCCGGCGTCGTTTCCGCGCGCACCAGGATCACCGGATTCTTCCTGCTGTGTCCAGCTTTCTCCACCGCGTCTTCTGCCGTGAACACGATCTGTCCTACAGCCGCGCCTGGTGATGCCGGCAGGCCCGTGGTCAGAACTTCAACCTTGGTGCTCTTTTCATCGAGTCGTGGAACCAGGAAGTCGTACAACTGGTTCGGTTCCACGCGCATAAAACCTTCTTCTTTCGTGATGAGGCCTTCGCTCACCATGTCGATAGCAACGCGCACCGCCGCCAGTCCCGTACGCTTTCCGTTGCGGGTCTGCAGCATGTAGAGCTTGCCTTCCTGAATCGTGAACTCGAAGTCCTGCATGTCGCGGTAGTGCTGCTCGAGCTTGGTGGTGATCTCGCGCAGCTCGTTATACGCACTCGCGTTGATCTTCTCCAACTCGCTGATGTGCACCGGCGTACGGATACCGGCCACAACGTCTTCGCCCTGCGCATTCATCAGGAACTCGCCGTAGAATTCTTTCTTTCCATTGCCAGGATTGCGCGTGAAGCCCACGCCTGTGCCGCTGGTCTCGCCCAGGTTGCCAAACACCATCGCCTGAACGTTTACTGCGGTTCCGAGCATGTCGTCGATGTTGTTGATGCGGCGATAGTGCTTCGCCCGATCGTTATTCCAGCTACGGAACACGGCATCGCGCGCCATCACCAATTGCTCGTGCGCATCTTGCGGGAAGTCGCGCTTGGTGTGCTTCTTCACGACCTTCTTGTATTCCTCGACCACTTCCTTCAGCGCCTTGGCATCGAGTTCGGTGTCGAGCTTCGCCTTTTTCTGCTTCTTCTTGGCGTCGAAAACTTCGTCAAATGCGTGCTTCGGAATCTCCATCACCACGCTGCCGAACATCTGTATCAGTCGGCGATAGCTGTCATACGCAAACCGCGGATTGTTCGCCTTCTTTGCCAGTGCTTCCACGCTCTGGTCGTTAAGGCCCAGGTTCAAGATTGTGTCCATCATGCCTGGCATCGAGAACTTCGCGCCCGACCGCACGCTCACCAGCAGTGGATTGTCCCCTGCGCCCAGTTTCTGTCCCTGAAGTGTTTCCAGGCTCTTCAGGGCTGCATCCATCTCTGCCTCAACTGTGGCGGATGTCTTCCCTGCTTTCATGAACTCGCGACAAGCGTCCGTCTGGATCGTGAATCCCGGAGGCACCGGCAGCCCGGCGTTTGTCATTTCGGCAAGCCCAGCGCCCTTTCCACCGAGGACGTCCTTCATCTTGCCATTGCCTTCGGCCTTACCTCCGCCGAAGAGATAAACGTACTTTGTCTTAGCTGGAGTTGCGGTTGCCATTTTTTCCTCTACGTCGGGAGTTACTGTTGTAGCCATGTATAAGTCCTCTCTTCTGACAGCGCTTAGGATTTCCTGCCTTCCGTGACGATCTCCGAGAAGTCCGCGATCGTCGAGAATTCATTCAGCATCGCCTGTAACAGGGCGAGGCGATTCGCCCTCACACTTTCGTCTTCGACCATCACCATCACTTTGTCGAAGAACCGATCGATCAGCGGGCGCAACGCAGCGATCTGCAGCAATGCCTGCTCGTAATTTCTTTCGCTGCGCAATTGCTGCACGGATGCGACTGTCTTCGGCAACGCCTCCGCCAGCGTACGTTCCGCGTCATCCTGAACCGCGGCTGGATCGAGCCTGTCGCCGATGCGTTTCTTCGCCTCTTCGGCCTGCCGCAGAATGTTCTTCATGCGCTTGAACGCCACCGAAATCGATTCGAAGTCTTCGGACGGCCTCACCTTCGCCACCGCTTCGGCTCGCGCAATCGCGTCCACTACATCATCCGAACCCGCCGCGAGTACCGCGTTTACTACGTCATACGCAAATCCGCGCGCATCCCGCAGGTAGAACTCTAGTCGCTCGCGGAAGAAATTTCGCAGATCCTGTTCATACGTTAGCGACTTGAATTTCTTCTCCGCTTCCGTCCCGCGATACGCTTCCCGTGCTGTTTCAAACAAGCTGGATAAGCTGAGTGGCAGCCGGTGTTCCGCTATGATCCTTACGATGCCGTTTGCCTGCCGCCGGAGTGCAAACGGGTCCTTCGAGCCGCTTGGAATCAATCCCAGCGCAAACATTCCAGCAATGCTGTCGACCTTGTCTGCTATCGAGAGCACGCCGCCTTCAATCGTGCGCGGAACCGAGTCCTCCATCGACTGCGGCTTGTACTGGTCGTAAATTGCATCCGCAATCGCATAACGGGTCGCTTCCGGCAGTGTTGGATCGAGTTGCTGCACTCGCGCGTAAAGGCCTCCCACAATGCCCTGTAGCTCCGTGAACTCCTTCACCAACTCGGTCGTCAGATCGGTCTTCGCCAGCAGGGCGGCTTTGTGAACCACTCCATCGCGAACCAGTTTCGTCGCGTCCGGATCGTCCGGATTCAGCCACGTTGAAACCTGGCTGCACACGGCCTGCACGCGCATGGTCTTGTCGAAGTAGCTGCCCAGATCTTTCTGGAACGTCACCGACTTCAGCATCTCCACGCGTTCGCGCAACGGCTTCTTCTGATCCGTGTCCCAGAAGAAACGCGCATCCCGGAACCGCGCGCGCAGCACGCGCTCATTTCCGTGCCGAATCAATCCTTGCGGATCGCCATCGGTATTCAGTACCGCCAAAAATTGCGGCGCCAGCCGTCCGTTCGCGTCTTCAACGGCAAAGTACTTCTGGTGATCCCGCATCACCGTCACCAGCACTTCTTCAGGAAGCGTAAGGAACTCCAGATCGAAGTTACCCAGAATGACAGACGGAAACTCGGTGAGATTGACAACAGTTTCGAGCAGCTCTTTGTCTTCGCGCCAGCGCGCCCCAGGGATGGTTCTCGTAGCAGCGTCGAGCGCTTTGCGAATCCTTTGCTCGCGCTGCTGCGGACACGCTACCACCGCCGCTTTCTGCAGAGCATCTGTGTAGGAATCAGGCTGGCTCAGCGGCACGGGTCCGTCACTCAGAATGCGATGCCCATGCGTTTCCACTCCCGCCTGAACTCCATCGAACTCTAGTCGAACCGGGCACTCTCCCAGCATCGCCACCAACCAGCGCACTGGACGCACAAATCGCTCCGAGGTCTTCCCCGGCCGCCAGTACATATTCTTCGGCCAATAGAGGCTGCTGATCTCTCTTGGAAGTGTCTCTCCCAAAATCTCAGCCGCACTACGGCCCTTCTTCACTATTCGCGCGGAAAGATATTCGCCCTTCGGCGTCGACACCTTTTCTATTTGCGACAGGTCGACGCCAACTTTTTTCGCGAATGCATGCGCAGCAGGCGTCGGCTGATCATCTTTATATGCGATCTTTACCGCCGGCCCCATCACCTGCTCTTCAATGTCAGACTGCGCCACGGCCACTCCGCGCGCCACCACCGCAATGCGCCGGGGTGTGGAATAGGGCTGCAACACTGTAGATTCGGCCAAGCGCTCGCGGCCGAGCAACTCGGACACACGCCGCGCCAGTTCTTCGCGCGCGCCGTCGATCATTCGGGCTGGTATCTCTTCACAACCTATTTCGAGCAGGAAATCTGGCATTCGTATGCGTATCCCATCGATTTTCGTCGATCCGGA
>CAZBCQ010000251.1:0-5727 GCA_964490255.1 uncultured Terriglobales bacterium | reverse complement strand
GCAATGTTCAACTTGAAGACACAGTTCTGAAAGGAGTCTGAAGAATGGCAACAAAACTAACTCCCCTACACGACCGGATCCTGGTCCGCCGCGTAGAAGAAGCTGAGACCACCAAGGGTGGAATCATCATTCCTGAAACCGCAAAAGAGAAACCGCAGGAAGGCGAAGTAATCAGCGTTGGCAAAGGCAAGGTCAACGAAGAAGGCAAAGTTCATCCTCTGGACGTGAAGCCTGGCGACCGCGTTCTGTTCGGAAAATACTCCGGCAACGAAATCACCATCGATGGCGAATTGTTCGTCATCATGCGCGAAGAAGAAGTACTCGGAATCCTGGAAGGCGCTACGAAGCACGCTGGCGCGAAGAAGTAGTTTCTGAAGCAGAAAAGCAGATCCCTCGCCCTTCGGCCTCGTGATGACCACTGAAGGGATGCGTAGTCGAGGGCACCAGTAAACACGCAAAATTTCCAGAAGGAGATTAAAGAAATGGCAAAGCAAATCGTTCATGGTGAGGACTCCCGGCAGGCAATCCTGCGCGGCGTGAATGCCCTTGCCGATGCAGTGAAAGTGACGCTCGGTCCCAAGGGCCGCAACGTCGTGATCGAGAAGAAATTCGGCTCGCCGACCATTACCAAGGACGGCGTGACCGTAGCGAAGGAAATCGAGCTGAAGGACACGCTCGAGAACACCGGCGCACAGATGGTGCGTGAAGTTGCCAGCAAGACCAGCGACGTCGCCGGCGACGGCACCACGACCGCGACCGTTCTGGCGCAGGCGATTTTCCGCGAAGGCGTGAAGACCGTGGCCGCCGGTGCGAATCCAATGGCACTGAAGCGCGGCATCGACAAGGCCGTTACCCTGATCTGCGGCACTGTCGACAATGAAGGCAACCGCACCCAGGGCGCCTTGGACAAGCTGTCCCAGAACGTCTCCGGCGACATGAAGAAGATCGCCGAAGTGGGCACCATATCGGCGAACAACGATGCCACCATCGGCAAGATCATTGCCGAAGCCATGAAGAAGGTCGGCAAGGATGGCGTGATCACCGTTGAAGAGTCCAAGACGATGGAAACCCAGTTGGACGTCGTCGAGGGCATGCAGTTCGACCGCGGATACCTGTCCCCGTACTTCGTAACCGATCCTGAGCGGATGGAAGCAAGCCTCGAGAACGCGCTCATCCTGATCCACGAAAAGAAAATCTCCTCGATGAAGGACCTGCTACCGCTGCTCGAGCAGATCGCCAAGGGCGGCAAGCCGCTCGTGATCATCGCGGAAGACGTCGAAGGCGAAGCACTCGCTACCCTCGTCGTCAACAAGCTGCGCGGCACGCTGCAGGTTTGCGCGGTGAAGGCTCCTGGATTCGGCGATCGTCGCAAGGCGATGCTGCAGGACATCGCCATCCTGACTGGCGGCAAGGCCATCACCGAGGACCTCGGCATCAAGTTGGAGAACGTGCAGCTTCAGGATCTCGGACAGGCCAAGAAAGTCACCGTCGACAAGGACAACACCACGATTGTTGAGGGCAAGGGCAAGTCGAGCGAGATCGAAGGCCGCGTGAAGGAAATTCGCAGCCAGATCGACAAGACCACCAGCGACTACGACCGCGAGAAGCTCCAGGAGCGTCTGGCGAAGCTCGTCGGCGGCGTTGCGGTGATCAAGGTCGGCGCAGCTACCGAAACCGAAATGAAGGAAAAGAAAGCCCGCGTGGAAGACGCGATGCACGCCACCCGCGCTGCAGTCGAGGAAGGCATTGTCCCCGGCGGCGGTGTTGCGCTCGTGCGTTGCATCAAGGCGCTCGAAGGCCTGAAGCTGGATGGCGAAGAGCAGATCGGCGTCAACATCGTTCGCCGCTCGCTGGAAGAGCCGCTGCGTCAGATCGTCGGAAACGCCGGTGTCGAGGGCGCGGTTGTGGTTGGCAAGATCCAGGATTCGAAGGAACCCAACTACGGCTACAACGCTCAGACCGGTGAGTTCGAGGACCTGATCAAGGCCGGCGTCGTTGACCCGACCAAGGTTACCCGCACTGCCCTGCAGAATGCTGGCTCCATCGCTGGCCTGATGCTGACCACCGAGGCGATCATCAGTGAGATTCCGGAAGAGAAGAAAGCTCCGGCAGCTCCTGGCCACGGCGGCATGGGCGACATGTACTAAGACGCTGTCGGCCGATGGCAGTCAGCTACCGGCAAGCAGATTTCAGCCCCGCAGAGATGCGGGGCTTTTTTTATTGCGAAGACTTGTCCAACCACGCCGAACTATTTCAGCTTGCGGTCCGCCTCGACCGGAGTCTCGGGGACAATTTCTCCGGCTCCGTGGCACTTCGGGCAAAGCTTACCGTTGGAGTCGGTGCGGCGTCCACGGCAGACGGGGCAAGGTTGCGCAGTCGCAATCAGTCGGAAACTCATATATATCCATCCTATCCTAAACTGCGGAATAACTGCACCTTTCCTTGTGCTTTCCGCGCCAAATTGAGACACTACGGCGTTTGTTCAACCTATCTAAGAGGTGAACCTGCGTGTTTCGCTGGTACTCTGCCCTAATCCTTTCCATCTCCGTTCTAAGTCCGTTAGCCGCTAAAACCAAGCCACTCACCGAACAGCAGGTCGATGCTCGAGTCGATAAGCTGCTAAGCCAAATGACGCTGGACGAAAAGATCGGTCAGATGACACAGATCCCAGGCGCCCCTGTTTTAGACGTTCAGGTAAACCCGGAGGAACTGATTCGAAAAGGCCAGGACGGCTCTGTGCTCTGGCTCACGGACACAGCGGAGATGAATCGCCTGCAACACCTGGCCGTAGAACAAACACGCATGCACATCCCGATTCTTTTCGGGTTAGATGTCATTCATGGCTATCGGATGATCTTCCCGGCGCCGCTCGCGATGGCAGCATCATGGGATCCAAACATGGCTGAAGCCGCGCAGGCAGTCGCCGCAAAGGAGGCTCGTGCCGATGGCTTCGCTTGGACGTTTGCTCCCATGGTGGACATCGCTCGTGACCCTCGCTGGGGACGGATTATTGAAGGCGCCGGCGAGGATCCTTTTCTGGGCGCGGCCATGGCACGGGCGCAGGTAAAGGGCTTTCAGGGTGACGATCTGTCCAGCCCCGATCATGTGCTCGCTTGCGTGAAGCACTTCGCGGGATACGGCGCTGCCGATGGCGGACGCGACTACGATTCGTCGTACATCTCAGACGATCTGCTTTGGAACGTGTATCTGCCGCCGTTCAAGGCCGCACTCGACGCCGGCGTCGGGTCGCTGATGAGCGCCTACATGGACCTGAACGACGTTCCCGCGACTGGCAATCGTTTCCTGCTGCACGATGTGTTGCGCGAGACATGGGGATTCAACGGTTTTGTTGTAAGCGATGCGGTGGCTGTGAAAAGCCTGGTTACTCACGGCTACGCGCGTGATCGTAACGATGCTGCGTTCAAGGCCATGAATGCCGGACTCAATATGGACATGGCGAGCGGAACGTACGCGGATAACCTCGCAAAGCTGGTACAAGAGGGCCGGATCTCGACTGCGGACATCGACGCCATGGTACGGCCGATTCTCGCGGCGAAGATTCGGTTGGGACTGTTTGAGCATCCGTACGTCGAGCCTCACTCGCAGCAGGTTGCCAGCGATCCAGCGAGTGCGCAACTGGCACGTACAGCCGCACAGCGATCGATGGTGTTGCTGCGCAATCAGAACTCATTGCTTCCACTCGATAAATCGAAGATTTCGTCGATCGCGGTGATTGGGCCACTCGCGGATTCGGGTGACGATCAGTTGAGCATGTGGGGCCACATCGGCAAGCCCAATCCGCCTGTGAGCGTACTCCAAGGAATTCACAACAAGCTGGGAACAGCCGTCCGGGTGGAGTACTCGAACGGACCCAACATCTGGCGCGACTTCCCTTCTTTCTTCCAGGACAAACTGCACATGCACGCTGATCCGCCGCAAACTCCAGAGCAGGAGAAAGTGGCGTTCGACGCTGCAGTTGAGACGGCAAAGCGCTGCGACGTGGTGGTGATGGTGCTGGGTGAGGGGTCGGTAATGAACGGCGAAGCGGCTTCGCGCTCGTCGCTGGATTTTCGTGGTCAGCAGGAGCAACTGCTGGAAGCAGTTGCTGCGACAGGTAGGCCAGTCGTGCTGGTGCTGATCAACGCGCGACCGATCAACCTAACGTGGGCTTCCGAGCACGTTCCTGCAATCCTGGAGGCCTGGGTTCCGGGGCAGGAAGGCGGCAACGCCGTTGCCGATGTCCTCTTTGGCGATGCGGTTCCCGGCGGGAAATTGCCAATCACTTGGCCGCGCAACGCAGGCCAGATTCCCATTTACTACGCGCACAATCTGACGCAGCAACCCGAGACGGATGCGGACTTCAAGTCGCGCTATTGGGATCTGTCTACCTCGCCGCAATATCCGTTCGGGTATGGCCTGAGCTACACGACTTTCACGTACAGCAATGTAAAGGTGAGCACTGCGAATCCGAAGCTGGGAGAGAAGTTCGAAGTTACCGCGGACGTGCAAAACACCGGTGCACGCCCGGGAGATACGGTTGCGCAGCTCTATATCCATCAGCAGGCGGGAAGCACCTCGCGTCCAGTGCGGCAGTTGAAGGGCTTCGAGCGCATCACGCTGGCCCCGGGAGAAAAGAAAACCGTGCACTTCACGCTTGGCAAAGACGAACTGAGCTATTGGAGCCCGTCGCTGCGGAAGTGGGTGGAAGAGCCCGAGCAATTCGACTTGTGGGTGGGTGAGGACTCGACGGCGAAGCTCCACTCGAGTTTTAAACTCGCGCCCTAGGAAGAAAATTGCTTATCACTGAACTTCACAATTGCGGTCCCTATAATTCGCGCCACGGAGGCAGAGGAGACTATATGGACCGCAAGGAATTTCTTCAGGGCTGCTGCGCGATGGTGTTCCTGACGTCGCTAAAGGGAACGGCCGAAACGACAGAGTCGCCCAGTGACGCAAACCTGAAATTTATACAGAACTGGGTATCCGATTTGATGGATACGCTCGATGCCGACTTCCCCGAAGCCGACAAAATCAAGTTGATGGACGGATGTGGCCGCGGCTGCTTCCGGCGTTTCCAGTTCAAGCAGGACATTGCCGCCAAAGGAAAGGGCTCGCCCGAAAAGCTGATTGAAGCGCTGAAGGCGAATTTCGAAGTATGGCGGGAAGGCGATCTCGTCCACATCCGCTATGGTGCGGTGAACACGAACGGCTGCTATTGTCCTGCGGCGAAGTATCGGCCCGGAAAGCCAAAAGACATTCACTGCTACTGCACGCGCGCGATGCATCAGGCGATCTGGGAAGCTGCGCTCGGCCAGAAGCGGCAGATCGACATCCTGCAGACGGTGCGCCGAGGCGATCCGACGTGTCATTTTCTGGTTCACATGGCGTGATGGCCGCGGAAGCCGAATTCCTGCTCCTGTAGAATCTCCACATCTACTTTGTGGGGATAACTCAAAGGATGAATCGGCACTTTGCGATTTTAGTTCTGCTATTGGCGGCGGTTCTCGAAGCCGGTGGCGATGCGTTGATCCGCGTCGCCTTGCACCGCCAGGGCTTAGCCGCGCGCGCCGCTGCATTTCTGTTAGGTGCTGTGGTGTTGTTCGCTTACGGGTATACCGTCAATGCTCCTGCGTGGGATTTCGGCCGTCTGCTGGGGCTCTATGTCGTGTTCTTCTTCGTGGTCGCGCAGGTCATGTCGTGGCTGCTGTTCGGACAAGCGCCCTCCCG
>CAZBCQ010000250.1:0-5793 GCA_964490255.1 uncultured Terriglobales bacterium | reverse complement strand
CGTAACCGAAACTATGATCGGAACTGGCATGAACGGGGTGATCGCGATCGCCGTTAAGAATTCCGGCGGAGCGCGAGGGGCCACCCAGTCGGGTGGCCCTTTTTATTTGCGAGTTCAGTGGCAGAGTTCCACCTCGCCAGCCGACGAGACGATCGAAGTCAATTGCAGTCAGGTGAACAATCCTCCACCCACACACGCAGAAAGAAGACGCGGGTGGGTACCCGGCTCAACTCTTGTCCATCTTCCACTGCCACAACCCTGCATCGACCGTTTTTGGCAACCGATGCCCTGTTTGGCGTGCGACCATGATGATCTGTCCTCGG
Source organism: uncultured Terriglobales bacterium (assembly GCA_964490255.1). GTDB lineage: Bacteria > Acidobacteriota > Terriglobia > Terriglobales > Acidobacteriaceae > JAJPJE01. The sequence goes on along the minus strand of CAZBCQ010000250.1, from coordinate 5,470 downwards.
TGGTGAGCTTCGTGCGCCACGAAGTAGGTCAGCACGTGGCCAACATCGAGAGAAAGATTGCGCCAGACGTATCCCTTTGAAGGCGGGATCTGATCCTCGTGAGCAAAGCCGAGCTTGAGAAGAGCCTCCATCCCGGCGCTGCTGCGTTTCAATGCCGCAAGGAGCTGTCGCGGTGCCACTTGGCGATGATCGACCCGCCCAGGTGCCATAATGCCGTGTTCCCCACCGAGCGTCTTTAGCCAGTTGCACCTGGCATTATGGAGGTGAGCGGCGATGGCACCGATCGTCCGCTGCGGCACGCCAGGAACCGCGACGTCCCAGAGCGCTGGCGGCAGGGACTGAATGAGATGCATCGTGGCACGATTATTCGTCCGCCAGGCAGCAAGTAAGCTCGCCTGCAGCTCGGTTTGAGAAGGCATGTCGAAGCTCCATGTTAAGGCGACATGCAACTCTCCACCAGCGCCAAGTCAGCGCCCTGCTAGTGGAAGAACTCGGTCATCTGAGGAGCGGCGTCGGCGCCGTTGGGAATATTGGGAACTCCCAGCGCCTTCATCGTCAGCGAGAGCAAACTGCGGTGATCGTACTTTGTCGCGTTTCCCACATAGCCGGGGCGAACGTGCGTGCCGAGCAGAATTGCGACAACGCGGCCGCCCCCGTTGGTGAAGTCATCGGCGGACTCGTCAAAAACAATGATCAGCAATCCACTCTGCTGAAAGGCTGCGTTCGCAAGCAGCGGAGCAATGTTCGCCCTTAACCACTGATCAGCCGTCTGGAGCCGCTGTCCTTGGGGGCAATCTTCCTGGCCGTCTGCACAGCTATGTGCATCGTCGATGGCATTCGGAACGATGAATGAGTAATTGGGCAGACTGCCGGAGGAAAGATCCGCCGCAAGTTGCGTGAACGGCACAATGTTCGCCGTCTGAGCGGCGGATTGCTGTACGTCGCTAAAGAACGAGAACGGATTGTGATCGCGCAAGTAAGGGAACTGGTCTCCGCCCAGATACCCCTGCCCAGGAATGGATTCGGCATACATCTTCCAACTCTTAGCGGAAGCATTTAGCTCTCGAACCACGTTGTCCGTGGAGACCACATCGTTGAAGCTGTCGTTGTTCGTGACGGCTTGGCCGGTCGTCATCATGAAGTAGTTTGGTATCGACGGATGCGAGTTCGCATAGTACTGCGCCGCCAAAGCTCCCTGCGTGAGCAGACCGTTCAGGTACGGCATGTTGGCGCTGCCGACCACGTCAGAGTAGTTGGTGTTTTCCAGTACCAGCACGGCTACATGCTGCACCTGCGGCACAGTGGCGGAGTCGCCGCCTGAGCCGTTGCCGACATTACCCGCTACGCCTCCGCAACCGTAGAAGACGAGCGGGAGCATAGCCACAAAAAGGGATCGAAGCACACGCAGCAACATAGGATTAAATGTTAGTTGCAGTTGTGTTGCGCTTGTAGAACGTAGGGTTGTACTCGGGCGATCAATGCTGTGGTGGAGACTCGGTTTGGGCCCCGATGGCCCATTGTCATGTCATTAGTAGGCACAAAGATGCCCACAACAGAGTAGTGCAGTGAATTGCCAGAGGCATTTCTACAGCAACCTTGAATTTCCTCAACTCCACGCCCGTGGCGACTCGGATCTCTGAAGAGACCTGATCGCGCACCTCCTCTGCTAAGCAGAGCAACTGGGAAAACGCTAGCTGTCGAAATGGGCAGTACCGTAAACTATCGCAGCTTCAGATACTGAGTGGTAAGGCCGAGCAATCTGTAACGTCTCTGGAGGTCTTCCTTGATGAACGCAAGCACCGCCAGAACTTCTCTGCTGAAAGAAACGCGTCGCAACTCCGTCTTATGGCTGGGATTGATTCTCGCCATCGTGGCACTATTGAGTCAGGGACTTTTCTTTCTCAAAGTTCCCGGCCAGAACGCCCTGCCGTGGCTCAGTCTAGCGGCCGCCGCCTTAGCTGTGGTGCTGGTCGCGATCGGCGTCGGGCGCGCGTTTATCCAACCACAGGTTTACCGCGGCACGATTGCAGGCTCCATCATCGCCGTTGTCTCCGTATTGTTATTTGCGGTGACGGTTTTTGCATTTGTCGTTGCGCGAAAAATTCCTGGTACTGCGGGCGTTCCCCAGGTCGGGCAGAAAGCTCCGACTTTCACCCTGGCTGACACCAATGGACAACAAATCTCTCTGGAGCAATTGCTTTCGACCCCGGTAGGGAACTCGCGTCCCAAAGCGGTGCTGCTGGTTTTCTATCGCGGCTACTGGTGACCGTTCTGTAACCTCGAGTTACGAGGCATTGAGAAAAACCTGAAAGACTTCGAACAGGAAGGCATCCGTCCGGTAGCCATCAGCGTAGACACACCTGAAGTCTCTCGCGATCTCTCGAGAAGAGCCGGCTACACGTTCACTATTCTTTCGGATCCGCAATTGGATGCCATCCGCCGATATCAGTTGGTGCACGCCGCTGGCGGCCCGGATGGCCACGACATAGCACGGCCCGCAGAGTTTCTGGTGGACTCTTCAGGTACGATACGCTGGGCGAATTTCACTGAGGACATACGCGTGCGCGCACGGGCGGATGAGATGCTTGCGGCTGCCAGATCTATTCACTGAGCTTTCGCCATCGTATGTAAGCTCATGTGCCGGATCTTCCCATGTCCCGTAACGAGGAAAAAACTTCGCGACTTGTTCACGCAGTGCCAGCGCCTTCCGATATGGATTGGAGGCGCTCGTAAGTAGTTCGGAGCGTCTCCAATTCTTGATCAGTCGATCGCATGCATCCCTTTCTTGCTTATTCAGTCGTGGCCAGCGACATTGGCGCGTTGGCCGACCGAGCGGGTGCGCGTTCACGTCGTAGCAGCAGCCAGAACGCGAGTAGATGTGTCCAGAAAAGCGCTGGTACATAGAGCATGAGGATCGCGTAACCGGCTCCCAGCTGCCCGGCAACGGACGGCAGATTCACGCTGACGGCCCGCGCCGTGTCGATGACGAGGTCAGCGAGACCGACCAGATTGAAAACCCAGACCAGCGGCCAGAAGAGGAAGCGCACTCGCACCGTCAGCAGCGCGAGGATTGCGAGCAGTGCGGTGGCGAGATCGCCGTAAGCCACCGTCGTAGCGAAGCCCCCCGGCAGGTTCGGCCCGACAAATCCGGGCAGCAAGAAGACCAACCCGAAGAAGCGGAAACTGTTGAATGTGGCGATCGCGCGGTGCGCCTCGACCCGATCCATCGCCTTCAGTCGCGGCCAGACGTAAGTCGCGATGCAGAGCGCCCAGGCGAGATAGCCCAGCGCCATGTCGATATTGAAGATGTCGTTTGCCGTCATACCCGACCTCCTGGCCATCGGCGAATGCCGGTGGCCTGATCATGATGGTTCCCTTTATTCGTCTTGCGCTCCTGAACCTATCAATGCCCTCATTGGCATCAAGGGTCCGACGGGAACGTATTGGTGGTCCATCAAATGTTCTTTCGCGAGCGGTAGGGTCTCCATAATGGCTCGCGCCTCGTCCTCGGTCTTCGCATCGAGCAGGAAGACCACGCCTTTGCCATCGCCGCGCGAATACCACTGCCGGATTTTCCCGTCGAGATACAGCTTCACAGTTGCCCGAATCTCCGCCGGGATGACGGACATGACTTGTTGAGCGGTTATGCCCTGCTTGACAGTCTCAATGACCAGCACGGCAGTGGTCTTAGGTATAGCTACGCTGGGCACGCCTGAGGCGCCCCCGGACTGTAATTGCGCTAGGGACGCTATTGGTAGCCCTGCAAGGAGAAATGGAATCATCAATTTCATCGGTTGGCCTCCATTCGGTTCCGGGTCAGTTTGTTTGGTTTGGTCGTTAATGTGGTTCTTTTCGAATGACAGTCTGTTGCATCGACTGCTCCACGAAAGAGTACGTTCGTACTCTATTGACGCACAAAAAAGAAAGGCGTCACCTTTCAGCGAAACTTTTTACAAAGAACTTCTTCGCGTCGCTCAGCATCTGCTCACGCCTTTGGGGCGATGAGGTCACTCGGACCATAGTCAAGACCCCAGCCATACTGGAGAACAACAACTGAACTTTCGCCAGCTTTTCTTCTCTCGTCTGACCAGGCACAAACGGCAATAGCCGCTCACGATACGCTTCCAGAGAGGCCTCAATCCGTTTCCGTACCGACAACGGCTTTCGTGCGAGCTCTGGCCCGAGGGCGGCGACCACACAACCCATTCCTGGCGAACTCGCGTGGCCTGTGCTCAAATAACGTTCGATCATCGCTCGCAGAGCTTGACCTTCGGGTGCTGACTTTGCAACCTGTACCATGCCCTTTCCCATTTCGTCGAATGCCCGTGCCACCGCTTCGACGAACAGGTCGTCCTTGCTATGAAAATGCCGGTAGAAGCCCCCTTTCCCTAGGCCCACCTTTTTCATAACCGTGCCGATACCACTGCTGTCGCCGCCATGCTCCCGGAACGTGCGCGCTGCCGTGGAAAGAATCTTCTCGTGGTTCTCCGCTTTGTGTTCCGGCGAGTATCGCATGATCTAAGCGTACGAGCGTACTCTAACGATGTCAAGAGACGACAAAATCTAGTTCACGCGTTTAGCCACAACAATCAAAACGCTACCGGGACGCCTAGGGCGTATGACGGGCACACCAGAACCTGTCTCTGGCGGGATTGGATGTCGACAACGCCCCATACCCCCACTTATTCGGTTACCCCTGTCTCAAAGTGGAGGAGGAGTCAGCGGATCGGTTTCGGCGCAACCCAGCGGGTGACGAGGTCTCCGCGGTCGTCGAGGACAGTGAAGAGGGCTTGCAGCGGGGGATGGAACTGTGAGAATTCAGAACTCAGCAGCGTGAACGTCAGAACGGTTCTGTTCGACGTGCACCCGGTATCCTCATGTAGTTCGCGGACGAAGCTGGATCCTGCTGCCGTCAGGTGCAAGGTTACCTTCACCCCACCATAGATATTTTCGCAATGGAGCAGAACCCGAACTTCCAGTTCGCCATTTGAATTGTGGCGGACGGATGACACATCGGTGTAAACGACTACTGGAGGATTGCCTCCCTGGGAGGCATAGAGGGCAGGCCACAGGCGACCAAACGCTTCAGCTGCCGCGGCGATATGGTGTCTCAACTTGTCGTTGCGCTCGTCCCAGAGCGGATGCGAGGACTCCAGCAACTCGGCTCTCCGTTGCTGCGGTTGGCCTTGGAGCAAGTGGTAAAGCGCGGGCATGAAATTCGGGTGAAATCCAGCGCGGGCCATGAGCATAAGGCCCTCGGCATCGGCATCCAGTTCCTGTTTCTGCCGGAAAATGGCTAGCGCATTTAAAGAAGCGTTTGGGTCCGTCCATGAACTGGCGTCAGCACCGCCAGATCCAATGACGATTTGGGACGACACAGATTCTTGCAAAGATTTCCGAAACAGGTAAAGACGAGCCCAATCTCGTCGAATCACATGGGCCATTTCATGCGCGAGGGCGGCGGCCCAAA
>CAZBCQ010000249.1:0-5797 GCA_964490255.1 uncultured Terriglobales bacterium | reverse complement strand
GCGGGAGTTCCGCCCATCATCACCATCCACGGCGATGCGGATCCGCTGGTGCCATATCCTTCCCAGGCAGTTCGATTCCACCAGGCGCTCGACAAAGCCGGAGTGCGCAATCAGCTCGTGACCATGCCCGGCGCCTCACACGGCGGATTCACCGGCGACCAGATGTTGCAAGGCTACGAGGCGATCAAGGCGTTTCTGGTGAGCGCGGGGATCGCGCCGGTGAAGTGAGACTTTCGAAAACCGCCTGTCATTTGGAGCGAGAAGCACGATGCTTTACTTTCTTCGGGAGGGCTCGCGCGAGGAGAGCGTCGAAGGCGACTTGTGCGCGGGTGTCGGCGTGCTTATCCCTCACGAACCTGACGGATGCGTGATGGCTGAGATAAATTCCGCACAGTTCCCATACGAACTGCTCGACATCCAAGTCAGTCCGCAGATGCTTAAGTTCGATTGCACGTAAAACCTGTTGAGCCAACAGACCGCGCCAGGATTGTTCCATCTGGAATAGCCGCTCTCGCACAGGTCCTTCGGTGTCGTCGAGTTCGAAGATGCCGGCCGCCACGGGACAGCCTCCGGACAGACCTGCCCTCGACGTCCAGCCCAGCCAATTTTTGACCAGCGCCTTGAGGCGGGGTAATCCTTCGGCGGCACGCATCGCGGGAGCGATGACATGCTGCCCGGCGATCTGCGCAGTATTTTGCAGCAGTTCCAGTTGGACCTCTTCCTTCGATCCGAAGTGCGCGAAGAGGCCGCTTTTCGACATGCCGGTCTGTTCCGCGAGCGTACCGATGGTGATGCCGGACAGTCCGGAAGTGCTGAGCAGGTTGGTCCCGTGCTCAAGGATGCGGGAACGAGTCGGGGATGAGGCTTTCTTCATCACGCACGTCTTTCTTCATTCGGTGTTCGCTGCCCTAAGTATAGCACGAACGGTCGTGCTATGATTGCATCGAGAAACTGGTGTGCGCGTCTGCTACGCGCGACGGTCTCAGGAAAAAGGAGTGTCATGTCTATTCAGCCCAGGCCCGAGTTGACCCCCGTACATATTATTTCTCCTCTATTCATTGCCGCTGTTTGGATTGCGGCCTTTTCCGCGGTCAAGGAACCCGGCCGTCAGAACCTGAGCTCGCTGATGATCGCGGGGGCCGGAGCGGCCTATCTCAACGGCGGCCTTGGAGTCTGGGAGTTCGCGTTTTGCGCTCTGCTGACATTCATGGCGTATCGAGGACTGAAAGACTATCGCTTCATCGGCGCTGCATGGATTCTGCATGCGGGATGGGACATATTGCACCACCTATATGGAAATCCGATCGTGCCATTTGTACCGCTGTCGTCGGCGGGATGCGCTATTTGTGATCTGGGACTCGCAGCCTGGTACTGGCTCGGAGCACCGTCGATCTACACGAGGTTTCGCCGCGTTAGCGAGGCGGGAGAAAGCTAGATTCAAAGCGCCAGGCGAGATCGCGTGTCAGAGATGGCGGACAAGAGTGTCCGCCCCACACGAACAAAACAACGAATAACTAACCACTGACAACTAAGCAACTGGGAATCAACCACTGAGATCGGATATTGAGTACCAGGGGTGAAGCCCATGCGAGCGACGTTTCAAGTACGACTTTGTTTTGCGTTTGTTGTGACGCTGTGTGTCGTGGGTCTCGGGTACGAGAACGCTAAGTCAGCGAACCCGAACTCGGAAGCGATGCAAGCCTCGTCGCCGCAAGGCGCGTCCTCGCAAGCTGCATCCGCGGAAGCCGGGTCCGCGCAGAAAGAGGGACACGCTCCGCCGCTTCCGCTGGTTGGTCCGCTGGCGAATCCCAAGTCGCTGAAGCAAGTCGGACTGCCACTGGAGGCCACACGAGCCGCGGTACCGGCGGACAATCCGCAGACCCCGGAGAAGATCGCGCTCGGTCAAAAGCTTTTCTTCGATGGACGCTTGTCTGCGGACGGAACCGTTGCCTGCAGTACGTGCCACGATCCCGCGCGCGCTTTCACCGATGGCAGACCGGTTTCCATGGGCATCAAAGGCCAGTTGGGCCAGCGCAATTCGCCGACGATTTTGAACGCGCTGTACAACGATTTTCAGTTCTGGGACGGGCGTGCAAAAACTCTCGAGGAACGGCGGCTCTCCCGATCCAAAATCCGGTGGAAATGGGCCAGCCGAATCTTGACGCTGCCGTCGCCAAGATTGCCGCGGTGCCGGAATACGATCAGGCATTTCGCCGTGTTTTCGGGCGGCCGGTTAACAGAACCGATCTGGTGCGCGCGATTGCATCCTACGAGCGTACGCAGTTTTCCTTCGACTCTCCCTTCGATCACTTTATAGCCGGCGACCAAAACGCAATCAGCGATTCCGCTAAACGAGGCTGGGAGCTTTTTAATACCAAGGCCCGTTGTAACAAGTGCCATGCCTTGTCGGACAAGAAGCGCGACCCCACGTACTTCATGGACCAGGATTTTCACAACATCGGCATCGGTATCATTCGGCACAATGTAGTTGCAGAGGCGTGCAAGGCTGAGCAGGAACTCAATTCGGGCAATGTAATTGACGTCGACCGCGCTGCGATTCAGTCGGACATGTCCGTGCTTGGCCGATTCCTCGTCACGAAGAAAGAGAAGGATATCGCGTCCTTCAAGACGCCCGACCTGCGCAATGTGCTGATTACGGCACCATATTTTCACGACGGTTCGCAAGCAACGCTCTGGGACGCGATGGATCATTACAACAAGGGTGATGGAATCAAGAATCCGTACCTGGATGAAGACATGCAGCCGCTGGCGCTGACCGAGGCAGAAATTGATGACGTGGTTGCCTTCATGGCAACGCTGACGAGCGCACAGTATCAGGAGAAAGGCGTGCACGAACTGGAGCGGCAACGTGCGCTCTCGCGTGTTAGCCGGCCGCAGCGCGACACGGCTCGCGCTTTCGCGCCGAAGGTGGTTCAGCCCAAGCCGCCGCGGAATTGTGGTATCGAGACGAAACCGAAGTGAGGGGGAGGACTGAGACAGCGGGTGTGCGACAAAAGAAAACGCAAGGTCTCTCGACTCGGAGCGCTTCTGTAACGCACTCCTCGCTCGAAATGACACGGGAGAATTTCCGGCGAGGTGGAGGTGTTAGAAGACCCGACAGCGAGATCACGTCCGAAAGCTGACAGCCGAAAGCCGACAGCGATCAGTCAGCGCAGCAGTCCAAATCCGAAAACGGTAACCGCAAACAACAACAGGAACATCGAGAGGGAACTCCAGGATGGGAATCCTAGAAGTCGCCCCCTCGCGCGAGCCGGTTTCACTAAGCCCTCGCGCTGAAGATTTTCCTGGATGCCGTCCCAAACCTTGGGGCTTGGATCGCGCATTGGCAATAAAAGTTTAGCCTGTTCGGCGATGTAGCGGAGGTCCTGCACCAGGTCGGAGCAGATGGCACACTCTTTCAGGTGCTCCTCTTCTTCCGGGTTTCCGCCAGCTTCGATAATCTCAGGCAGAATCTTCTGAAATTCCGCGCAGTTCATGGCACTTCCTCTCCCTGAATTACCCATGGTCTCCTCAGCGCTTGGCGGCCTTTTCGGCTCTGCTGGACTTAAGGAGATCCCGTAACTTCATTCTCGCCTTGTGCAACTGAGATTTACTGTTGCCAATCGAGCAGCCCATCATTTCGGCAATTTCATTGTGCTCGTACCCCTCAATGTCGTGCAGCACAAAAATGATGCGATACCCCGGCGGGAGGCTTTCAATGGCACGCTCGAGATTGACGCGATCGATGGATCCTGCGAGCACGTTGTCGCGAGCGCCGATATCTTTCCTTGGCCCATCTTCTTGCTGGGGCTCCATGGTTTCTTCTAGAGAGACCTCGGGAAGTCCCTTTTTGCGCAAGTGCATCAGCACAACGTTGACGGCCAGACGATGCAACCAAGTGGAAAACGCCGATTCACCACGGAAGGTAGCGATCTTGCGATAGAGCTGCAAGAAGGCTTCCTGGGTGAGATCCTCGGCTTCGGCCGTGTTGCCAGTCATACGCAGGCAGAGCGAGTAAACCCGGCGCTTGTGCAAGCCGTAAAGAAGCTCGAAACACGGAGCATCCCCTTGCTTGGCCCGGTCGATCGCTTCCGCCTCGGAAATCCCGGGCGCGACTTGTTTTCTCGCGGTTGTCAATGTACGAGCCGGCATACTGGTGAGATGCAGCTAAGTAGCTGACTGTTGTATAAGTTAAGCAAAATCTGCCCTAGTCTGCGGATTAGTAGAATCTCGAACTTTGACGCCAAAACCTCTGCTTTGGTTGCCCGAGTAGCCGCTGATCGCACCGCTAATTCGAAGCAGCAGAAGCGGTTATCGTCTCCAGACCATGGCTCTGTGGACCGGTTTCTCGCTGGCGCAGCAAGATCGAGAAGAACAGTCCGACAAAGCCCAAAGTGGAGAAGATCCACATTCCCAGCGCGTATCCGCCAACATTGGACAAGCTGGCATGGGAGAAGTCATTGGCCTTGCCAATCGCGAGGTTCATGGCGAAGAACCCAACCTGCTGGATCAGGCTCATAAGCGCGTAGGCGGTGCCGAGTTTGTTCTCGTCCACGATGTAGGCCACGGAGGGCCACATCACGGCGGGGATCAGCGAGAAGCAGATGCCCATCATCGAGACGGGAATCCAGAGCTGCAGGTTGGTGTACGCCATCATGAGGTAGACGGGCATGAGGAGCACGGAGCCAACCATCATGAGCGTGGCGCGACGCCCGATCTTGTCGGCGAGCAGTCCGAACAGCGGCGTGGCGATCATCGCGGATAAAGGCAGGATGCTGTTGAAGAGTCCGGCACGTTCATGCGCGAAGATGCGAATGGCGTCGGAAGCATGCACGCCACCCATTCCAGCAAGCAGTTTGTTGGTGAAGAAGTCGATGGCAAACGTGCGGAACGGGAAGATGGCTGAATAGAAGGTGAAGCAAAGGGCGACAACGTACCAGTAGGACAGATTGAAACTGAAGATCCCTTTGGCTTCGAGCTTGTCGATGGGACCCGCTTTCCCGAGCGCATATTTGTGCTCGGCCGTGGATTCGAGTCTCCAGTAGATGAGTGCCCCCACCACGCAGATCACGCCAGCGCCGACGGCAATCAATAAGGGACGCTGCCAACTGGGTTCGCCGGCGGAGCCGTGGGGGTAGAAGGCCCATCCCGCCCAGCTTGGAGAATTGTCGGCGGAGACGGATGCGAGGCGCGCGAGTGTGAGATTGATTCCGAATGCGAAGCTGAGCTCTTTGCCCTTGAACCACTTCGCCAGCGCGGTGGTCACGGCGATGATTTGGGATTCCGCGCCGAGGCCGAGAAGGGTGCGTCCGGCGACCATCACAGGGAAGTTGCCGCGAAGTGCCGTCAGGAGCGCGCCAAGAAAACAGAGTCCAGAGAAGATCAGAAGCGATTTGCGAATGCCCAAGCGGTCGATCATGATGCCGCCGATCAACAGGGTGATGACAGCGGCGAGACTGTAGGAGGCGTTCAGCCAACCGAACATCTCTGCGTTAAAGCCTAATTGCTTCCGAAAAATGTCTTCCAGCGGATTAATGCTGTCGTAGATGTAGTAGTTCCCAAACTGCGCGAGGCTGACGAAAACCAGGACGATCCATCGATAGGTGCGAGTGGGTTCCGGGCGCGTTTGCATCTGCGGTGCCGCAGAAAACTTTGTGGGTTCCACCATTCAGGGGTATGCCTCGAAGCGATTGCGATCGCCACGGTTGAGTCAAAACCGGCTCGGCGACAGGGAAGAATAGCAGATCGAAGAGATTTTGGGCTTGCAGCGCGGAGGGATCGGTCCCAGGTTAGCGTC
>CAZBCQ010000248.1:2394-5802 GCA_964490255.1 uncultured Terriglobales bacterium | reverse complement strand
AGTTTTCTCCTCTTCTGGCGTTGTCACTGCAGACTTCCTAAAGATCGTGTATTTTGCCTAACGCATGGCTCGCAAAACTCCCACGTATATCGCTGCTTTCATCCGTCGAGTGATCAAGGATGGCGGATCGGCGCCGCACTCCGCCGACGTGCAAAGGTTCTTCAAAGAGGAAGTTGCCTCGCGTGGTTGGTACACCCACGAATTGCGGAAGCTGGCAGTGCGCTTTCGGCGGCAGATGGTGAATGACTACGGCATGGATTTCGCCGTGCAGGTTGGCGACAAGCTCTTTCGCGGCCGTGTGCTGGAAGAGAAGGTTTTCGCGGTTGTAATGCTGCAGGGCGAGACCGAGAACCTTGGGACGAAGGAATTCAAGCTGTTCGAGAGCTGGCTTGCGCGGGTGAGCAGCTGGGCGGATCACGATGGGCTGGTGCACTACCTGATCGGTCCCATGATCCTCAACGAGCCCGGGCGTACAAAGGTAGTTTTTCGCTGGGCTAAGTCGCGCAATCGGTGGCATCGGCGGGCGGCGGCAGTCGCGCTGATCCACTCGGCTCGGAGGAGAACCGGATTCGAAGAGGTGATGAAGGTCTCGAATGCGCTCCTGAATGACCAGGACGACATGGTCCAGAAGGGGCTGGGATGGCTGCTGCGAGAGGCCGCAAAGGCGGATCCGCATAGAACTGTTCCTTATTTAATGACGATACGCGACACGGCGCCCCGGTTAGTGCTGCGAACGGCATGTGAAAAGCTGTCCGCGGCTGAGCGAGTCCGGATTCTGGGTACAAAGAAAGCGCGAGCCGCACAGGCCTAGCTTCTTGGACGTATATCAGCCCACATAGTTTCGTCACCCACCCACGACCCAAAGGAAGGGTCTAGGCTGGGGCACCTGCCGGTTATGGTGACATCGGACAGCAAGATTGTCTGTCCTACACTGCGCAACAAATTCCTTGACTAGCTGTCCCGACTAGAGTAGACAACCCAACCTGCATCTTAATTAAGCAAAGTTCGGGCTCCGTATGGAGTGTGCCAAATGAATACCTTCCCGGTTTTGCTTGTTGCGCTGTGTGTGTATGCCATCGGTTATCGCTACTACAGCGCGTTTATCGCCGCCAAGGCGCTAGCTCTCGACGACCGGAGAACCACGCCGGCTCACCTTTATGATGACGGACATAACTACGTGCCCTCGCCGAAGTGGGTGCTGTTCGGTCATCACTTTGCTGCCATTGCCGGCGCCGGTCCGCTGGTGGGGCCCACGTTGGCAGCACAGTTTGGGTTTGCGCCCGGCTATCTGTGGATTCTGATCGGCGCAGTCCTGGCTGGATGCGTACAGGACTTCATTGTCCTGGTTGCGTCCATACGTCACCGCGGGCGCTCGCTGGCCGATGTTGCGCGCACGGAGATCAGTTCATTTGCAGGATTGGTAACCATGATTGCCGTGTTGTTCATCCTGCTGGTCACGCTTGCGGGACTGGGGATCGTGGTGGTGAATGCGCTGTCGAACAGCCCGTGGGGAGTGTTCACCATCGGCATGACCATACCGATCGCGATCATCATGGGCATGTGGATGTTCAAATCCGCGGCCGGGCAGATCAAGATCGCCGGCCCCAGTATTTTCGGGGTAATTTTCCTGATCGGCGCTGTCGTGGCGGGCCACTGGTTCGCACAGTCGAGCGCCGCTTCGGCGCTGACATTCACACCTCACGAGATCACGCTGCTCATGGCGGCGTATGGCTTCATCGCGTCGGTGCTGCCCGTATGGTTCCTGCTTGAACCGCGCGACTACCTGTCGACCTATGTGAAGCTGGGTACGATCGCGATCCTGATCGTCGGCGTGTTTATCGTGCATCCGCAGATTCATTTCCCCATGGTGACGCAGTTCGTCAGCGGCGGCGGGCCCATTATCAAAGGCAAGCTGTTCCCGTTTCTCTTTGTGACGATTGCCTGCGGCGCGATTTCCGGATTCCATTCACTGGTTTCTTCGGGAACCACTCCCAAGATGCTGGACAAGGAAACGGATGCGCGATTCATCGGATACGGCGCGATGGTCTGCGAATCGCTAGTCGGAGTGCTGGCGCTGATCGCCGCGACCTCAATGCATCCGGGAGACTACTTCGCAATCAATGTGGCGCCCGATGCTTTCGCGAAATTGGGAATGCATACAGTGAATCTGGACATGTTTTCGGCTGAAGTTGGCGAGAAACTGGCCGGGCGTACCGGAGGCGCGGTTTCGCTGGCGATCGGCATGGCTCAGATATTCCGTGGCCTGCCGGGCATGGCGACGCTGATGGGCTACTGGTATCACTACGCGATCATGTTCGAGGCGCTGTTCATTCTGACGACGATCGATACCGGGACGCGCGTGGCACGCTACGTTCTGCAGGAATTGATGGGCAGGGTTCACAAGCCGTTCGGCGACAATGCCTGGCTACCGGGAAACCTGATCACAACCTCGCTGGTGGTACTGGGATGGGGATACCTGATCTATACGGGGAATATCTCCACGATTTGGCCGCTGTTCGGGACCGGGAATCAGTTGCTGGCGACCATTGCACTGGCAGTGGGAACCGTGTTCCTGATCAACATGGGAAAGGCGAAATACGCCTGGATTACCGCGGTGCCCATGTGCTTTGTCGGCGTAACAACCCTGACCGCCGGCGTGCTTTCTATTAAGAATATTTTCTGGCCGCTGACACACAAAGCAGGAATGCAGCGCTTTACCGGATACCTCGATTCGGTGTTGATGGTGATCTTTGTGATCGGAGTCATTCTTGTTGTGATCGACGCAGCGCGGCGCGTATGGCGAACCTTCCACGGGGAGAAGATCCCGGAAGAAGCGTTTGGACCACCACTGACGGAAGAGGGAGAAGTGAAGATGGGGTGTTGCTAGTTAGTGGATAGTGGTTAGTGGTTAGCGGATAGTGTTTAGTGGGGTAGCTGGTAGCTAGTAGGTGAAAGCTGAAGGCCGGAGTCGGAAGTCAGTAGCCAGTCGTGGCAGTTGGTCAGCCGTTTAGACTGACCGCTGATTACTGAGTGCTAACTGCTAGAATGGTTCGTTGTCCTTACGACACGAATGAATCTTCAGGCAATCCAGGCTGCTCTTCGCGAACAGAATATTGACGCGTGGCTGTTCTACGACCATCACCGACGCGACCCCATCGCGTATCGAGTGCTTGGCCTTCCCGATTCGTTGTTCGTGACGCGCAGGTGGTACTACCTGCTTCCCGCCATAGGCGAACCCGCCAAATTGGTTCACAAGATTGAAGCCGGACATCTGGATACGCTCCCCGGCACCAAGGACGTTTACGCGGGGTGGCAGGAGCTTGGGGGCAAGCTGAAATCAATGCTTGCGCCTTACAAGCGGATCGCCATGGAGTATTCGCCGGACAACCGTGTTTTCGTGATTTCGCT
>CAZBCQ010000248.1:0-2294 GCA_964490255.1 uncultured Terriglobales bacterium | reverse complement strand
GAGAACCTGATCACGGACGATGGACCGATTGTGGCCGTCAACGCGAACAGCGGAAACCCTCATTACGAGCCATCTGCGAGCAAATCGGCGCCTATCAAGAAGGGCGATTTTGTGTTGCTCGATGTTTGGGCGAAGAAGAATCGACCTGATGCCGTCTATTACGACATCACGTGGACCGGATTTGTCGGAAACAGTCCGTCGGATCGTCAGCGCGAGGTTTTCGAAATCGTAAAGCGCGGACGGGATGCTGGTGTGGAGAAGGTGAAGTCGGCCATTGCGGCGGGACAAACAATCGCGGGATGGGAAGTGGATGACGCGACGCGTGGCGCCATTCAGAACGCGGGATACGGAGATTATTTCATTCACCGCACTGGACACTCGATCAGCACCGAGGTGCATGGCAACGGCGCCAACATGGATAATCTGGAAGTGCACGACGTGCGCCGCATTCTGCCGAACTCGTGTTTCTCGATTGAGCCTGGTGTTTACCTGCCGGAGTTTGGCATTCGTAGCGAAGTGAATATGCTGGTTCGCGAGCATTCTGCCGAAGTAACAGGTAAAATTCAAGAAGAGATCGTACTCATCTAATGTCATCTACTGGCAAGACGAACTTGGAAGCATCTCTCCAGCGCGACAAGGCGCGAGTGGCTGAACCTCCTGTTGTTGCGGCCTCTCCCACGATGGCCGTAGTGGCGCCCGCAGTCGGATGGTTGATCCCGGGCGCCGGTCACATCATCCAGGGACGCTGGATTCGCGGAATCCTGCTGATGATTTCCGTGGTGTGCATGTTTGTGCTTGGCCTGATGATGCAGGGCAAGATCTACGGCTTCAACACCGGAGATCTACTCGACATGCTGGGCTTCATCGGAGATCTCGGAGCCGGCGGCCTTTACATCGTCTCCCGCGCTCTCGATCAAGGCTCGGGAGCGATTTTCCGCGCAACAGCAGATTATGGAACTAAATATATGATCGTGGCGGGACTGCTGAATGTGATTGCCGCGGTGGACGCGCACCACATCGCGCTAGGGAAGAAACGTTGATGCTGATTGCCAACATACAGCTCTCGCATTTTGCGGCGGCATTAGTGTTCGCCGTGTTCGCCTCCGTCGTGTTTGGAATCACCCAAAGAGAAGCGCCCAGGGATATGCTGCGCTATGGCCTCTATTGCTTCTCGCTCTTCATTGGGGGAGTAATCGTGGCGGGCTGGGCGATGTGGTTGATCAAACACTGACTCTCACCGCAGAGGACGCGGAGTACGCAGAGGAATCTTTCTCTCCTTAGACTTATCCTGCTCAGGTTCCAGTCCTTCCAGCAATTCAGGTAATATCAATCGATCATCTATTGTGCCAAGGGGACTCGATGCGTAAGCGTGTCGCCGTTCTAATTCTGATCCTAGCGGTTTTCCTGTGTTGTTCCTGTAGTGACAAAAAGGCTCAAGATAACAAGGCTCCTGCAAACGCCGCTACCGCGTCCACTTCGAACGCGTCCACCGATGCCGAAGGACACCAGTGGTGGCAGCATGCGGTGTTCTACGAGATTTATCCGCGCAGCTTTGCGGATTCCAATAATGACGGTATTGGCGATCTGAACGGGATCGATTCGAAGCTCGACTATTTGCACTGGCTAGGAGTGGACGCGGTGTGGCTGACGCCGATGTTTCCGTCGCCGCAAGTGGACTTTGGATACGACGTTTCTGATTATGAAAACGTCAATCCCGATTACGGGACGCTTGGCGATATGGACCGGCTAATCGCGGACGGGAAGAACAAGAACGTCCGGTTCATTCTCGACTTCGTGATGAATCACACCTCCGATCAACACCCGTGGTTTTTGGAGTCGAAGTCGTCACGCCATAATCCGAAGCGGGATTGGTACGTATGGCGTGACGGAAAAGGGCCGGGAGTGCCTCCGAATAACTGGAATTCGCTATTTGGAGGTTCCGCGTGGAAGTTCACTCCGAACACGAATCAGTGGTACTACCACTTTTTCTATGCGCAGCAACCGGACCTGAACTGGCGCAATCCGGCGGTGAAGAACGCCATGTTCGATGTGACGCGCTGGTGGTACAAGCGCGGGATTGCGGGCTTTCGTCTGGATGCGGTGGACACGCTGTATGAGGATCCGGCGCTGACGGACAATCCAGTGCTGCCGGGAAAGAATGTGTACGGCGATCCGAACGAGATCAACAAGTACAACGACAAATTTCCGGAAGTGCACACCACGCTGCGGGAACTGCGGCAGGTTGCGAACGAGTACAACGCGGTGCTGATCGGCGAGACATGGACGGACAATGC
>CAZBCQ010000247.1:3343-5822 GCA_964490255.1 uncultured Terriglobales bacterium | reverse complement strand
CACTGGCAGCCCATCGACGTTGTCTATCGCACCCTCGACGGCATGGAAGCCGTGAAGATGAACGTCTTCCATTGGCACCTGTCCGAAAATCAGGGCTTCCGCATCGAAAGCAAGAAATTCCCCAAGCTACAGGAGATGGGCTCCGACGGAAACTACTACACCCAGGCGCAAGTCAAAGAAGTAATCGAATACGCGCGTGATCGCGGCATTCGCGTGGTGCCCGAATTCGATATTCCCGGTCACACTACCGCCTGGTTCGTCGGCTATCCGGAGCTCGCCAGCGCTCCCGGCCCTTACACAATTGAGCGCGGCTGGGGCGTCTTCGATCCCGCGATGGATCCCACTCGCGACGAGACCTACAAATTCCTCGAAGGCTTTATCGGAGAAATGGCCGGCCTCTTCCCCGACGCCTTCTTCCATATCGGTGGCGACGAAGTGAACGGCAAGCAGTGGAACGCCAATCCCAAGATCCAGGCCTTCATGAAGAGCCACGATCTCAAATCGAATGAAGAACTGCAGGCGTATTTCAATAAGCGCGTGCAGGCAATCGTCGACAAGAACCACAAAACCATGATCGGCTGGGACGAAATCCTCAATCCCGATCTGCCCAAGTCAATTGTGATTCAATCCTGGCGCGGCCCGAAATCGCTAGCCCAGGCCGCCCAACAGGGCTATCGCGGACTGCTCTCCAGCGGCTATTACCTCGACCTGATGCAAACCGCAGAGCAACACTATTCAGTCGATCCTCTGACCGGCCCCGCAGCGAATCTCTCGCCCGAGGAAACCAAGCGAATCCTCGGCGGCGAGTCCTGTATGTGGACCGAATGGGTCACCCCTGAGAATGTGGACAATCGCATCTGGCCGCGCAACGTTGCCATCGCGGAACGCCTCTGGTCTCCTCAAGACATTCGGGACCTCAATTCCATGTACGCCCGCATGTACGTCGTGAGCGATCGCATTGCCTGGCTTGGCTTGAAGCATCAATCCAATCCATGGAAGATGTTGGAACGCCTCTCCCAAGGACAACAAGTGTCTTCTGTGAAGGTTCTCGCCGATGCAGTCGAGCCAGTAAAGGGCTACGAACGCGAGCAGACGCAGAAGTACACGCAATTCACTCCGCTGAATCGTCTAGTCGATTCCACCTACCCCGAAAGCCAGCTTGCGCGCACGTTTGCAAACCTGACGCAAGCTCTGCTCTCAGGTAGCGCGACGGACGCCGACAAAGCACAGCTGCGGTCCATCCTCATAGCCTGGCGCGACAACGACGCCCACCTTCAACCGGTCTTCCAGAACTCATTCCTGCTCACCGAGATCGCTCCTGCTTCGCACGACCTCGCCAGTCTCGGTTCCGCCGGCTTGCAAGCGCTCGATTATCTCGACTCCCACTCGCCCTCACCCGAGTCCTGGCGCGCCCAGCAACTCACGCTCATTGAGCAGGCGGCCAAACCGCGCGGTGAAGTCTTCCTCGTCGGAGTCCCGTCCGTTCGCAAATTGATCGAAGCCACCGGGCAAATCGGCTCCTCGTCCATGTCGTCGTCCAAGTGAACAAGTCCGGGGACCGCACAGCCGGTCCCCATCCCCCATCTGTTCCTTTCTTGCACGTTTCCCAGAGCGGAAAACCGTTTCCTTCGAGCCAGTCTGAATTTTGTGAGGCGCGCACTATTGCCAACCATACTTAGCCTGAACACCGCATCGAGATCGTCGTTTGCAACAAACTACCGGACAATCCGCACAGGTCGCAGTTATCGTTCGCGGCGTGGATTCCCACGGCTACCCCTTCATGCAGACCGCACAGGCGATCCGCTTCTCTCGCATTTCCGTGGAACTCGCAGGCATCGACTGCCTCAACGGAGCCGCCGATGTCGTCACCCTCGAATTCAAGCGGCGGCGCTGCCGGTATCGCGTTGCGTGGATCGGCTGTGACAAAGATGGACGCGCAGGTCACGCGCGGTTGGACTCACTGGATCCCATTAGCTTTATCTTCGATTCGGAAACCGAACCGCTCCCCGATGCGCCTCCGCAGTCCACACCCAACGCACTCAAAGCGATACCCGCTGCGGCGGTGGCCGTGAAGGCGCCAACCGAGCGTCGTCGATATGAGCGTTATGCGTGGGGAGCGAATGCACAGGTTCGGAAAAAAGGCGTTCCGGTCAACACTCTCTGCAAGATAACCGACATCAGCCTGGGTGGCTGCTATGTCGAGCTCATGATGCCATTCCCGGAAGGAACCTCTATTGAACTGGACCTCTTCTGGCAGGATCGCAAACTAACCATCGAAGCGCGCGTGGCAACCACACATCCGGCCATTGGCATGGGACTTTTCTTTTTTGGATTTTCCGAAGAGCAATACCGCCTTCTGCGAGAACTCATCGACTTTGTTTCCGGAAAATGCCATGCACAGCCAGCGATAAAGACGACGAGCGCGGTCAATCCCGCCGCACTGACCCAAGATCTGTTTGACTGGTTCGAACGACATACA
>CAZBCQ010000247.1:0-3243 GCA_964490255.1 uncultured Terriglobales bacterium | reverse complement strand
CTCAGCATGCAGATGCTGAATCGCCCGTACGGTCACTTCTCCGCGCTGCAATGCCGCAATTCCCTCAGCCGCCGCCCGCGCTGCTGACAACGTCGTAATCGTCTGTACGTGATACGTAATCGCCGCGCGTCGGATCGCCTTCTCGTCAAACCAGGGCTCCGGGCCATGCGGAGTATTGATGATTAGTTGAATCCGATCACCCTTGATGAGATCGACCACATTCGGCCTTCCCTCTTTCACCTTGTAAACGATCTCAACTTTGAATCCCGCGCCTTCCAGGATGCGCGCCGTTCCCGTCGTCGCCACCAGCTTGAATCCCAACTCCACGAACAGTCGCGCGACTTCCGCCACATGCGGCTTATCGCGATCGTTCACGCTGATGAAAACGTGTCCTGCCGTCGGCAGCTTGTTGCCCGCCGCAATCTGCGCCTTCGCAAACGCCTCGCCGAAATTCTCCGCCACGCCCATCACTTCGCCCGTCGACTTCATCTCCGGACCGAGTACCGTATCAACACCGGGAAACTTCGCCCACGGAAACACCGGTGACTTCACGAAGTAGCAACTACCCGTATCCAGATCCGTTGTCTTCGCAATATTCTCCGGCAGGAATTCTCGCAGCTTGCGCCCAGTCATCAGTCTCGCCGCGATCTTTGCGAGCGGGATCCCAGTCGCCTTTGAGACATACGGCACGGTTCGCGACGCTCTCGGATTTACTTCCAGCACGAAGATCTTATCGTGCTGAATCGCGAACTGGATGTTCATTAACCCAACCACCTTCAGAGCGCGTGCAAGCTTGAACGTGTATTCGCGCATTGTCTGAAGCGAGTGCTCCGGAATGTCGACTGACGGCAATACGCACGACGAATCGCCCGAGTGTATGCCGGCTTCCTCGATGTGCTGCATGATCCCGGCAACCACCACGTCTTCGCCATCCGAGATGGCGTCGACGTCGACCTCTGTCGCGCTCTCCAGGAAGTGATCGATCAGCACCGGACGCTCCTGCGAGTACTCGACTGCTTCCTTCATGTACTTGATCACCGACTCGTCGTCGTACGTGATCTGCATCGCGCGCCCGCCCAGCACATACGAGGGCCGCAGCAGCACCGGATAGCCAATCTTGTTCGCCGCCGCCAGCGCCTCTTCCACCGACGTAGCCATCGCTCCTGGTGGTTGTGGGATTTCCAGCTCTTCCAGCAGTTTGCCAAACCTTTTACGGTCTTCCGCCAGATCAATCGACTCCGGCGACGTTCCGATGATCGGCACGCCCGCGGCCTTCAGCGGCAGCGCCAGGTTCAGCGGCGTCTGTCCGCCGAATTGGACGATCATTCCGATCGGTGCGCCCGACGCTGCCTCATGCTCATAGACTTCCAGCACGTCCTCCAGCGTCAGTGGCTCAAAATAGAGACGATCGCTGGTGTCGTAATCCGTCGAAACCGTCTCCGGATTGCAGTTCACCATCACCGTCTCGAAACCGTCGTCGCGCAGAGCAAACGCCGCGTGACAGCAGCAGTAATCAAACTCGATTCCCTGCCCGATGCGATTCGGCCCGCTGCCCAGGATGATGACCTTCTTTTTCTTGGTAGGCGCCGCCTCATCTTCTTCTTCGTACGTCGAATACAGGTACGGCGTGTAGCTCTCGAACTCGGCCGCGCATGTATCCACGTGCTTGTAGACGGGCTTCACTCCGCGTTTGTTCCGAAGCTCACGCACTTTCGTACCGCCCTCGCGGCCATCGATTCCCCAGATCCCCGCCAATCGCTCATCCGACAATCCCGCGCGCTTCGCTTCACGAATCTTTTCCTCGGGCGCGTCAATCGGATACTGAGCGACGTCATTCCATACGTCATTGATCTCTTTCAATTGGTACAGGAACCATGGATCGATCGACGTCATCTTCGCCAGTTCCTTCACCGTCATGCCTTCGCGCAGCGCGTAACGTATGTACGCCAGCCGCTCCGGATGCGGTGTCACCAGCCTCTGCACCAGGATCTTCGGCTCCAGCTTTTCCGAACTCAACCGCTTCCCTGTCTCCAGCGAACGCACGGCTTTCAGCAGCGCCTCTTTGAACGTGCGCCCAATGGCCATCGCTTCGCCTACCGACTTCATCTGTGGACCGAGTCCTTCATCGGCGCCCGGGAATTTCTCGAACTGCCACTTGGGAATCTTCACAACCACGTAATCGAGCGTCGGCTCAAAGCACGCCGGCGTCTTACGCGTGATTTCATTCGTGATCTCGTCGAGCGTGTATCCCACTGCGAGCTTCGCGGCAATTTTCGCGATCGGGAATCCTGTCGCCTTCGATGCCAGTGCCGACGAGCGCGATACGCGCGGGTTCATCTCGATGACCACCATGCGCCCGTTGACCGGATTCACACCGTACTGAATGTTCGATCCGCCGGTCTCCACGCCGATCTCGCGAATTACCTTGATCGACGCGTCGCGCATCATCTGGTACTCGCGATCCGTCAGCGTCTGCGCGGGCGCCACGGTGATCGAATCGCCGGTATGCACGCCCATGGGGTCGAAGTTCTCGATCGAGCAGATGATGATTACGTTATCCTTAATGTCACGCACCACCTCGAGCTCGTATTCTTTCCACCCGAGCACCGACTCTTCCAGCAACACTTCATGCACAGGCGAAAGATCCAATCCGCGTGCAAGTAGTTCCAGGAGCTCTTCGCGGTTGTACGCGATGCCGCCACCGGTTCCGCCCAGCGTGAACGACGGCCGCAGAATTACCGGGAATCCGATCTTCGCGCTGAATTCCAATCCGTCTCTCAGGTTGTTGATCAACGCGGACTTCGGCACATCCAGCCCAATACGCGTCATCGCGTCTTTGAACAGCAGCCGGTCTTCCGCTTTCTTAATGGCGTCGAGTTGCGCGCCAATCAAGTGGACGTTGTACTTCTCCAGCACGCCGCCGTCAGCAAGCTCAACCGCCATATTCAGCGCGGTCTGCCCGCCCACAGTGGGAAGCAGAGCGAATCCCCGTCCATTCGACATCTCCGATTCAATCCGGAGGATCTGTTCCATGTACGTGCGCGTGATCGGCTCGATGTAGGTGCGATCGGCAAACTCGGGATCGGTCATGATGGTGGCTGGGTTCGAGTTCACCAGCACGACTTCATAGCCCTCGGCCTTTAGCGCCTTACACGCCTGTGTACCGGAGTAATCAAATTCCGCCGACTGCCCGATCACAATTGGACCGGAGCCGATGATGAGGATCTTCGAAATATCGTTTCT
>CAZBCQ010000246.1:0-5879 GCA_964490255.1 uncultured Terriglobales bacterium | reverse complement strand
GCGGTGCTGATCCGAACGGGTTGGTCACGTCGATGGGGCGGAGATTATTTCCGCTCGGGTCCATTCCTGACGGGAAGCGCTTGCGAGGTCGTGGTGAACGCGGGCGCGGCGCTGGTCGGCATTGATTGCGCCAACATCGATGACATGAAAGATCCGGAGCGTCCAGCGCACACGAAGCTACTGGCTGCGGGAATCCCGATTGTCGAGCACTTGCGCGGGCTGGAGCAGTTGCAGGGACGCGCATTCCGATTCTTTGCCGCGCCTCCGGCGATTGTGGGCGGGACGTCGTTCACGGTGCGGGCGTTCGCGGTGTGCAGAGAAGACTAGGTGCGCGCTTCATTGGCGCAATAGGGCTCCCTCGCTGCGCTCGGGAGGACAGTCCTCGCTAACGCTCGGACTGCGCAGCCGAGAGCCTGCCCTGCGCGAAGTCGAAGGGTCGGCTGCGCCACGTGAGTTGTGGTCATTGTTCCAGCGGAGCGCCGCTGTTATAGAGCGCGGTCATGGTGTCTACGCCGACGCGATAGATCGCCCAGCTGTGGCTCGTGTCCGAGACTTGCCGGAAGAGCAGTTCGCCGCGGCCGCTGCCATCGGCGTCAACGGCATCGATCAGCTCCAGCTTCGGATAGACGTCGAGATGAGTATTGTCCGTAACCGAGGTGAAGACCTTGCGCATGGTGCCGTCGTAGTTCTCACGGGCAACGACGGTCACGTAGAACTCGTTCTTCGGGGCGCCCGGAACTGGCTCTTGCGCCGCAACCGCTTTGGGCTTTGCTGTGCGTAGCTTCGGCGTCGTGGCGGAAGCCTGCGGGACCGTCGCTGTCAGAACGAAGAGGGGAGTATTGGTGAAATCCAGATCGAAAGCGTGCACCTGTAGATCATTGGTGATGGAGCTGGCGCGCAGGCCGGGATGTTTGGCCGCGTAGTCGCGAACGGCTTGCAGGGCGATCTGGCGCGTGGCTTCCTGGTCGCGCTGTTCGTACTCGGGCTTGCCGACCCATTTGAACGGATGCGGCTGCGTGGGGTTCGGGTCAGAGACGGCGACCTCGATGCGATTGCGAGCGGCAGCAGCGCTCGGTGTGGTCGCGCTGGAAGGCGGCGCCGTGGATTTCGGCGAAGCCGGGCCAATGAGGCTTGCGGCCTGCTGGCCTTCCGAACCGCGCTTCAGGACTGGACGATCGGAGTCATCAGCCGGCGGTGTGGTGGACGCCGTCGTGGGAGCAGGCGAAGCGCTGGGCGCAGCGGTTGGCGGCGGTTCAGAGCGCTTCATTGTTGGACGATCGGGATCGTTGTCGTCACCACCGGTGCTGCCCGGAGTCGAACTCGGCTGGGGCGAATTCTGCGGGACAGGAGGACCATTCTTGGAATTGCTTGGCGATCCTGAGCCGCTGCCATGAGCTCGGCGCAGGCGTGGTGGGCCGCTATCTTCCGAACTCGAATGTGACGGAGTTCTTGCGGCAGCAGCGGCTTTCGCAGCTGCGGCCCTTTTCCCGGCAGCCTCTACGTCCGCCTGCGACGTGAATTTACCAGCTCCATAGAAGCTGTTGCTCGCCTGAAGCTGCATGACAGAGTTCACGGTGAAAAGGCCAGCCGGGTCGCCGGATTTTTGTATCTCGTAAACGTTGCCGGTCTCGAGCGCCATCGGTACCGGATTGGCCAGGTAGAGTCCGGCGTCATAGAACTTGCCGTCGATCATGATGGAGATCGGGATCAGATGCGGTCCGGAAGGGGTCCATTCGACGACGGCGACGGCGCGCGGTCCTTTGCTGGTCTTCTTGCCAGTTGATTGCGCGGAGCCGGTAGGGACCAGGCTGAAAACCAGTAGCAGGCCGACGGCGGCGAGCCGAGCTCGGTGTAGTATCTTCGTCGATGAGGAAGAGAAGCCACCCATGAATATCAATGATAAGGCTCCGGACTTTACTTTGCCCGACCAGGACGGAAACAAAGTTTCCCTGAAAGAGTTTCGGGGAAAAACAGTGGTTCTGTACTTTTTCCCGCGGGCAAACACCCCGGGTTGAACGGTAGAAGCGTCCGAGTTTCGTGACGAATACAAAAAGTTCGAGAAGCTGGGAGTTCCGGTGCTGGGTGTGTCTCCCGATACGCCTGAGGCAGAGAAGAAGTTCGCGGACAAGTTCAACATTCCCTTTCCTTTGCTGGGCGACGAGGACAAGAAAGTCGTAACGGCATACGGCGTGCTGAAAGAGAAGAACATGTACGGCAAGAAGGTGATGGGCGTGGAGCGGAGTACGTTCGTCATCGGGCCAGACGGAAAGATTCAGCACATCTACGAGAAAGTGAAGCCAGAAGGGCACGCGAAGGAAGTGCTGGCGGGGCTGAAGGGTTAGGGATCTCTGCGTGGACCCCACCCTCTGCGAAACGAATGCGCAGCCGAGAGCCTGCCCTGAGCGAAGTCGAAGGGTCGGCTGCGACACGCGACTCAGGGTGGGGCCGACCTTGCTTACTTTACGGTGAAGCCGACGAGGCTCTCCGCGTGCACGACGGCTTCCTGTTTGCCGGTCGCTACCGCTACGCCAGTTCCTGCACCAGCGCCGGCAGCCGCGCCGATCGCGGCTCCCTTACCGCCGCCGGCGAGCGCGCCCACAACTGTACCCAAAGCGGCGCCTCCTCCGATCTTGGTGGCATTGCTCTTGGTGTGACTCTTGCCTTTAAAGAACGCCGAGCTGGTATGCACGGTGTGTCCATCGATTGAAGTGAGCCTCAAAGAGAGCTCGCCGGGGGCATGCAAACGTCCGCTGGACTTCGCTTCGGTGATCTTGCCGCGAACGGGCGCGCCGGCCTTGGCGATGGTTTTGCCATGGACGACGACGCTCTTCGCCAGAGTGCCCTGGAACGACTGGCCGGTTTCAGCCTTGCCGGAACTTATCTCCTGACCCACACGCACGCTGACATGCGTGCCCGACGGAATGGTTTGCGAGACAACGAAAATCGATGAAAGCAGGAAGCATGCGACGGCCGCTGCGCGTCGTGTAGCTGTCATACTGTTCTCCTGAAGAAACGGTGAAAGCTGATACAGGATATGCGAACGAGAGCTGAGCGCGTCACAGTGAAATCACCGAGGAGAACACGGAAAGACAGTGTCTATGCGGACGATCGTTCAGTGGACCAAAAGTACGAAACACTCGCTTCTTTGCGGCCCAGCTTCTACGGACGCGATGTAGTTACCGTCTCGCGGGAGATACTGGGGAAGGTGCTGGTGCGCCAGGAAGGCCGGCGCATTCGCGCAGGGCGGATCGTGGAAGTGGAAGCGTATCTCGGGACGAGTGATCCGGCGGCACATGCCGCGGCAGGGAAAACGGCGCGCAACTTCGTGTTATTCGGACCGCCGGGGCACGCGTATATCTACTTCATTTACGGGAATCACTACTGCCTGAATATTTCCTGTGAGCGCGAGGGTAAGGCGGGATCCGTGCTGATTCGCGCGCTGGAGCCGCTGGCGGGAATCGAACTGATGGCGCAAGCAAGAGGAATTGAGGGTTCGCTGGAGAAGCCGAGCGAACGGCGATTGCTGACCTCCGGCCCGGGCAGACTGGCCGAGGCGTTCGATATTACCCGCGAGCGCGATAACGATAAAGATGTGACGGCAGCCGAATCGGATTTGCGCATCGTAGATGACGGATTTCGTCCGGAGAAGGTTGCGGTCACGCCGCGAATTGGAATCACGAAGGCAGCGCAGGAAGAGTTGAGGTTCGTGATCGCGGGGAATGTGTTTGTGTCGGGGAAGAAGGGTTTCCTAGTACAGAAAGTTCGTATCTAGTTACGGTGGGGTAGCTGGTGACGTAAGGCTTGAAATCGGCAACCAGCCACCAGCTAAGGTACCAGCTACTAGCTAGGCCACCACCTAATAGCTACGTCAATCAGCTACTAGCTACCCCAACGAGGCGAAAGGGATTTTAGCTGCTCATGTTCGGCGTCGCAGCCTCGCCGCGGCCACCAAGCATGACGTTGTCGATAAGACGTGTGCTTCCAACCCATGCGGCAACGGCCACCAATGCGCCTGAACTGAGATCGGCGACGAGTTCGAGCGTGCGCGGGTTTACGACTTCGAAATAATCGAGACGGACGGATGGCTCTTCGGCGATCACTTCCTTACCGCAAGAAATTAATGCTGCCGGGTCGTGTTCGCCGCGGTCGGCAAGCGTCTGCACGCGATTCAACGAGCGATAGAGAACGAGCGCCTGTTTGCGCTCGTGCGGACTCAGATACGCATTGCGCGAGCTCATGGCCAATCCGTCGGGTTCGCGCACGATTGGCGCGACAACAATCTCTACATCAAGGTTCAGATCATGCACGAGTTGCTGAATGATGGCGACCTGCGCTGCGTCTTTCTGTCCGAAGAAAGCGAGGTCGGGCTGAACGATGGTGAACAGCTTCGTAACGACCGTCGCGACTCCGCGAAAGTGACCGGGGCGCGAGCGGCCATCCAGTCGGTCGCTGATCTCGGCGACCTCGACAAAGGTCTTCACACCTCCCGGATACATGGTCTCGGGCGTAGGCGCGAACAGCAGGTCGACTCGCTCGGATTCGAGTTTTCGGCAATCACTTTCGAAGGTGCGCGGGTATTTAGCAAAGTCCTCATTCGGACCGAACTGCAAGGGATTTACGAAAATCGAGGCAGCGACGACGTCGCATTGCGAACGCGCCAGACGCACCAGGGACAGATGGCCCTCATGCAGCGCACCCATGGTTGGAACGAGCCCGAGGCGCCGTCCGTTGCGGCGGATCTCGGCGCAGACCGAGTGCATCTGCTCGGGGGTGTCGAGGATGCGCATGGTGGTGATGGATGTGGTCGGCATGGATAAGATGTTGTTCCCACACATCCAACTGCAGGATGTGTGGGGCACCCTCGTTCTTCTAACAATTAGCAACTTACTTCGTCATGACGCGCTTGCGTTGCTGGATGGCCTCCAACGCGGCGCCAGTGTCCTTGGGCAAATGGTACGACTCGGCGTCCGAAGGATAGTTGCCTTCGACCACGTCGCGGCGGAAGGCCCCGATGGCCTCGGCAATCATCGCGCCCGCATCCGCATATCGGCGCACGAATTTTGCCGGCGGGTTGAAGGTGAGTCCGACCATGTCGTGGATCACCAGTACTTGGCCGTCGCAGTCGGGCCCGGCGCCAATGCCGATCGTCGGTGCGGAAACCTCTTCGGTGATCATAGCCGCGACCTCGCGCGGAATCCCTTCCAGCACGATCGAGAACACGCCAGCCTGATCGAGAGCCACCGCGTCTCGCATGAGCTGTTCCACGGCGGACAGTGTCTTGCCCTGAACCTTGTAGCCGCCCATGGCATGCACGGATTGCGGCGTCAGGCCAATGTGTCCCATGACCGGGATCTCGGCGTCGATTAGCCGGCGGACGTGGTCGATGCGTTTTTCGCCGCCTTCCAGTTTCACGGCTTCTGCCCCGGCTTCTTTCAGGAAGCGTGCGGCATTGCGAACGGCGTCTTCGGGAGAGGTGTGATATGAGCCATAAGGCATATCAGCAACGAGCAGCGCACGTTTAGCAGCGCGGCGCACGGCACGCGTGTGGTGCAGCATCTCGTCCACGGTGACCGGCAGCGTGCTGTCGTAGCCGAGCACAACCTGCGCCAGCGAATCGCCTACGAGGATGATGTCAATGCCCGCCTCGTCCACGAGGCGCGCGGTGGCGTAATCGTAGGCGGTAAGGCAGGTGATGGGTTGTCGTTTGGATTTGCGCTCCGCGAGAGTCGCGGTCGTAACTTTCGGGCGAGGATCGCCGATGGAAGTGATGCTCACATGGCCTCCAGTGCAGTTCCGCGCTCGGCGGATACCGCCTGACTGCCCCAGTGACTGGGGCTCAGCAATTAAGATGCTGCCGCGGGTATTGTAGTCGCACCGGG
>CAZBCQ010000245.1:0-5903 GCA_964490255.1 uncultured Terriglobales bacterium | reverse complement strand
GGCAGCATCAGATCGATGATCAGCACGCCCATCCCGAAGATCGCCAGCATGATCATCGGCAGCGATAGCAGGTAGTCCGTGCTGGTGAAGAAATGTGTCGCCATCTGTTTTCGTCCTTCGCTACTTCCCTGCTTCAGCTGTAAGCGGCGTCGTAGTCACAGATACAACTGGCGTCTGCGCCAGCACTGGTTTGCTCAGATCGGGCCGCACCGTCTGCACAATCTGCTGCACCGGCTGCTCCATGATCTGGAAGATGGGCTTCGGATACAGTCCGATCGCAAACGCCAGCACCACCAGCGGCACGAAGCAAAGCACCTCGCGCGGCGTCAGGTCCTGCAGCTTCTCATTCTTAGGATTGTTCACTGGCCCGAAGAACACTCTCTGGTACAACCACAGCAAGTACGAAGCCGCCAGCACCACGCCCGGAACGGCCCAAGCCGCCCAAGCCTTATTCTCGATGAACGCCCCCTGCAGAATCGTGAACTCGCCGATGAAGCCATTCAGCAGCGGCAGCCCCATCGAACTCAGGAACATGATCATGGTGATCATCGCGTAGACCGGCATCACATTCGAAATGCCGCCATACTCGGCGATGTCACGCGTATGCCGACGTTCGTACAGAATGCCGACAATCAAGAACAATGCGCCAGTCGAAATACCGTGGTTGATCTGTTGCAGTAACGATCCGCTCAGCCCGGCCTGGTTCAGAGCGAAAATCCCCAACGTGCAGAAGCCCAGGTGGCTTACCGACGAATATGCCACCAGCTTCTTCATATCTTTCTGCACCAGCGAAACCAGCGCGCCGTACACAATTCCAATGATCGACAACGTGATAATCGTTCCGCGCACCATCGGATGCGCCACCGGATCGAGCACCTGCGGGAAGAACGGTAGCGAGAAGCGCATAAACCCATACGTTCCCATCTTCAGCAGTACGCCTGCCAGGATCACCGACCCCGCCGTTGGCGCTTCTACGTGTGCATCCGGCAGCCACGTGTGGAACGGGAACATTGGCACCTTGATCGCGAATCCGACGAAGAACGCCACGAACAGCCAGATCGCGTAATGATACGGAATCTGCGGCGCCGTCTGGTACAGCTCAGGAATGCTGAAGGTGTACACGCCCGCCAGCGCATGATGATGGAAGTACAGGAACAAAATGGCCAGCAGCATCAGTAACGAGCCGACCAGCGTGTACAGGAAGAACTTGATCGCCGCATAAAGCTTGCGCGGCCCGCCCCATATCCCAATCAGGAGGTACATGGGCACCAGCATCGCTTCCCAGAAGACGAAGAATAGGAAGAAATCCAGCGCCATGAAGACGCCGAGCATGCCCGTCTGCAGGATCAGGAACCACACGTAATATTCCTTCACGCGGTCCTGAATCGCATTCCACGACGACAAAATGGAGATCCACCCCAGCAGCGTCGTCAGCATGATCAGCAGGAACGAGATGCCGTCAATGCCGAGGTAGTATCCCGCGCCGATCGAAGGAATCCACGTGTTCGGCGCGCCCTCGATGAACTTGAAGCCCGGCTGCGTGCGCACCGCCCAGAACCATGGAATCAGCGGCAGTGAGATCAGCAATCCCGCCACCGAAAACATGTTGGCGACCCAGCGGATTGCGTTCTTCTGCTCTTTCGGAATCAGCAGCAGAACCAGCGCGCCCACCAGCGGCGTAAAGAGAACGATAGAAAGTATGTGGTTATACATTGCGTAAGCCATTCATTCGTTATCGGATCGCGTAAAACCACACGAATCCGACGAGACCCGCTACCATGACCAGCGCATACCATTGCACCAGCCCCCACTCGAACAGTCGCGTGGGATAAGACAGCGATTTCGCAACAACCGCCGGACCATTCACCAGCAATCCGTCGATGATCCACTTGTCCCACCAACTCGAAACCGCGGCAGTGAAGCGCGTAATCCAGCCCGCACCGTTCACGCTGCCGTCGATCACGTTGGCATCGAATTTCCACGAAGCGTTGCCCAGTCCTATGGCGCCCAGCCGAACCGGCCCCAATTTCTTCCGGCCAGTGAACGCGTAGTCATAGGCCTCGTCGACGTAGTACTTGTTCAGCAACGTGCTGTATACCGGCGCCGCAGCAACTTGAATGGGCTCTTTGTAGCCCTTAGCCGCCTTGCCATAAGCGCGACTCGCCATAAACCAGCCACCGATCGCCGCGCTCACAGACAGAAGCATTAACCCATATTCAACCGGATTCGTGTGCTCTTCCTCGCGCTCGGCCGCGGGTGCTAGCGCTGCTTCGCTTTCTGCTTTCGCGACGTGCGTCTCACTAGCGAATACCGGGCTCAGGAACCTCTCAAACCGATTTGTACCGCCCAGACTGTGGGGCAGTCCCAGATAGCCAGCGAACACCGAGCAAATCGCCAGGACTACCAGCGGCATCGTCATTGATTTCGGCGACTCATGCACATGGTGTTCAGCTTCGTGACTCAGCCGTGATTCGCCAAAGAACGTCAAATAGATCAACCGGAACATGTAGAACGAGGTCATGATCGCCGTCGCAAACGCCACATACCACAGCGCGCGAAATGCTCCGCCATCACGCGACCATGTCTGCCACAGAATCTCGTCTTTCGAAAAAAATCCCGCCAGTCCTGGAATACCGGCAATTGCCAGCGTGCCCACCAGCATCGTCTTGAATGTCGTCGGGATCTTGCGGGCCAGCGCACCCATATTGCGCATGTCCTGTTCGCCACTCATCGCATGAATCACCGAGCCCGCTCCAAGGAACAACAGAGCTTTGAAGAACGCATGCGTGAATACATGGAAAATGCCCGCGGCAAATGCGCCGACTCCCAGCGCCAGGAACATGTATCCCAACTGCGAAACCGTGGAGTAGGCCAGCACGCGCTTGATGTCGTTCTGCACCAGTCCGATCGACGCCGCGAAGATTGCAGTCAGCGCCCCCACAATCGCGACCACTTTCATCGAAGGCGGCGCGAGTACGAACAGCGCATTCGAACGCGCCACCATGTAAACGCCTGCTGTCACCATCGTCGCTGCGTGGATCAGCGCTGATACCGGCGTGGGACCTTCCATCGCATCCGGCAGCCACACATAAAGAGGTAGCTGCGCCGACTTGCCGCACGCCCCGCCAAACAGCAGCAGCGTGATCGCGATCAGCCAAGGGTCTCCGATCGCGATCTGGCCACTGCGCGCCACACTCGTGACGTCCGTGAATCGATAGGTCCCGAAATACCAGAAGATCGTGAACATGCCCATCAGGAACGACGCGTCCCCAATGCGGTTCACGATGAAAGCCTTATTCGCTGCCGTTGACGCCGAATGACGATGGAAGTAGAACCCAATCAGCAGGTACGAGCACAGCCCCACGCCCTCCCACCCGACGAACAACATTGCATAGTTGTTCCCCAGGATCAGCGTGAGCATCGAGAACATGAACAGATTCAGGTAGCCAAAGAACCGGTAATACCCACCTTCATGCGCCATGTACCCGGTCGAGTAAATGTGGATCAGCATCCCCACGCCGGTTACAAACAACAGCCATATACCGGAGAGCGGGTCGAGCAGGAAGCCGGCTTCCGCCTTGAACGGTGCCGGTTGTCCGCTATGCGTTGGCAGCTTCAGACCGTCACTGCCTACCCACGTGAACAATACTTTCTGAAACGGTGCATTGTGATTCGCCGCGGCATAACCCCTGTACTGGTACACGGCCATGCACGACCATACAAACGCCAGCGCCACAGTCCCCACGCAGAACGCATTTACTGTCTGCTTCGATAGCTTGCGTCCGAAGAAGAACATCACTGCGGCGCTCGCCATTGGCAGCAGCGGTACGATCCAGATGTGCTCTAAGAAGAACATTTTCAATAGCCAGTCAGTCCGAAAAGATCACCGTCTATCTGCGTTCATCAGCGGCTGATCTTTACCACTTCAACAGATCGACTTCGTCCACATTCACCGTTTCCTTGTTGCGGAAGAAGGCGATCAGAATTCCCAACCCAACAGCGGCTTCAGCTGCCGCGTCGGTAATCACGAAAATCGAGAACACCTGCCCTTGCAGGTTGTATAGGCGCGAGAACGCCACCAGGTTCAGGTTCACCGCGTTCAGAATCAGCTCAATCGACATCAGGATGATCACCACGTTGCGCCGCGTCAGCACGCCCACCGTGCCAATCACAAACAGCGCCGCTGCAACCACGAGGTAATGAAGTGTTGTTATCGGTCCCATTACGAGATCCTCTTCTTCGCCATCACGACCGCGCCCACGATCGCCACCAGCAGCAACAGCGAGGCGATCTCAAACGGCAGCAGGTAATTCTGAAAAATCAGCATCCCAACCTGTTGCGTATTCAATTGCTCCGCCGCCTGCGTGAACTGCGTCGGGAAAATCGCTCGGCCCTTCATGTACACAGCCAGGAACAACCCGCCCAGCAGCAAACTGGCAACAGTTCCCGCGATCCACTGCTTGTTAAACTCTTCTTCCTTCATGGCGCGCTCGATGTTCACCAGCATGATCACGAACAGGAACAGCACCATAATTCCGCCCGCGTACACGATGATTTGCACGCCGCTGACGAACGGCGCATACAGCATCAGGTACAGTCCCGCCAGCGCAAGCAGGGTCACAATCAGCGACAGTGCCGAGTGCACCGGATTCTTGCGCGTAATCACCAAAATCGCACTGATCACTGCAATCGCCGACAGGAAGTAGAAGAAGAAAGTTGGGGCAATCGGTGTCATCGTTCGTACACCTTCGTTTCCGGACCGCGCTCCAGGCGCTCGCGGTCGAGCACCAGTCCCTCGCGGCTGTATTGAGCCACCTCGTAGTCCGGCGTGAGCTCAATCGCGTCAGTCGAGCACGATTCCTCGCACAGCCCGCAGAACATGCATCGGCTGATATCGAAGGTATACTTCGTCAGCACCTTGCGCTTGGTCACCGGATCGCGTTCGCTCTCTACGTGAATCAGGTTTTCTGGGCACGCCTTCGCGCATAAATCGCACGCGATGCAGAGCGTCTTCCCTGTCTCCGGATCCTTCTTCAGCCGCGGCAGCCCGCGATAACGTTCCGCCACCTCTGGCCGCTGCAGCGGATACTGCTCGGTATAGATTTCCTTCGGATCCTGATACCGGAACGTCAGCGATAGTCCCTTCAGCAGGTCGATAAGAAAGATCTTTCGCAGGATCGGAGCGAGGGCCATTACAGCACCCCTTTCAACCACGTCAGGAGTTCAGGACTCAGCCCAACCATGCCGGTCACGATTAACACGCCCAAGGAGATCGGCAGCAGCACCTTCCATCCAACCCGCATCAGCTGATCAAATCGATACCGCGGGAATGTCGCTCGGTACCAGATGTATAAGTACATGAACGCCGACACCTTGATCATGAACCAGAAGATGTCTTGCACCCGCACTCGCACCGCCGGCACCAGCAGCACCAGGCCGACCGCGCCGATCAACAATCCAAACGCTCCCAGCCCGATCGTCTGTATGCGTAGCGCCGGATGCTTCGGCATCCGCGCCGTTCCGTACAGCGTCACGGCGCCTAGGAAGAGGAAGGACGCTCCGGGCACCAGCGAGAAGAGGATGTCCCACACATTCCCGCTCAGCAGGTTCGGGAATGGACGCATCCATCCGCCCAACCACAGCGTGACGGCAATGCCGGAAACCGCGATCATTGCCGCGTATTCTCCGAGCATGAACAGCGACCAGCGGAATCCGCTGTATTCAGTATGAAATCCCGCAACCAGCTCCGACTCGGCTTCCGGTAAATCGAATGGCGCACGATTCGTTTCGGCAATCATGGCGATCGCGAACACACCAAATGCAATCAGCCCCAGGGGGAAGAACTTGAACAGGAACCACACGCCTTGCGCCTTCTGCGCCTCGACGATGCCAATCATGCTCAG
>CAZBCQ010000244.1:4750-5918 GCA_964490255.1 uncultured Terriglobales bacterium | reverse complement strand
TGCGGAAAGAGTTCGGCAACGACCTTCATCTTCTGCACGATGTTCACCACCGTCTCACTCCGATTGAAGCCGCCCGCATTGGCAAAGAACTGGAGCCCTACCATCTATTCTGGATGGAGGATCCAACCCCAGCGGAGCTGCAAGAAGGATTCCGCCTGATCCGCCGCCATACAACTACACCGATTGCGGTGGGCGAGGTGTTCAACTCCATCTTTGATTGCCAGCAACTTATTCAGGAGCAATTGATCGACTACATCCGGGCGACTGTTGTGCATGCTGGAGGTATCTCGCATCTGCGCAAGATCGCGAATTTGGCGGAGGTTTACCAGGTGCGCACCGGATGTCACGGCGCAACTGATTTGAGCCCGGTTTGCATGGCGGCCGCTCTTCACTTCGATCTGAGCGTACACAATTTCGGCATCCAGGAATACATGCCCCATACGAAGGAAACGGACGAGGTCTTTCCGCACGCATATTCGTTTGAGAATGGATTGATGCATCCCGGTGATGCTCCCGGACTTGGTGTCGATCTCAATGAGGAACTGGCGGGCAAGTATCCTTATCAGCGCGCATACCTTCCCGTGAACCGTAAGCTCGACGGAACCGTACACAGCTGGTAAATGCAAGCTTCCATGAACAATCGCCTAACGATCTATTGTGCGGTTATGCTCGTACTGGCGGCACTCTGCCCGGGCGCGCGCGCCGAGACCGGATACGAAGCTTGGCTGCGCTACGCCGCCCTGGATGGCGCGGTTCGTTCTAAATACAGCTCATTGCCCGGAACTCTTACAGTATTGGACGATTCTCCGCTGCTTGCGTCAGCGCAGTCAGAATTGGTGCGCGGTGTGCAAGGCATGTTGGGCCGTCAGATCACCCCGCAAAAGGGAACTCTGAAGCAGCCAGCGATTGTGCTTGGCACTCTGGCGGATCTGCAGCAGAGCGGCGCTACGCTCCGCGGGCCCAGTGCACTCAGCGGCGATGGCTACTGGCTGACCACCGCACGGATTCATGGTTTTCCGTGCATTGTGATCACGGGTCTCACTGATCGGGGCGTTCTTTATGGCGCGTTCGCGTGGCTCAGTATGCTCGCGCGCAATGAAGACATCCCTCATCTAGATCACACCGAAAGCCCAGTCGTGCCCCTGCGCTGGGTCAACCAGTGGGACAA
>CAZBCQ010000244.1:0-4650 GCA_964490255.1 uncultured Terriglobales bacterium | reverse complement strand
TAGATCACACCGAAAGCCCAGTCGTGCCCCTGCGCTGGGTCAACCAGTGGGACAATCTCGACGGCAGCATCGAGCGCGGCTATGGCGGCCGATCTATCTTTTTCGACAACGGAGCCGTACGGAATGATTTAAGCCGCGCGCGCGACTACGCTCGTCTGCTCGCCTCCGTTGGAATCAACGGCTGCGTGATCAACAACGTGAACGCCAGCCCGAATGTATTGGCCGATAACTTCATCCCGCAGCTCGCGCGTGTCGCCAACGAGTTCCGACCTTGGGGAATTCAGTTGGGCGTTTCCGTAAATTTCGCGAGTCCGAAATTGATGGGAGGACTCGAGACCTTCGATCCCGTCGATCCGAAAGTCGCCGCCTGGTGGAAAGAGAAAGTCGACGAGATTTATCGTGCCATTCCGGACTTTGGCGGCTTCGTCTTGAAAGCCGACTCCGAAGGGCAGCTAGGCCCCGCAACCTACGGACGAACTCCCGCGGATGCTGCCAACGTAGTTGCGCGAGCACTGAAACCGCATGGCGGGTACGTGTTTTATCGCGCCTTCGTCTACAACCATCACCTCGACTGGACCAACCTCAAGAACGATCGCGCTAGGGCCGCCTACGATAACTTCCATCCGTTCGACGGCAAGTTCGACGACAACGTGATCATCCAGATCAAGCATGGCCCCATTGATTTCCAAGTCCGCGAGCCGGTCTCTCCTCTATTCGGCGGACTGGAGAAGACGAACGAAGCCATTGAATTGCAGATCACGCAGGAATACCTGGGGCAGCAGCGCCATCTGGTCTTCATCCCTCCCATGTGGAAGGCCGCGCTCGATTTCGATCTGCGCGTGAATGGCGGGCACACGCCGGTCAAGGACATTGTCGCAGGGAAAACGTTTCATCGCCCAACGGGTGGCTTTGCTGGGGTGGCCAACGTCGGTCTCGATTCGAACTGGCTGGGGAGTCCACTGGCAATGGCCAACCTCTACGGCTTCGGCCGCCTGGCGTGGAATCCTGATCTGAGCGCCGCAATCATTGCCGATGAGTGGACGCGCCTGACCTTTGGCAACGATCCGCTGCTCGTGCAGACCATCGCCAACATGCAACTGCGCTCGTGGCGCACGTACGAAAACTACACCGGGCCTCTGGGACTGGGCACGCTGACCAACATCCTCGGCCCGCACTACGGGCCCGGCATTGAATCAGCCGAACGCAACGGTTGGGGTCAGTGGATCCGTGCCGATCACGAGGGAGTTGGTATGGACCGCACGATCGCTACCGGCACTGGGTACATCGGGCAATATCCACCTGCCGTTCAGGAACAATTCGAACTACTGGCGAACTGTCCCGACGAACTACTGCTTTTCTTTCATCACGTGCCGTATACGCATGTTCTGCATTCCGGTAAAACTGTCATCCAGCATATATACGATTCGCACTACGAAGGAGCGGCAAGCGCTGCGCAGTACGTTCCCGAGTGGGAGTCTCTCAAGAGACATATCGACGATGAGCGCTATGCCTTTGTGCTTGCGAAGTTGCAGTACCAGGCGGGACATGCGGTTGTGTGGCGCGATGCGATTACAAACTGGTTCCTGAAGACCTCCGGCATCCCCGATGCGAAAGGGCGGGTCGGGCACTATCCCGATCGGATCGAAGCCGAGTCCATGCAACTGCAGGGCTATCAGCCAATGAATGTCGTTCCCTGGGAAGTCGCGTCTGGAGGTCAGGGTGTTGAATGTCCTGCACCCTTGCAGAAATGCAACGCGAACCTTCGCTTTGCGGGCAATGCGGGCACGTACGAACTGGACATTGAATACTTCGATCAGAACAACGGCGCTTCCAAGTTTCGCGTGTATGTTGGCGACTTCTTGGTGGACGAATGGGTTGCTGATGCTCATCTGCCCAGCGATAAACCTGACGGCGATTCCAGCGTGCGCCGGCGTATCGCGACCGTCACGCTGCATGCAGGAGATGAAATTCGGATCGAGGGCATTCCCGACGGTGGAGAGCGCGCGCCGCTGGACTACCTTGCCATCTACCCGGCGCAATAACCCGGACCAATCACTATCTTTCCCGCAGCTTAATTTCAGGCAACTTCAATTCGGGACTGTCCGACGTACTCAGCGCTTCCAGCCATTCGCGAAGCTCTGCGCAGAGCGGCACGATCATCACGGATCCAGGCGCGTCCGCAAAGCCTTCCAGCTTCCGTAAGGCTTGTCGCAGCAGCGACGCTGTACCCTTCGGATTACCGCGCTGGAAGTGATGAAACGCCGCTGTCATCTGGATCAGTCCTTGCAGGAACGTCTTTTCCGGCTCTGCCGATTTCAGCCACACGGATTCCCAGTGCTCATGCGCTTCGAAGAATTCGCCATTACAATAGCAGCGCAGGCCCTCGGCAAGTGCTCCTGCAGTCCAGTCAAGCGCCGGAGCATTCACAATCCTTACTTGATATCCGGAGCACGACCTCATCGGCAGCCTGGGATATTTCCGAAAATGCGGGTCAGAAAACGAGAGCTCGCAAAGCAGAAAAACAGAGCCTCGATCGGATGTCACGGCTCTTGCGTGCGCGCAACTCGCGCAAACTCCAGCATTTTGGGGAAAATTGCTCAAGACACGATATTACTATTTTGGTCGACCGCAAGATGTTCCGAACAGTAATCGGCCTTTTTCCTGACATTTCGCAGCGCCCGTGAGCACGGCGGCGCACTCACCTCTTCTGCATCGATGGTCCATCCAATCTCATCTTCATTACATACCGCCGTTGCAACGTAATTTCCGCATTGATTGTGCCCGTGGGTTCGGGCTGAATGGAGAAGCGCAATGACAACTTACAAATCTGCCCCAGTCAATGGTCATAAAGTCTTCTACCGCGAAGCCGGATCGAAGAATGAGCCCGCAATCCTGCTGCTTCACGGATTCCCGACCTCTTCGCACATGTTTCGGAACCTCATTCCACAACTCGGTGGCTACCACGTAGTCGCCCCGGACCTTCCGGGTTTTGGATTTTCGGAGTCGCCAAACGATTTTCGTTACACCTTCGATCGATTGGCACACGTCATCTCTCGCTTCAGCGAAGTGATTGGTCTGACTCAATTCGCAATGTATGTATTCGATTACGGCGCTCCGGTCGGATTCCGCTTGGCACTGGCAAATCCGGACAAGATCACTGCCATAATCACGCAGAATGGCAATGCTTATGAAGAAGGCTTGAGCGAAGGCTGGAATCCGATCCAGAGATATTGGAAGGAACCTACACCGGCAAATCGCGATGCGCTCCGGGAGTTCCTCACTCCGGATTCAGTCAAGTGGCAGTATCAGTATGGCGTCCCTGACGAAACTGTGATCGCGCCAGAAACGTACACGCTGGACTCAGCCCTCCTGGCGCGGCCGGGAAATGTCGACATACAACTCGACCTATTCCTGGACTACGCTAACAACGTCGCGCTCTATCCCAAATTTCAGGCCTATTTCCGGGCCAAACGTCCTCCTTTGCTCGCCGTCTGGGGCAAGAACGATCCGTTCTTTCTTCCACCCGGAGCGGAGGCGTTCAAACGCGACATTCCCGACGCAGAAGTCCATTTCTTTGATACGGGCCACTTCGCACTTGAAACTCACGATTGCCAGATCGCTACCGCAATACGGGACTTCCTGGGGCGCAACCTGAAAACCATAGCCGAAGCCGCCTGAGATGAAGCCCCCATTCTCTGCGGTGAAGGGCACTGATACGACCGTCTGATCTCGTATATGCGTCGACCTACGAGCGGTACGAGCGAGCGTGCTGAGGGGACGAATCGCGGCCGCGCCATTGCTATCCTTCTGTTTTCTTCGGAGTCCGTTGCAAATTGAGAACCGGGAATTCTCGTCTCTTCCCGGCACCGTATCAACTTCGAAAGGGGACTCTTGCCATGCGAAGAGTTCATTGCCTGATCTTGCTTGGGGTTCTTCTCTCGTGCGCGCTTGCATCCAGTGCGCAGTCGTTCGTTTTGGATTTGCCCCGACCCAGCCAGCGCGCCGTTATCGCACAGCGAGTCGGGATCACCGACATCACCATCTCCTATCACCGCCCATTGGTGAACAATCGAAAAATCTGGGGATCGCTGGTTCCATACGGTCAGGTTTGGCGCGCCGGCGCCAACGAAAACACGACAATCCAGTTCACCGATCCGGTGATGATCGAAGGCAAGGCTCTCGATCGTGGCACGTACGGCTTGCACATGATTCCTGATCAGCAGCAATGGACGATCATCTTCTCCAAGAACTCCACATCCTGGGGAAGCTTTAGTTATGATCAGGCGGAAGATGCGCTGCGCGTCACAGTGAAGCCTCAGACAGCCGATTTTCACGAAGCACTCACGTACGATTTCGACAATCCCACCGCCGATTCCAGCGTGATCACGATGCGATGGGAAAAAGTTTCGGTTCCTTTCAAAGTCGCAGTGAATGTGAACGAAGTGGTCGCGCAGAGCCTTCACAAGCAGCTCCGCGGACTGTCTCAATATTCGTGGGAGGGCTGGGACGACGCGGCCAATTATCTGCTGACGAACAAGGGCGACCTGAACGAGGCCTTGAAGGATTCCAACCAGTCTATCCAGGTCGAGGAACGCTTCGATAATCTTGTCACCAAGTCGAAAGTGCTCGATGCCATGGGACAAAAGGATC
>CAZBCQ010000243.1:3422-5947 GCA_964490255.1 uncultured Terriglobales bacterium | reverse complement strand
GCCAGTTCGGTCACGTGACGCAGACGAGCGGTGTCGAATGGGTACTGGTCGTAATTGGCGCCATAGTTGGGTGCGACGCGCTCCTTTGGGAGAACGCGATCGGGACCGATCAGAGCGAGCAGATATTCGATCGAGTCCTGATTGGCGGCATGGGCCAGTTCGTTGGCAAACGATTGCACGGCGAACGTGTGATAGATGTTTGCGACGGAGCGGTACCATCCGATGCGCACGTGATTCTCGGCAGGGCCGTTTTCAACGCGCAGATTGGGGATGTCGAAAGGAACATCGCTGAAACCGAGGCCCATCTCCCCATCGCCGGCGTAGGTTGTGTTCAGGGCGAAGGTTGAGCCGATAGGCGGGAAGACGGAGCGTTGTAGCCATGCGGTTGCGTTGCCGTGCGAGTCAAGCGAGGCCTTCATGTACATGGCCGCTACGGAATGGAAGTAGTCGAACTGAATGTCGTCCTCGCGTTTCCAGACGACTTTGATCGGACGACCCGCTTTCTTCGAGAGAATGGCGGCTTCAACGCAGTAATCGGGTTTCGATTTGCGCCCGAAGCCTCCGCCGAGAAGAGTCACGTGGCATATGACTTTTTCCTTCGGGATACCGAGGGCCTTGCCGACGGAGTCCTGCACCTGCTGCGGATTTTGCGTAGGAGCCCAGAGGACGACGTGATCGCCGCGAAAATCCGCGAGAGCGACAGGCGGTTCCATGGAGGCGTGCGCGAGGTGTGGAGCGTAGTAATCGGCTTCGATCACCTTGTCGCCCTTGGCGAATTCGGCGTCGGCGTTACCGATGTCGCGAATCACCTTGGCTGGTTTGCGCGAGGTCGCCTGTAACTGCTTGCGGTATTCGTCGGAGTTGTAGGAGGCGTTCGCGCCATTGTCCCAGTCGACGTTCAGCTTCTTGCGTCCCTGAAAGGCGGCCCAGGTGTTGTCGGCAATAACGGCTACGCCTCCAAGCGGCTGGAAGTGGTGCGGAGGCGTGAACGGATCGATGGGGATGACCTGACGGACCCCACGAACCTGCAACGGCGATTTATCGTCATACGACTTAACTTTGCCGCCGAGAACGGGAGGATGCTCGATGGAAGCGTAGAGCATGCCATCGACTTTGGCGTCCATGCCGAAGACGGCTTTGCCCGTGCAAAGAGCTTCGAGGTCGTAGCTGGGCATGCCTTTCCCGATGTAGCGCCACTGGCTGGGCGATTTGAGCTGCAACTCTTCTTTCTTTGGAACGGGCAGCTTGGCGGCAGCACTTGCGAGCTGTCCGTAATCGGCGCGCCGATTGGAGGCTCTGTGCACGACAGCGTGCGGTTCGGTCGTGCATTCGGATTCCGGCACACTCCATTGTTGAGCGGCGGCGCGCACGAGCATCAGGCGGCCAGTGGCTCCGGCGACGCGCATGGGCTCGAAGAACTCGCGAACGGAGTGGGAGCCGTCGGTATTCTGCGATCCGTAGCGCTCATCGCCAATGGCTTGCTCGAGGGCCACACGCTTCCAGTCGGCATCGAGTTCATCTGCAACGATCAGCGGCAGGCTGGTGCGGCTGGTGGTGCCCATCTCGGAGCGATGGGCGATGATGTAGACAGTCCCGTCGGTGTTGATGGCGAGAAAGAGATCGGGATGAAGGACCGCGCTGTTGAAACTGGCAGAGGTGCCGTTGGATTCGGCGTCCGCAGCCCAGGCAGCTTGCGGCAGAACTTTGAGGCTTAGAACGAAGGCTCCGGTGGAAAGGACGCCTTTGAGGAAGCCGCGGCGGGAGACGTTTTCGATGACGCTCATGCGGTCTCCTTGGCAGCGGACTTGATTGCGGCGCGAATGCGCTGATAGGTGCCGCAGCGGCAGATGTTGCCGGACATGATCTGGTCGATATCATGATCGGTAGGCTTTTTGTTGCTGTTCAGAAGGGCAACGGCCTGCATGATCTGGCCGGATTGGCAGTATCCGCACTGCGGGACGTTGGTTTCGATCCATGCCTGTTGCACGGGATGAAGGCCGTGAGCGGTGGCGATGGCTTCGATAGTGACGACGTTCTTGCCGGCCGCATCGTCCATGGTGGTGGAGCAGGAGCGCACGGCTTTACCGTTGAGGTGGACGGTGCAGGCGCCGCAGAGTCCCATGCCACAGCCGAATTTGGTGCCGGTGAGTCCGAGTTCATCGCGCAGATACCAGAGCAGAGGCATGGCGGGATCGCCGTCAAAGGCGTGATCCGCGCCATTTACTTTTAAATGAATCATGTGTCCTTCCGGAAAAGCAGTCCCCAGTTGTGAGCGTAAGGGCTAAGAGGATAAATGCAGCAACCCTGTTAAAAGATGGTGAATTTTCCTTAATTTTGGTTAAGTTCGCGACACAAGTGAACGAGATAAGGGACTTACGCGTAGTCTGCGGAAAAGCAGCTACATACAACCAGCTCTGGATGCAGTTCATCGGACAAAGCGGCTGACAAACAGACCAGCGGAGCAGCTATGTTGATTGCAAGCTTGTCGCTAGTACTCTCCGTTGTTTCCTTTTTCCTTATTCGGT
>CAZBCQ010000243.1:0-3322 GCA_964490255.1 uncultured Terriglobales bacterium | reverse complement strand
GCTGAGGCGATGGTGACTGGAGTCACGTTGACGGGGGGAGTTCCCCATATGAAGATGAGCGACCAAGGCTTCCGGAGGGATTCCGGAGGACAAGGACCAGCCACTTCATGCCTACAGACGGTTTAGCGACACAGCGCTTTAAGCTTGCCAATCACGTGCTGTTGCCGATTTACGTGGAATTAGCCCAGACCATGGGTCCGTCTGCACCGGCCCGGCCCAAGGGAATGGTTGAGCACGAGGGTGACGGCGAGCATGTGGTGGATCCGGAAGAATGGCTGGCAGCTATTGACTCGGTAGTAACGCCTTCGCAGTTGCGGCAATTCATCCAGAAAAGCAAGATCGCGAACCGCAAGGATTCGCTCGAATGGTTGATCAAGCGGTATGTGAAGCGCGCGGGAGTGAGCCAGCCGGATCTGGACAAACTCGATTTCCTGCTAGTGCAGTATCTTTCGACGTGCCACGGCGATAAGGCCGAGTCCAATGACTTCCCGCTGGAGAAGGTAGCAGCCCTGCTGGAACCGCTTGTGGGTCCGATGGCGAAGCCTCTACCGGCATGGAGTGTGAAGCTGAACGAACTGGCCGACGAAATGAAGGCCTACGAGCATCTGCAGGACATGACGAAGCATGAGCTGGTGGATCGCGGACGCAAGCTAAAGAGTTCGATACGGCGGCAGCCGAATGATCCGACGATCCTGATTACGTTTGCGCGATTCAACTACTTGGTGCGCGCGACCTTCGTACTGCTGTGGCAGGCGGACGTGTGGTGGATCGAAGAAGGACTGAAGTTTTTGGAGTCCCGCGGAGAATATTTTCTGGATTGTGCTGCGGTGGGATTTTCGCCGATCCAGCCGATTACGGAGCTGTATCCGACGCTGACGAAGTGGAAAAATCCGTCGCTGGCGGATTATGCGCTGGATTCGACGTATCGCCAGTTGCAGGGGTTGCGGCACATCGTGGATTCGGCGATGGGGCCGGTGTACGAATAGTGGTCAGTGGCTAGAGCCGGATGGGGCAGCTGTTAGCTTGCAGTTGAACTGTACCTCACCCGTCAAACCTAGTATGCCGATGTACATCCATGGCGAAGTCGGCAGACTAAACGTCTCTCTTTTCCTCACGTTGAGTTTTCTTCCTCATTACAAACCTGTGTTGGCAAACGATTAGCGGCCGCGACGGTGTGAGCCGGGCTGGCTAATCCGGTCATGTTGCGGGAGACCGGAGTCTCCGACTGCGATGGGTGCGGTGATCTGATCGAGATAGGCGAGATAGACGGAGAGCAGTTCGTACGTCTCGTAGTAGGCACGCATGTCGAGGGCCTTCACGGTGTCATCGTGCGAGTGCACGACGAAGAGCAGGTCGGTGCCCTGGCGTCCCAGTGAGTGAATGCTGATGCTGGGGATTTTGGCTTTGCGAAAAACGTCTGTATCCAATAGTCCGTCGTGATCAACCTGCCAGGACTTCAGCTGCGGCATGTGGACGTTCAGAGCAGCCAGTTGAAGCGGAGCGACGAGGCCGTTGTCGGGCCAGTAGCGAGGCCCGACCAGACCAATGCAGTCGAGATTGATCATGGCCGCGATGTAATGGCGCTGGTCCTCGGACAACCGGCTCATGTAGCGGCGACTGCCACTGGCACCGTGATACTTGCCGCCAAACGCGATGAAGACGAGCGTGTGTTTCATCGCGACCGAACCGACGGATTCGGCGAGGATGGGTAGCATGGCGGCGCCACTCCAGTTGTCGAGTGCACCGGTGCCGCCGCGATGATCGTAGTGCGCTCCGATGACGATGGTATTCGGGCCCGTGCCCGGGATGGTGCAGATCACGTTGGGAAGGTCTGAGTCGGTCTCCTGAATCTGAATTCTGTCCGACGGACATTGTCCCGCTTCGGTGAAGAGCTGGCGCAAACGTTCGGGACGATCTTCGTCACGCGTGGGGACCAGTCCGACGCGCTCCTGCACGATGCGGAGGCCAAGGCGAAGGAAGACGATTTTCTTCGTATCGCCCGCGGAATTGCAGGCGAGGACGAGAAGCAACAGGATGGGCGAGAGGCTTCGCACGCAGCCGGGCATCATCTCATAAAAGCGATTGGTGA
This sequence comes from uncultured Terriglobales bacterium, assembly GCA_964490255.1. Taxonomy (GTDB): domain Bacteria; phylum Acidobacteriota; class Terriglobia; order Terriglobales; family Acidobacteriaceae; genus JAJPJE01. The sequence continues at coordinate 1,233 of CAZBCQ010000243.1, read as the reverse complement.
GCACGGGCGGATCGCCAGGCGGGATCGCCTGTCCAGCACGCGGGCGAGGGCGCCAGCGCCAGCAAATCAACTCAGCATTGACTTAGCGATCCTGGGCGCGGCCTTTCCACATGCCCCCGGTTCCGGACCAGTAGCGGAGGGCCGAGTGGACGCTGGCACCCATATAGAAGATGGCGGCGGCGGGAAGGGTGAGTGCCCAGCCAGTATTCAACCTGTAAAAACGAACCATGGGGAGATAGGCGATCAGCATAGCAATCAATGTGGCGAGGCCAAGGGACATGGAAAGCGCGGATCGCGAAAAGAGCAGCGCGATGGGTAGGAGATAAAGGATCGCCAGGCCAACTATGGTTCCAATGAGAAGCAGTGTGGAGTGGCCGAGCTGATTGAAGGCACTGCGCGAGATCATGTGTCCGATTTCGCCGACGGAGTCATAAGGACGTATGCTCCGTGCCGTTTCGCTTGGAGCGAGCCAGAGATTACCGCCGGTCTTTTTGATGGCGCGGGCGAGAGCGCAGTCGTCGATGATCTCGCCGTGGATGGCCTCAATGCCGCCGGCTGCTCTGAGTGCTGCGGGACGGATAAGCATGCAGCCGCCTGCGGCACCGGCGGTGTGGCGTTTGCGATCGCGTATCCACGATGGCGGGTAGAGCATGAAGAAAAAGAAGACGAATGCGGGGATCAGCCAGCGCTCGAACCAAGAGTGGCAGTGCAACTTCACCATGAATGAGGTCAGGTCGGAGTCGCTGGTTTCGGCGAAAGTGATGAGCGAAGCGAGGTTGTTGGGCGCGTGCGCGATATCGGCGTCGGTGAGCAGGAGATAGTCGGGATTAAATTCGAGGGCTTTGGTGACGCCCTGATGTTGCGCCCAGACTTTTCCGGACCAACCGGGCGGGAGAGGTGCGCCGTTGAGGACGGTCAGGAAGCTGGACATGCCTGCGGCGGACGCAGCTTGAACTGCAACTTCGGCGGTGCCGTCTGAGCTGGCGTCGTCAACGAGAACGATGTGGAGATTGGCGTCGATCTGCTGATGAAGAAGGCTGGTGATCGCGCGTGCGATGACATCGGCTTCATTGCGAGCAGGAATGACGGCGACGATGGAGGGGCGAGTGGTGATTGGCGCCATTGGTTGTGGTCGAGGGATCTTCCAGAACCCGCCACGCGCGGAGAGAAGATAGATCCATGCAGCGAGCGAGATTACACCGCCAGCGATGAGGGTGATGTGCATGGAGTCTG
>CAZBCQ010000242.1:0-5950 GCA_964490255.1 uncultured Terriglobales bacterium | reverse complement strand
AATACGTCGCCAATCTCAGGGTTCAGCATTCTTGCAGCGATTGTGCTGCTGGTCTTCGGTTCTCAACTCACTCTCGCTCAGCAATCACAGACGAGAACCTTCGCATCGGCCAGCGATGCATCGCGGGCTCTTTACGAAGCCGTAAAGAACAATGATGAGCCGGCGATGGACGCCATCTTAGGAGCTGGGCCGGAACTCACGTCTTCGGGCAGCGACAACGACGATAAGTTTAATCACGAACGATTCGTGCACAAATACCAGCAGATGCACCGTCTTGTTCGCGAACCGGATGGAACGACAATGCTGTATGTCGGAGCGGAGAACTGGCCGTTTCCAATTCCACTGGTTAGTAACAATGGCAAATGGCAGTTTGACTCTGATGCTGGTGCCCAGGAAATCGTGGCACGGCGAATCGGAGAAGATGAAACGGTTGCACTCCAGATCTGCGACGCGATCGTAGCGGCGACCCGGCATGAAACGACACCCACAAACGACGGCGTAGTTAACGACTACGCACAACACCTCATTGCTGCTGCCGTCGCAAAAGGTGGTGCTCTTCCGGAAACAGAGCTCTTCCATGGCTACTACTATCGAGTCGTCCCCGAAGGCCCCTCTGGCGCCGAAGTCGTTGCCTATCCCGCGGAGTACCGGGCCTCAGGCGTGATGACCTTCATCGTTATGCCTGGTGCATCGGTGTACGAGAAGGATCTTGGCACCCAGACAGCTACGCTGGCGGAACAGATTCACGGCAAACCAAGTGGGGGGTGGGTGCCGGTGCGGCCCGAATCGACTGAGTCAGCGCGAGGGTTGCAATCAAATTAAGCGGAGCCGAGCGGGAAGTAAGCCTCGGAGGCGGCGAATAGATCACTGATAAACGTCAGAGATGATGAGTAGCCGCTTCGGCGGTCCCGTTCTCTCCAGTGTGTAATCAAGTTGCCGAACCTGCCCTGGTTCCGCTGCCGCGTTCGTATTTCGACAGCGAGGGCGTCAACCTGTTGACACTGCCTTGCGCATCGACACCAAAAATCAGAGATCTGCACGAAATCTCATGGTCAAGTGCGATGAGATGGCAGTTCCGGTTTGGCATAGCAACTGCTTTTGATAAGTCCGAAGGATGTGCCACATGTCAGCCACTCAATCCAAAGAACAGTGTCTCGGTTGCAGCAAGGTCGAGGCTCACAGGTTCTCCCCGCGAAAGTCCGGAGCAGCCACGCTGATCGAACTTGGTATCGCATTCGCTGCCGCTGAGTCCAGCGATCCTATCCCGGGTTCGTGTTCTCACTGCCGCGCACCGCGAAACCCGCTGCGCTCCACCGCCCAATGCCCGAATGTGTTCTGCTCGGAACAGTGTGAGCAGGAATTCGTTCGCGCCGCCCTTGCGTCTCTCTCGATAGAGGATTGCATGCGCATCCACGAGCGGCTCGACACTCTCCTCGTGGGCGCGCGGGAAGCTGCTGTTTAAGCGGTACGCCGAAACGCATCGACGAACTTGGATTTCACACAAAAAGTTGCATATCCATACGCCCCCGAATCGAAAGTACTGACCGAAGTCGCCAGGACCAACATTTATGTGGATCGTTAGACTCGCATTACGCCGACCGTACACCTTCGTGGTTATGGCCATTCTCATTCTGGTGATGGGTCTGCTGTCTATCTTCCGCACTCCGACCGACATTTTCCCTAACATCGATATCCCGGTAATCAGCATCATCTGGAATTTCTCAGGCCTCGTTCCCGAGGACATGAATAATCGAATCGTCTACGTCACCGAACGGGCGCTGACTACAACCGTAGACAACATCGAGCACATCGAGTCTCAGTCGCTCTACGGCGTTGCTGTCGTTAAGGTCTTTCTGCAGCCAACCTCCAATGTGGAACGCGGGATTGCGCAGATTACGGCCGTCTCTCAAACGCAATTGCGGCAGTTACCAACAGGAACTACACCGCCGCTAATTTTGGCGTACAGCGCATCGAGCGTCCCAATTTTGCAGCTCGCTCTTTCAGGAAAAGGACTCTCTGAGACGCAACTAAATGACTACGGTCTTAATTTCATTCGTGTTCAGCTGATTACCGTCCCCGGAGCGTCAGTACCGTATCCGTATGGCGGCAAGCAACGTCAGGTGGAGGTCGACCTCAATCCAAACGCGTTGCAGTCAAAAGGTCTCTCCGCGCTCGATGTCGTGAATGCGATCTCGTTGCAGAACCTGATCCTGCCAACGGGAACATCCAAGATCGGCGGAACGGAATACCAGGTCACCGTTCCAAATGCCGCGCCGCAGACGATGGAGGACCTGAACCGTATTCCCATCAAGACTATTGGGGATACGACTATCTACATAAAGGATGTTGCCTGGGTACACAACGGCTCACCGCCGCAAACCAATATTGTCCGCGTGGATGGACAACGATCCGTGCTCCTGACAATTCAAAAGGGCGGGAATGCCTCCACGTTGAGTGTGGTTGCAGGCATCAAGGCACTTCTTCCGCAGATTGCTGCTACCGTTCCGCCACAGTTGAAGATGACGCCACTCGCGGATCAATCGATATTCGTCAAAGGCGCAATCAGCGGTGTCGTGCGGGAAGCCCTGATTGCAGCGTGCCTGACGGCTTTGATGATCCTCATATTCCTGGGCAGCGGGCGCAGCACTCTGATTATCGCTACTTCCATTCCTCTCGCGATTCTAACGTCCATCATCGTCCTGAGCGCGATCGGCCAGACGATCAACATTATGACCCTGGGTGGATTGGCTCTGGCCGTAGGTATCCTCGTCGACGATGCCACTGTGGAAGTGGAGAACATCAATCGCAACCGAGAGGCAGAGCCGGACAAAGACATGGACGACATTGTCCTGGAGAGTGCGTCTCAGATTGCCACTCCTGCATTTGTCTCCACATTGTCCATCTGTATCGTGTTTGCCCCCATGTTCATGCTCTCCGGGGTTGCGCGTTATCTGTTCCTGCCGTTGGCGGAAGCTGTGGTGTTTGCGATGCTTGCTTCCTACTTTCTCTCGCGAACCATTGTTCCAACCATGGCGAAGTATTTGTTGAGGCATGAACGGGTGGGTGAGGAAGGAAGAAAGCACAGCCGCAATCCACTAGTCAGATTGCAGCAGAGTTTCGAAGTTGCTTTTGAGCGATTCCGCGGGGGGTACCACAGACTTCTTGGAGTTGTTCTTCATCACCGGCGCTTGTTCCTGGTGAGTTTCTTCGTCGCATGCCTAGGATCATTGGCAATTTTGATCCCATGGCTAGGTCAGGACTTTTTTCCCGCTGTTGACGCGGGCAGCTTCAAACTGCATCTTCGTAGCCCCACAGGGATGCGCATTGAAGACACTGCTTACCTCTGCGACCTGGTTGAGAATTCCATTCGACGTCAGATTCCAACAGCAGAAGTGTCGAGCATTATCGATAACATCGGGCTGCCGTACAGCGGCATCAACCTTTCCTATAGCAATTCAGCTCCTGTCGGAACATCGGATGCAGATGTGATTGTGACGCTGACGCCGAAACATAATCCGACCGCGGATTATGTCGACAAGCTTCGCCTTACGTTGCCGAAACAATTTCCGGGCGTAATGTTTGCGTTCCTTCCGTCAGACATAGTGACGCAGATTCTTAATTTCGGCTTGCCCTCTCCCATCGATATCCAGGTTGTAGGCCGCGATCTTGAGGGCAACCACGAATGGGCAAACCAGGTGCTCTCGCAGATCAGATCCGTTCCCGGTACGGCTGATATGCGGATTCAGCAGCCATTCAATGAACCGTATTTGAATCTGAGAATTGAGCGGACCAAGGCACAGCAGCTTGGCTTCTCTGCACGCGATATTGCGCAAAATCTGCTGATTTCGCTCAGCGGAAGCTTTCAAACGACCCCAACTTTTTGGGTCGATCCAAAAAGCGGAGTCAGCTACAACATTGAAAGCCAAACACCACAGTACCGGGCCGATACGTTACAGGACCTCGTGAACATCCCGGTAACAGGCACGAATACCTTGGCTACTCCGTCGCTGATGGCCAGTCTGGTATCGATGAAACGAGCAACCGGCATGGCAGTCGTGTCCCACTACAATATTCAGCCAGTCATCGACATTTTCGGAACGAACTCAGGACGCGACCTGGGCGGAGTCTCGCGCGACATTAACAAGATTCTCGATGAAAACCGCAGCCGCTTGCCACGTGGATCACAGGTAATTGTCCGCGGGCAGGTCCAGACCATGCGCTCCTCGTATATCGGACTTCTGAGCGGCCTGGTGTTCGCGATCTTGCTCGACTACCTGTTGATCGTCGTGAATTTCCAGTCCTGGCTCGATCCCTTCATCATGATCTCCGCCTTGCCAGCGGCACTGGCCGGAATTTGCTGGTTCCTGTTCATCACTCATACGACGCTCAGCGTGCCTGCGCTGATGGGAACCATCATGTGCATGGGCGTTGCCACTGCAAACAGCATTCTGCTCGTGAGCTTCGCGACTGAGCAGATGGACATTGGTAAGGATCCGATCTCGGCCGCTTTGGACGCAGGCTTTACGCGTTTTCGTCCTGTCCTGATGACCGCGTTGGCCATGATCATCGGCATGGTTCCGATGGCGTTAGGGTTGGGCGATGGCGGTGAGCAAAATGCCCCCCTCGGGCGAGCGGTCATTGGTGGACTGCTTTTCGCGACGGTTTCTACGCTGTTCTTCGTGCCGACATTCTTCAGCGTCTTACACGAGCGGCGGTTAAAGATGAAAACCCAGGGCGCAACATCAGTCGATAGGAACAGTGGTGACTAATATGGCTAAAAACGAAGTCAGCGAGCAGATCAACGACGTTGACGCGAACTTCTCCCGTGAATCGGGTCCAGGCGCTGCTCCGCGAAGACGCTGGTTGGTTGCGGTTATCGCTTTGCTGATTGTGGGTGGTGTGCTGGCTTACGGAATCTGGCTACGTTTGGGAGATGAGGCGAAGCTGCGCACCGTTGTTGCGCAAACATCTGCGCAGTCGGTTTCTGTTGTTTCACCGAAACCTGCCGCGCCGGCGCAGGAGATCATTCTGCCGGGCAACGTGCAGCCGCTCATCTCATCACCGATTTACGCACGCACCAACGGCTATCTGAAGAAGTGGTACTTCGATATCGGAGCGCACGTGAAAGCAGGGCAACTGCTGGCTGTGATTGAAGCCCCCGAGGTGGATCAGCAACTGGAGCAGGCGCGCAGCAATCTCGCGACGGCACAAGCCAATCTGGAGTTGTCAGATATAACAAGAAAACGTTACATAGGACTATTTGCCAAACACGCTGTGTCCCAGCAGGACCGGGACAACGCGGTCGGCACTTACAATGCGAACAATGCCATCGTCAACGCGGACAAGGCAGCGGTACAGCAGTATACGGCCCTCGTGTCTTTTGAAAGAGTCTACGCGCCTTTCGATGGCGTCATCACAGCTCGCAATACTGACATCGGCGATCTCATCAACGCTGGTAGCACTGCGACACCGAAGACCGACATGTTTCATATGGCGCAGACAGATACGCTGCGTGTTTATGTAAATGTGCCGCAGGAATACTCACGAGGCGTGAAACCCGGCGAAACCGAGGCGGACATTGTATTGCCTGAGTTTCCCGGGCGCACGTTCCCGGGAAAACTAGTGCGCACCGCCGATGCCATCAACATCACTACCCGCACATTGCTGGTGGAGGTAGACGTCGCCAATACTACAGGGACTCTGCTCACCGGCTCTTATGCAGAAGTTCATCTCAAGATTCCGGCGGAACATCCCACTTACCTCATTCCGGCGAATACCCTGCTGTTTCGCACGAAGGACCTGCAGGTCGGCGTGGTACAGGGCGGGAAAGCTGTTCTCAAGAATGTGATGCCGGGACGTGATCTTGGCAATGAAATGGAAATCCTTACCGGGTTGAACGATCACGACCAGGTGATCGTGAATCCCTCCGACTCCCTGGTTACTGGTCAGG
>CAZBCQ010000241.1:4338-5973 GCA_964490255.1 uncultured Terriglobales bacterium | reverse complement strand
AATGCCGGTCTTGTTCACCGTGCCCGACACGGTCATGGCTTCGCCGGTTGCGGCGTACCCCTGGCCACGGAACGCGTCGTTGCTCAACGCGGGATTCGATGTGCGAAACATCTGTGCCATAGACTTGCTACCTCACTCCCACTCAATTGTACCCGGCGGTTTCGACGTCACGTCGTAGACCACGCGATTGATCCCGCGCACCTCGTTCACCATGCGGTTGGAGATCGTCTTCAGCACCTCATGCGGCAGCGGCACCCAGTCGGCCGTCATACCGTCTTCTGAATGCACTGCTCGGATCGCGCAGGTGTACGCGTACGTCCGCTGGTCGCCCATCACACCAACCGACATCACCGGCAGCAGCACCGCAAACGATTGCCAGATCTGGTTGTACAGACCAGCCTTCTTGATCTCCGTGACGACGATGTCATCCGCTTCCTGCAAGATCGCAATGCGCTCCGGCGTCACTTCGCCGAGAATGCGCACGGCCAGTCCCGGACCTGGGAACGGCTGCCGTTGCAAAATCTCTTCTGGCATCCCGAGATCCCGGCCAATCCGCCGGACTTCGTCTTTAAATAGATCCTTCAGCGGCTCGATAAGCTTCAGTTTCATCTTTTCGGGGAGACCGCCGACATTGTGGTGCGACTTGATCGTCTGCGACGGTCCGCGCACCGAGACCGACTCGATCACGTCAGGGTAAAGCGTGCCCTGCACCAGCCATTCCACCGTGCCCTGTTCGCGCTCGATCCTGTGTGCTTCGTCATCGAAAACCTCAATGAATTCGTTCCCGATAACCTTGCGCTTCTTCTCTGGCTCGACCACGCCTTTAAGTTTGCTCAGGAAGCGCTCCGTGGCGTCTACCGCATGCAGATTCAGGCCCAGCTTGTCCCGCAGCGTCTGCTGGACTTTCGCGAACTCGTTCTTGCGCAGCACGCCGTTGTTTACGAAGACGCAGGTCAGGCGATTGTCCATGGCGCGATCCACCAGCGTGGCCGCAACGCTCGAATCCACGCCGCCGGAAAGCGCGCAGATCGCTCTTCCCTGCTCGCCGACTTGCTTACGAATGTTCTCAACCGTTTCAAGGATGAACTGCGCCGGCGTCCAATTCGGAAGCGCGCCGCAGATATCGAACACGAAATTCCGCAGGATCTGCTTGCCCATCGGCGTGTGGTGCACTTCGGGATGGAACTGCACAGCCCACATGCGGCGCTCTGGATTTTCCATCGCCGCGAGCGCGTTACTGCTGCGCGCTACTTCCTTGAATCCGGCAGGCAACTGCTCCGCTTCGTCACCGTGCGACATCCACACCGAGATATCGGACGGAAGCTCCTTGAACAGCTTCGAGCTTTCTGCGACGTGCACCTGCGCGTGCCCGTACTCGCGCTTCGACGCCGGACGCACCTTTCCGCCGAGCTTATAGGTCATCACCTGCAGCCCGTAGCACACGCCCAGCACCGGTTTCGCGGCAGCCAGAACGCGTTCGTCCATCGCCGGAGCATCGGCGTCGTAAACCGAGCTCGGACCGCCCGACAGGATGATTCCCACGGGCGAATAACTCATTACTTCTTCAAGCTTGGCTGTACAGGGCAGGACGACGGAAAAGACGTTGAACTCGCGGATTCGGCGTGCGATCAGCTG
>CAZBCQ010000241.1:0-4238 GCA_964490255.1 uncultured Terriglobales bacterium | reverse complement strand
GCAAGACTCAGGAACCAGTTCAGCAGCGACCATGCGCTGAGGATGAGCAGATTGGCGCCCATGCTCAGTAGAATTGCCGAGCCTAGCAATTCCGGCTCCCCACGGAACATTCGTCCGATCATAATCGACGACCCCACGAACGCGAGCACCGTAGCGAACAGGATGACCACACGCAACAAATTCACGGCCGCCAGAGCCGACCAGCGCACCTTACCGCAGCGCTCTCCCAGCAACGCCTTCAACGTGGCCGCCCGCCCAACCGTCGCCGCCGCAATCCAAAGCACTACCAGCGCCGGCAATGTGTAAACGAAGATTTTGAGGACAACCGGCACGATCGCATTCATGACCCGCAGTAACACATACGAACTGATACGCGGATCGAGGGCTCGCATCAGCTTGATCTCCGTATCGCTGATTTGCACCTGCCCGAGCGAACTCAGCGCGATGTACGCAAGCACGGCCCAGAGCGCAAGGCCAAACGTCCAGCGCCACGCAATTTCGCAAAGGATGAGCGACGGCGTCTTGGTAATTGCTTGCCAGCCATCGCGTATTGGAGAGGGGCTCGCCACTCCGTCGAGCATACAGAGCGCGTTTGCCAGGGGCAAGTTCCCGCAGCTATCGGAGGTTGTCGGTCTGTGGTTCAGGATGAATCAGCACGCGGAACAGATCGGGGTCGATCTGCTTGAAGCGCGTCTCAAGGGCTGTCATCACCTCATGCACTTGCGAAAGCGGCAACGTGTCGGACATGGTGCAGTGGCACGAGGCATAGAGTTTCCCGGCAACGCGCTTGAATTGGAAATCATGGACGTCAATGAGCTCAGGAAATTCTCGAGCCACCGCGCGCAACTTCTCTTCCAGTGCCGGTTCCTCCACGAGCGGATGCGCCGTTTCGATCGTGGCCGGTTCACTTTCAATGTGCGTCAGAATCGTAGAGATTTCCGGGACCTTTTCGCGTATCTCCCACTCCAGCACTGTCACGAAATCGTGCGCCTCCTTCAGGGATAGCTGCTCGTTTAGTTCCAGGTGCTGTTCCACATGAAGGCGTCCATCCAGGTCCTGGATGCTGATATCGTGCACGCCTAAGTTGTTCGACGACGCCACAGCGCGTATGCGATCAAACATGTTTTCGCCGCGCAGCGGAAGCGCGGTGGAGTGCACCACCACATCGACGTCGGGAAGAAGGCGCGTTACGGTCGCGACGACTTCCGCCGCCAGTTGCTCCGAACGCTGGAATGTCAGATTCCTGCCGAAGCCCACGGTAAGATCGGCGAAATACCGATTCCCCGCACGGCGTATGCGCACCCGATCCACTTCGATTACTCCGGGCACACGCTGCACTGCGCTGATCACCTGATTGCGAATTCCAGTTGGCGCAGCATCCAGCAATGCGTCCATGGTCTGGCGTGCCAGCCGCCAGCTCACCGTGACTACGACGCAAGCTACCGCCAGTGCTGCTATGGGATCGGCCACGCGCAGCCAGCTGACATGGAACCTCTCTCCAATCGCGACCAGCGCCAGCCCAAGAATCACGACGCCACTAGACCAGATGTCCGTCCGGAAATGCAGCGCATCCGCGTGCAACGCCTGGCTGTCGTACTTGTCCGCGATACGTTGCAGGTTGCGCGAACGCCAATAATCGACGCCGATGGAGACGAACATCACCAGGAAGGCCCAGACACTCGGCTCGATTTCAACGCTATGAAAGAACAGCCGCTTGAATGCCTCCCATACAATCCAGGCGCAGGTAAGCAGCAGCAGCCCGGTTTCCAGGAACGCCGAAAAATTTTCGACCTTGGCATGACCGTACTGGTGCTCGGCATCTGCCGGCTTATCGGAGACACGCACGGAGAACAGCGTGATCAGCGCCGCTATCAGATCCAGACCAGAATGGAGCGCCTCGGAAAGGATGCCCAGGCTACCCGTGCTCAGGCCGACAACAATCTTCAGCGTCGTGATCGCAATCGCGGCCCAGACAGAGTTCTGCGCCACGGCGCGTTTCTCTGTATGCATCGACCCCGAATTTACAGTGGCGGCCTCAACCATCTATTTCGATTATCCACTGCGCTGGTCGCGGTGCCAACCTCAACATCATGGAACCACCTTCATAACAAAGTACATACCGTTGACTATGCTACGATTCTTACCTGATTCGGGTGCGAGTCCACCCAGCCTCGGAGAATGCATGTATCGCTTGAGCTTGTGCGTATTTCTGCTCTCATCCCTTGCCTTCAGTCAGACCGCCAAACCCGGTACGGCGGCGCAATCGGCCCCACCAGCAAGTGGTTCCAGCAACCAGACTTCAAGCACGCTTCCGGTGATACCGCAGGAAGTGCCCGAATCGGGCGCGGTGATCACGTTGAAGGGACTTTGCCCAGGGGATACTGGCCCCACCACCGGCGCCGATTGCAAGACGGTGGTTACGCGCACCCAGTTTGAGAAGTTGGTCAGCACGCTGAATCCCGACATGCCCAAAGACAGCCAGAAGATGCTGGCAGAGCAATATGCAAAGGCGCTGGTCCTTCAAGATTTGGCCGAGCGCCAGCATCTCCCTGAGACGCAGCACTTCAAGGACATGATGGATTACATGCGGACGCAGATCCTGGCGGCGGAAGTTGTGAACCAGGCCAAGCAAAAGGCTAAGCCGACAACCGCCGAGGTTCAAGATTATTACGACAAGCACAAGGCCGACTATGAGCAAGCTGCTTTTAAGCGCCTGTTCATCCCGAAGTCGAATCCCTCGTTGAAGCAGGAAACAAAGCAGCCGACCGAAGCAGAGCTGAAACTTGAAGCCGACAAAATGCGTGCTCGCGCCGCTGCAGGAGAGGGCTTCGACAAGTTGGAGAAAGAAGTCTACGAGAATTCCGGAATCAAGACGCCTCCTCCGCCGACCTCCATTCCCAACTGGCGGCGCACCATGGTTCCTCCCACACAGACGGCAATCTTCGATTTGAAACCCGGCGAGGTCACCCAGCCAATGGTGCAGCCCGAAGGCATTTACATCTACAAACTCGAGTCCAAGAAGACAGTACCGCTCAGTGATGTGCGGGCGGAGATCGAACAGACGATTCAAAACGAGAAGCTTCGCAACAACCTGGAATCAGTGTTCAACAACGTGAAGCCCGAGCTGAACGAAAGCTATTTCGGTACACACGCTGCGCCGAAACCAACTGCTTCGTCTTCTCCGGCGCCCCAGAATAAAAAGTGAGCAGCGTCTCCAGACCGGCGGTTATCGTGACCGGGATTTCGGGAAATCTCGGACAGCGATTGCTTCCCCTGTTGCAGGATTTTCGGGTCATCGGCGTGGACCTCCAGGCGCCCCCCTCCGGCCAATTGTCGCAGTTTGAACGCATGGATCTCGGCCGCGAAAACGCCTGCGACAGCTTGGTCCAGTTGCTCAAAAAGACCGAAGCCCGGGCCGTAGTCCACCTGGCTTTTGTCGTCGATCCGGTTCGCAACGGCGTGCTCGACCTCGATCGCATGTGGCAGATCAATGTGGCCGGGACCGCTCGTGTCATGGAAGGCATCACCGAAGTCAATCGACACGGCGGGCTCATCGATACCTTCATCTTTCCTTCGTCGGTTTCGGCCTACGGGTCGGATACACCGGGTCCGGTACGCGAAGAGAACCCGCTTGGAGCCCATACGCTCCCGTACGCGATCCACAAACAGGAGGCGGACGATGTGGTGCGTTTCCGTGCCGGCAATTTAGGTGCGTGCACTAGCTACATTTTGCGGCCGCATATTTTTGCCGGCGCCTCCATGCAGAACTATCTGGTGAATGCATTGCGCGGGACCGCCTATGCTGACGGCCACTGGGGAAAAAAGCTTCAAGCCGAAGGCAAGCGCCTGCCCTTACTTCTGCCTTATGGCGAGAAATACCTGCACAAGCGCTTCCAGTTTGTTCATGTGGATGATGTGGCGCGACTGATCGCCCACCTGCTACAGAGGCCAGTGGCGAAGAACGATCTCGTGATCCTGAACGTTGCCGGACGTGGAGACGCGCTCACCTATCAGGCCTGCGCCCGCATTGCGAATCAGAAAATTACGCGCCTTCCGAGCCGCTGGCTGTGCGGCATAGCATTGACACTGCTGTGGAAGCTGAAGATATCCACGATTCCGCCCCAGGCGCTCCCGTACATGATTGGTTCCTACATCATGAACACCAAAAAACTGAAGACGTTCCTGGGAACTCACTACGAAGAAGTGATACAGTTCACCATCGAGCAGGCACTGAAGGA
>CAZBCQ010000240.1:0-5996 GCA_964490255.1 uncultured Terriglobales bacterium | reverse complement strand
GCCAAGCAGGCCCGCCCCGATGTGATTCTCGCCACCGGACGCTCCGACTATCCCAACCAGGTCAACAACGTTCTGGGATTCCCCTTCATCTTTCGCGGAGCGCTCGACGTTCGCGCCACCACCATCAATCACGAGATGGAACTCGCCGCCACTCGCGCGTTAGCCGATCTCGCCAAGGAAGATGTTCCTGACAAAGTCTGCCGCGCCTACGGTGTCGACCGTCTCCGCTTCGGAGCCGACTATCTCATCCCTAAGCCCTTCGATCCCCGCGTTCTGGTTTGCGAAGCCCGCGCCGTCGCCAAGGCCGCGATGGATTCCGGGGTCGCCCAGGAGCCCATCAATCTCGACGAATATCGCGAACAGCTCGAGCGCCTGCTCGGCAAAGCCCACGAAGTGACGCGCTGGTTCATTCATCGCGCCAAGGCAGCGCCCAAGCGCGTCGTGTTTCCCGAGGGCGAGCACGAGAAAATCATTCGTGCTTCGCAGGCAATTGTCGAAGAAGCGATCGCCCGTCCCATCCTGCTCGGATCTGCCGAAACCATCACCAAAACAGCCGAAGTCCTGGGGATCTCCCTCGACGGAGTCCAGATCATCTCTCCCGCAGATTCTTCGCGCCGCGACTTCTATATCGAAGAGTTATTCCGCCTTCGCCAAAGGCACGGCGTCACCGTCTCCGAGGCGAAAGACCTGATCAAGAACCACAATTACTTCGCCTCCATGATGGTCCACGTCGGCGATGCGGACGCACTTGTTTCCGGTATCAACCAGCACTTTCCGGATACGATCCGCCCCGCGCTCCAGGTAATTCGCGTTCGTGAAGGACTGCACCGCGTGTCTGGTCTTTACACACTTATTACCGCGCAGAACGAAATGTACTTCCTCGCGGATACCAGCGTAAACATCGAACCCACGGCCGAAGAACTCTGTGAGATCGCGCTCTGTGCTGCCGCCGAGGCCCGCCGCTTCGACGTGGAGCCTCGCGTCGCCATGCTTTCGTTCTCCAGCTTCGGAAGCACCAAACATCCACTCTGCGAAAAAGTTCGCCAGGCTGTGCGTCTCATTCGTGGTGCTGACCCAACGCTCATCGTCGACGGCGAAATCATGGCCGACACTGCCGTCATGCCCGATCTGATCACGAAGGAATACCCGTTCTCCAGTCTGCGCGGCGGAGCCAACGTCCTCATCTTCCCCGACCTTACCTCCGCCAACATCGCTTACAAATTGCTGATACGACTCGGTGGTGCACAGACAATCGGCCCCATCCTCATGGGAATGAGCAAGCCCGTCCAGCTTCTTACCAGAGGGTGTGAAGTGGAAGAAGTCGTTCAGGCCGCGGCGCTCGCGGTGGTCGATGCGCAGGAACTGGAGTGGCCCTCCGCGGCGACTCCAAAACGAATGGGAGTCAGCGCCGACTGAAATCTTTCGTCACGTTACCTATCAAGTTGAGGCCCTGGTTTTCCGATGTAAATAGAGGAATCCAGGGCTCTTTCTGATCGGGGCTGCGCCAGTAACATTACCCGCCGCATTACTGCAGCCATCTTTACCCCTGTACTTCCGGACAATAGAGTGATTGGCAGAAAGAGTTTTCTGGAACGCCCGTTGCGGTGTGGAAATTGCAACCGCGCAGGGCGGGAAGGAGCGGTATGACCGAGCGGGGGAAAGATATGGTGACGCGTTCGATTTACGTTGCTCTGGGACTTCTGGCAGCACGTTGGATCTTCCGCAGAAAGCCTGAGCCGGATCTTCTTGCGCGCCTGCGCGCCGCAGGAATCTAGCCAGCGAACAGGATCGAGCACGGGCTACATTCGAAGCCTCGCGCGCTCTTCCCTGTTACGAAGAAAGAGTGTGGGTTTTGAACTTGGCGGTTCGCAATCTCAAGGCTCGCGCCACGAGTACGCAGCATCCACTAGCTACCAGCTACCCACTCATCACTAGCCACTAACCACTGCCTTTACGCCGCTTTCTTGCCGTGTCGCCGTCCGGAAATCACTCCGAACTTCCCGTCCGCGGTTCGATAGAACCGCTTCTTGGCGCGCGCGCGGATGTACAACATCTGCGGCAGCGTATGCGCCGGTCGCACACCGAATTCCTGGCGGATCGCTTCCATCAATTCTTCCGCCTTCATTTCGCCATGCTTCTCCAGAACTTGCTGCGCCATATCCAGCGTCGACGAAGGCGCATTCTGCTTCGCCGGTTTGGGCATGTGCAGAACTTTGGAACTCTTCCCGGCGCCTTCCGAGTAGCTGTTCAGGAGGTTTTCCATCGCCTCTTTCAGTCTCGACAGTTCTTGTAACTGCGTATCCACATTGTTCAATTCGCGGCGCAGAATTTCAGTCAGATTATCCGGCATAGCATCCACCTTGGGCTTCGTTAGATGAGCGCCTCAGCAGAACGGATTCCTCGTCTCGAAGGTGCGCAGGATTTTATTGTTACAACTAAGAACGCGTTTCAGACACCAAGATTCACACTTGGCGATTGAATCTGAGGAAAACTACGCTCCCGGTAGCTTCCAAATCTCGAATGCAGAGCTGTCCCTTTCCGATTAGAAACTCAACTCACATTGATTGTTCACAGCCCCTTACTTTTTCTCCTCCTTCTGCTACCCTCGCCTGCGGAGTTCTAAACATGTTCACACCTGACTTACTCGCCGGTAAGCGAGCCTTAATCACCGGCGGCGGCACAGGCCTTGGCCGGGCTATGGCCGAGCGCTTCCTGCAACTGGGCGCGACGGTTTATATCTGTGGTCGACGCACCAGTGTTCTGGAAACCACGGCCTCCGAGTTGGAGTCCATCGGTCCTGGTCGCATACATCAGGCGACGTGCGATGTTCGCGATACCGCCGCAGTCGAGGGTCTTCTCGACTCCATGTGGACCGCGGGTCCGCTCGACATTCTGGTGAACAATGCGGCCGGAAATTTTCTAGCGAAAACCGAAGAACTCTCGCCGCGTGCGTTCGAAGCCGTAATCGGAATCGTCCTCACCGGCACGCTGAATATGACGCTCGGCTGCGGTCGCCGCTGGCTTGCCGCGAATCATTCAGGAACGGTACTGAACATCGTCACCACCTACGCTTCCAGCGGATCCGGTTCCGCGTACGTCGTTCCGTCCGCCGTTGCAAAAGCCGGAGTCATGGCTCTAACCACTAGCCTCGCTGTCGAATGGGGACCACGCGGCATCCGCCTGAATGGAATTGCCCCCGGGCCGATTCCAACTGAAGGCGCATTCTCTCGCCTCATGCCTTCTCCGGACCTGGAAAAACTTGCGCTTCGCCGCGTTCCACTGCGCCGGTTTGGAACTCCCGCTGAACTCGCCAACCTCGCCGCATTCCTGGTTAGCGATGGATGCACTTACATCAACGGCGACATCGTTGTGATGGATGGCGGTGGTTGGCTGCAAGGCGCAGGCGAATTCAGCTACGTCGGGCAGCTTCTTTCCGATGCCGATTGGGAAGCGATGAAGCCAAAGAAGAAATAATGGAAGTGATTATCGCGGCTCGTGCTTCAGCGACACTGAATTGATGCAATATCGGAGTCCCGTCGGAGGAGGTCCATCTTCGAACACATGCCCCAGATGCGCATCGCAGTTCGAACAGAGTACTTCCACGCGGCGCATTCCGTGGCTCAGATCGCTTTCCTCTCGAACTGCCTGCTCGGAGATTGGCTGATAAAAGCTCGGCCAGCCGCAGCCGGAATCGAACTTCGCGTCGGAATCAAACAGCGCCGTACCGCAGCACGAGCAGTGATATACGCCGGGCTCATGAAAGTCGCAGTACACTCCCGTAAACGGATATTCCGTCGCTTTCAGGCGGCACACCTTAAATCGCTCGGGATCTAATTCCTGTTTCCACTCCGCTTCGCTTTTGTTGATTTTCATCTGCCTCTCGCGTCCGCTTCTTCTACTTCACTCATAAAAGGTATAACTGTTGGATGTCCGATTCTCAGGATAGTCGCACAGAGCTGGCGGTTCTGCGGACAGAACATCTGACTCGGCTGGTCGGAACCACCCCTCTCGTCAACGATGTCAGCGTCTCTGTGCTTCGTGGCGAGATCATGGCCATCTGCGGGCCGAGCGGTGCTGGCAAATCGTCATTCTTGCGATTACTGAATCGCCTCGACGAGCCCACTTCTGGCACCTGCTTCCTCGACGGACTGGATTACCGGGAACTTCCGCCGCGCGAGCTTCGACGGCGCGTAGGCCTCGTGTTACAGACTCCATTTCTGTTCCCTGGGAGTGTCGCCGACAATCTTCGTTTCGGTCCCAGCCAGCGCGGTGAGATCGTCTCCGATGGCGTCATGGAACACCTTCTCTTGCAAGTTGGACTGCCCGGCTTCTCCGCGCGTTCCGTCACGGAACTCTCGGGTGGAGAGGCGCAGCGGGTATCCGTTGCGCGCACGCTCGCCAACTCGCCCGCAGTCCTGTTGCTCGACGAACCTACCTCCGCTCTCGACGACGCTGCCAAGCGCGTGGTGGAGGCCGTCATCGTCGACGTTGTCCGTGCTAACCGTCTTACTTGCCTCATCGTCACGCACGACACTTTGCAGGCTGCTCGTATCGCTGATCGCGCCATGCTGATGCGCGGTGGTCGGCTCGAGCGAATTGTCGCGGCCCAGGAGATCACCCATGCTTAAGCACATCTTCACCAGTCATATCGCACTCGGATTCGCTCAGGCCGGCATCGCCGCGGCAATGGCAATTGTCATCCTGTTCTTAGCGCGTCGGCGCCAGATTCATCTCGAGTCTGAAATCGTCATCGCGCTCGTTCGCGGAATTACGCAGATCTCCGCCATGGGGTTCATCCTCGTCATGCTGCTGAAAGGTCCGCAGTGGACCAGCGTCATCATGCTTTCCATCATGATGGTCGCTGCAGCTTCCATCTCTTCGCGCCGCGTGAAAACCATTCCCGGCGCCTATGAAGTCTCGCTTTACGGCATCGTGACCGGCGCCGGAATCGTGATCGCGCTGATGACTCTGGCAGGCGTGATCGATTGGGCGATCACGTCGCTGATCCCCGTAGGCAGCATGCTGATCGCCAACTCGATGAACTCGAACTCACTGGCGCTCGAACGCTACCGCTCTGAAGTGACTGGTAACGTCGGCCAGATCGAAGCCGCGCTCTCCCTCGGCGCCTCGGCCAGCAACACTGTGAACCCATACGTCCAGAATGCTTTTCGCGCCAGCCTGATTCCGGCGCTCGATAATATGAAGTCCCTCGGGATTGTCTGGATCCCGGGCCTGATGGCGGGCATGCTGCTCTCCGGCTCTCCGCCGATTTACGCCGCGATCTATCAATTTGTGGTGCTCGCCATGATTTTCTCGGCTTCCGCGATCACGTGCCTGGTTAGCACCACGCTGGTTCGACAACGTTCGTTCTCACCCCAGGAACAACTCGTGTTGCGGCCAGTCACAATAGCTGGACGAAGTAGGTAAATAGCCATCCGGCGGGTGCCCCATCCTACGCTTCTTTTGCGTAGGGTGAGACCGCCAGAAATCCACAATTCACCAGGAAGTCATTCTGAGTAAGGAGCGGCGGGTTTTCTCGCGTCCGTGAGACGCGGACGGGGCGGAACGAAGAATCTCTGCGCATTCAAAACTGCGGGCGCCCCATCGACTCCTTTGCGAACGGTAGGAGCTACAGTTCACGCTGCCGATTTCTGCCTCATTCTCCACAGACTCATTAACCCCGCAGCAACGCCCAATCCAATCGCAATCTTTGCCAACCGCGTCCCCCTGCACGAGACACGCCGCGCATCCTGAATATGCTCCGGACGAATGCCGACTCCAACCAGTCGTGCCGTCACGTGGGGAATGCCCGGAATCCGCAGAACCATCCTAAGTTGCCAAGGAACTTTCACTGGACCAGGATTCTGGAACAGGACTTGAAAAAGCTTATGCGCATTCGCCTGCGCCGCTTGTGTCACGCGCGTGGGAAACTCGCGACGCCGTTGCACGCGATGAACTAAGCCTTCGGTGACGCGTCGCTCACGCAGCGCATCCGC
>CAZBCQ010000239.1:0-6017 GCA_964490255.1 uncultured Terriglobales bacterium | reverse complement strand
TATTGAAATTCCGTAACATGAACGAAGTGATATCGGTTCAAGCGACCGCTCCATAGTAGAAGTACTTGCGTTCAATATCGGTTCCGATCAAGCGGAACATGCGCAGCAGTTCGTGCAAATACAAATGCAAGCCGCGCTTGAAAATTTCGTCGATGCGATCGTAGCGCAGTCCTTCGAGAAGCTTGCCCGTCATGCGCTCGGCCTCGGTCGCGTATGACCCAGAACCGGTGCCGCTGATCGCGCGCAGACCGCCCTGCACTTCGGTTGCGCTGAAGCGAATAGATCGTGGATGTTGCGGGTGCAAGATTAGCATTTCGGCGACGCGCTCCGGCTCGATGGGCGAATGATGCTGGCGGTGATATGCCTCGTACGCGCCGACTGATTTGAGGACCGCCATCCACTGGTGATTGTCGGCGACGTTCGCCATCGATGTGGTGTCGAGGAGATTCTGGTACTGGACGTCGACGAGCCGCGCGGTCATCTCGGCGCGCTCGAGCGACCAGCCCACTCGCAGGAACTGCCATCCTTCGTCGTGCGGAAGCGTCGCGTCGGTGACGCCGTGAAAGCGGTGGCTGCCGAATTTGATTGCGTCGCAAAAGCGATGAGGTCCGGCCGCGATTTCTTCTTCCGGGTTGAAGCGGTTCAGCATGAAGTAGAGACCGTTGATGTCTTCCCACATCTCGCGGGAAATGCGATCGCGAATCGTGCGAGCGTTTTCACGGGCTTTGGAGATGCACTGCACGATTGAGTTGGGATTATCTTGCCGAAACGCGAGAAACTCGAAGACGGTCTGCGCGTTGGCTTCTTGGTAAGTATCGCGAAAACGCTTCTCCTCGCCGGCCATGATCACCAGCGGCTCCCACCGCAGGCGATAGGTCTGCTGCGATTGCTCGAGCAGCATGTGATAGTTCACGTCGAGAATACGCGCGGTGTCTTCGGCGCGTTCCATGTAGCGGGCCAGCCAGAACAGCGAATCCGCAATGCGCGATAGCATCTCTCAGTTCTCTCCGCGAAGTACCCAGGTATCTTTGCTCCCGCCGCCTTGGGAAGAATTCACAACAAGTGATCCTGGCTTCAGCGCGACGCGAGTGAGGCCTCCGGGGACAATGGTCACTTTTTCTCCGTCGTACAAACAGTAGGGACGAAGATCGACGTGACGCGCCCCCATGCGCTGCGTGCCGGGATCGTAGGATGGAACGCGAGATAGTCCGATCACCGGCTGCGCGATGTAGTTTCGCGGATCAGCCTTGATGCGCTCGCGAAAAGTCTGAATCGTGGCGCGATCGGAAGCCGGACCGATCAACATGCCGTAGCCGCCGGATTCACCAACGGCTTTGACCACCAACTCCGGCAAATGATCGAGCGCATAGCCGAGGTCGTCTGGATCGGAACAGAGGTAGGTTTCGACGCTCTTCAGGATCGGGTCTTCGCCCAGATAATACTTAATGAATTTGGGGACATAGGCGTAGAGGGCCTTGTCGTCGGCGACGCCGTTGCCGACAGCATTCGCTAGTGCCACATTTCCGGCACGGTAGGCGCCCATCAGTCCGGGGACGCCGAGCATCGAGTCCTGACGAAAGACAAGCGGATCAAGGAATTCGTCATCGACGCGGCGGTAGATCACGTCGACGCGCTTCAGTCCGCGAATCGTCTTCATATAGACAATGCAGCCGTCGACGACCAGATCGCGTCCCTCGACCAACTCAATGCCCATCTGCTGCGCCAGGAAGCTGTGCTCGAAGTAGGCGCTGTTATAGATGCCGGGCGTGAGCAAGACCGTTTGCGTGTCCGTGGTGCTGCGCGGAGAAAGGCTGCGCAGGATGCGAGAAAGCTCCGCCGGATAGTGATTGATCGGCAGAACTTCGTAAGCCTGAAATGCGTCGGGAAAGGTGCGCGTCATCACGATGCGGTTTTCGAGCACGTAAGAAATCCCGCTCGGCGTGCGCACGTTGTCTTCAAGAATAAGGAAATCGCCAGTTTTCGAATCGCGAATCAAATCGATGCCGCAGATATGGGTGTATATGCCATGCGGAACATCGACGCCGATCATCTCGCGATGGAAATGACGGCATGAGTAGACGAGCGAGCGCGGAATCTCGCGATCATGCAGAATTCGCTGCGGTCCGTAGATGTCCTGTAAAAACAAGTTGAGCGCGATTACGCGCTGAGAGAGGCCACGCTCGATCCGGCGCCACTCCGAGTTGGGGAGAATGCGCGGGATTAGATCGAACGGGAAGAGACGTTCGGTGCCGCGGCCATCGCTGTAAACGGTGAAGGTGATTCCCTGCAGCAGGAACGACAGATCGGCGAGATGACGGCGCTCTTCGAATTGGGTCGGCGCTACAGCCGCCAGCTTCTGGAAGATCTTGTGATAGTGAGCGCGCGGGTACCCACGCCGGGAGAACATCTCATCGTAGAAATTTCCCGGATCGTAACCATCGAACAGAAGAGGACTCAGAGCCTCCGACGGCACGCTCGCCATCGGCAGACTATAGCAGCGGTACACGGGGCTGGGCTCAGAGGAAGATTTGATGACTTGGATAAGGAATTTGTATAGGGTTACGCTGAGTGGGCTAAACCGACGGTGAACGACCCGAAACCATCTGCTGGTGCGGAATCTGTAATCAGCAAAACTACTTCCGGCGAGATTGCGCGCAAGTCACTTCCTCGCAAGGCATGGCCTAGTTCCCTTCTCACATACGTTCGCTCCATCCTTATTATGTCTGTGGCGCTGTTCGCTCCGGCTTTTGCTCAGGATCTGTCCTGCTCGAGCTGCCACGGGCCTGACGCAAAACGAATCGCTGCGCCCGACTGCGGGAGCTGTCACGTGGGGACCGCGCTTCACGTCAAGGGACAACTCCGGTTTAACGATCTCTTCGACGGAGAAGTCGAACGCAAACCGGTGGACAATACCTTTGCCGTAAATCAAGGCGCTGCGTATAACACCTCGGTTGGGCACGGAGCGTTGAAGTGTGCCGCCTGCCATGGCGATCTGCATGCGCAGCATACCCGCGTGACCTGGGACTGCATTCAGTGTCACAAGGCGCAACTGCCGAAGCCCGAAGGTCCTCACGGGATGCACGTAGCTGGCGAGAGTTGGGTTCGCGCACACGGGTTGCAGGTCGATGAAAACGGCGCGGCGTGGTGCACCGGGTGCCATGGTCCCGATGGGCGCGGAACGGTGCTTTCCGAAGCATTCGCGGATCGCACGTTCAACACGAAATTCGGTCGCAAGCAGTTTGCAAAGGGCACGGCGGTTGGTTGTTACTCCTGTCACTCGCCGAGCGGAGCCCCGAAATAAGAGCGTTCCCGATCTGACCAGTTTGGGAACACGAGAACACCAAAGTACCCAAATCCCCGCCTGCAGAAGTTGATCTCCTGACCGCAGAAGAACAGAATTCGCCTTGATACCTTCAGGCTCCCTCCCCCAAATAGTTCGTACTTTGCGCCCAGGTTTCTTATGAGATTCCGCGAATCTATTTTCGGCGTGTTTGTCGTTTGCATAAGCGCGCAGATGGCGGTACGGGCACAGGTCGCTCCTCCCGTCGCCCGTCCTGCGATTCCCACGTACATCAGAAAATTCCAGTCAGACAGAGATGTGAACCGCCCGACACGGTTGAACCAGTTTGCCTTCCGCCTGGCTGGATATCCAACCACCGAAGACCGTGTTGTCGATCATCGTGCGCAGTGGGACGTGGATCCGGCCAAGCATATCGATGAAATCGTGATGGATTCGCAGCATCTGGTGCGTTCGGCTCGATCGCAGACATCGGGGCCGGCGGTGAGCGCTTTCGGGGATGCGATATCGGGTACTATCGAACGCTTGAGTTCTCATGCTGTCTTTATGGGTCAGCCGCGATCGGTGACGACCGACTCCGGCAGGCAAGTCATCGTGAGCGATCCGGCGGCACAGGCCGTGCACATCTTCGACCTTGAAACGAATCGGTACCTGCGAATTCAAGGTGGCGAGGGGTGCCGCTTGCAGGCGCCAGCGGGAGTAGCCGTCGACGCCGCGCACAACATCTATGTAACGGATACCGAGCTTGGCGTGATCCTAGTCTACGACCGCCTTGGACGGTTCCAGCGTTATATCGGACAGCGAGACAACAAAGAGGGCGGTATCTTTTATCAACCATCGGGGATCGCGATTGACCAAGTCGGCGGACGCATTTATGTCCCCGACACCACCCGCCACATGATCGTTGAGCTTGACCTTAACGGAAATGTGCTGCGGTACCTGGGCAGGCCCGATCTAACTTCAATACGATTGCGCGAGCGGGATGGCGGCGCCCACGAACGAGGAAAGATTCAGTTCCCCAGCGATGTGGTCATCCGAGATGGAGAACTCTATGTTCTCGGGAGATCGCGAGTTCAGATCTTCGATCTCGAGGGAAGATTCAAGACGGAATTTCCGCTCGCGAATACTAGCTTCTTCGCAGCGACGGGCTTGGCGGTGGATGCACAGCATCATATTTTTGTGAGTGATGCGGTGGGTGGAACGATTCTCGCCTACGACCGCACTGGGCAGCTGCTGTATTCGTTCGGGCACTCTGGTTCGAAGCACGAAGAATTCAGCCAGCCTCGTGGATTGTGGGTCGACAAAGAGAACCGCATTTATATTGCGGATTCGAGAAATGGACGGGTGCAGGTATTCCAGTTACACAACGATTCGGGCCAACCTCATTAATACCAACTCACCTCATGTGAATCGCAGCTCTCAGAACTGATTACTGAAGTTTCCCCGCCGCTCTGGTGCTGAGCGTACGAGTGCCGATGTTAAGGGCATGTCGACGCTCCCTGTCCGTTTTCAACCGTGCCCAAACAACAGGCGTTCATTACCCGGCATCCACTTCGGCGTGAATCTTTGCGCGTTATTGTTGCTTGCGAGCTGCTTACTGCCCAATGAGTCTCTGGCTGCGGATCCAGCGGGCGCTGACATCCGGGCCGACGTTAATGAAGTGCAGCTAGGAATGGTGGCAACGGATACGGCTGGCCGGCCGGTATCGGATTTGGCGCCAGCGGATCTTAAAGTGCTTGAAGACGGCTCGCCCGTGAGTCACTTTGGGTTGAACCGAGCGCATGATCTTCCGCTGTTTGCCACGGTGATTTACGACACCAGTGAATCGAACCAGAAGTGCTGGCGACAGATGGAGAGGCCGGTGATGCGCTTCGTGCAGTCGACCATCGGTAAGCAAGACCAGCTTTGGATCGCCGCGTTCGACAGCAAGGTCGAGTTCAAGAGCCAGGTTCACGAGTCTGGTCAGCTGAGTCACGCGTTGAATGTGAAGGGCGGCCACGACAACGTCACTGCCTTCAACGATTCTCTGCTCCGAGTCCTGCGGGACCACGTTTCTTCCGAAGCCCAACCACGTCGCGCGGCCATGATTGTATTCTCGGACGGAGAAGACAATTACAGCATGCACTCCGTCGGCGACGTGATCGCCGCGGCCCAGAAGGCAAAGGTTGCGGTGTATACCATTCGTCGTAGAAATAACCACGGCTGGGGAAACGGTGGCGGCGTTCTACACGCGATTGCAGTTGGCACGGGAGGACGAGACTTCACTGTCGCGAATACGCGCGAACTTGAAAAGGCTTTGGGCACCATCGGCAGCGAACTTCGATCCGGTTACGTTCTGTACTATCCGGCGCGACCAAGCCGCACTGGGAATGAATTCCGCAGTGTCAGCGTGAGACCGAATCGCAACAAGCGCATCCAAATACAAGTACAAAACGCGTATTACATCCCAGTAGATCGCCGGGGCGGCTCCCAGTAATGGGCAAAACGCGCCCGGCAGGCTGATTTCGCCGGTAGTTCCTGACCTCCTGCCCTGTGATTTAGCTCACAGAGGGCTGTGCTGACTCCTGCGACCATAGAACAGCTGATTTCGCTGCAATGGACAGGAGTCGAACGATGTCGAACGGAACAACTGGTTCTTCCACGAGCCTCAACACAGGTTCTTATGTGATTGCGGTGCTCTGCTTAGGCCTGGGCATCTGCATCGGGTACCTGGTCCGCA
>CAZBCQ010000238.1:3337-6064 GCA_964490255.1 uncultured Terriglobales bacterium | reverse complement strand
CGACGTGAAAGACGACGAAGCGACCGCCATCCAGGCGTTCTCCAAGTAAGTCTTCGCTCGTTCGAAACAGCTTTTCACTGGCATCTTTAATTTTTAGAGAGCGGGGCGGACCACAATCCGCCCCGCAATCGCCAGCGTCTGTTTACGCCGAAGGTGGAACGGAGCCGAGAATAGCTTCCGCGCGACGCCGCGAGATGTTCAGCACATTGTTGTCGTCGATAATCGATTTGAGAATCGGCGTAATAGCCTGAATCTCGGACAGCTGATGGTCCTTCGCCATCTCCTGCAATCGCTTCAATTCCGCGTCCAAACCTAACTTGTCGTGCGCGTGGTAGTAGGTGAGCCGGCGGCCGAACTCCATGGTCTCGGCAATGCCTTCGAACAGATCGGTGAGTTGCTCGACGGTATTATTGGCCGACCAGTTGTAACTGCTTTGAAAGTCTCGATCGCCATCTTTATAGGCAAGCGTCTTGTTTCCGGTGAAGGCGACCTTTCCTTTGCGGTACTCGAAATCCTGATTGAAGTATTTGAGCTGTTTCGCGGCGTTGAAGATCTTGTTGCGGTCCTCGCTGCTCATAGTGAAGCGATAGATATAAGGAACGCCCGTAGAAGCTTCAGAGCTGGGATTCGACTGATAAGCAGCGCGGCCGTCAGCGCTCACTGCGATGGAGTAATGCGGCGGATCTGCCTTGGGGAAGTCTAGGCTGAACGTTGCCGTTGGAACGACCGTATTGCGATCAGTCGGATTCGGAGTGAGCGTAGGCGCTTGTGCAAACGCAGCGGTGGCAGAAAGAAGACAGAACAACGCAAGATGAATTCTGTGTCGACGAGCGCGCACGAGCTTAGCGTCCTCCGGCAAGCATTCTAGACGGAAACTGAGATGCAGGGATCAAGATCAGGCGCGACACGAGGCAGCTTTTGACGGCTGCTGACGTTGCAGTGTCGTCCAAGTATGCAGATGGCAGATCGCGATGGCGAGCGCGTCGGCGGCGTCGGGAGATTCGGGCGGCTCGGTCAGCTTCAGAAGCTTGGTGACCATGTGCTGAACCTGCGACTTCTCTGCGCGGCCGTAACCGACGACCGCTGACTTGATGGACAGCGGCGAGTATTCGGCGACTTCCAAACCACAGGACGAAGCGGCGAGCATAGCGACTCCGCGCACCTGGCCCAGCTTCAGCGCAGACTTGGCGTTCACGGCATAGAAGACGTCTTCGATTGCAACCATCTTCGGATGCACGTCGGCGATGACCTCGCGAAGACGCTCGAACACCCGGTTCAGCCGAACCGGCAACGGCTCACGAGTGGAAAGCCGGATGGTGCCGCAGCAAACTATCTGCAGTCCGGCGTCGGTTCCCTGCTCCACGACCCCGTATCCGGTATATTCGCCACCGCAATCGATTCCGAGTACGCGCACTGCGGGCAGTGTAACCGAAAACGTCGGCGCACCGGGATAGCTTTGACAACACTGCCGAGACATCCAGCCTGAGAAGCCGGATTTGCATCCTACAAACAGTCATTATGAGGGACGAAGTCATGCTGCTCCGGGCTTGCGTTACGTTCCTGCTCGCCGTTCTGCTGCTCACGGCTATGGCACGATCGAGCCAGATTGCCAGCAGCACCGCGCCCGAAAAGGTGCGGATCACGAGCGGCCCAACCGTGGAACATGCCGGAGCGGAAGATGCCATTGTGGCGTGGTCAACCAATGTGTCGTCGGGGACGCAGGTGCGGTATGGAACCGATCGTGCGCACCTGGATCAGGTGGCCGAGACGCCATGGGGCGCGCTGACGCATCGAGTGACCTTGAAGAAGCTATCGCCGAGCACAACTTACTACTACGAAGTTGTGTCAGATCAGGCACTGGGGACCGGCGGAAAAGTCGAGAGCGGGATCGGCCAGTTCATGACCAAAGAGAAGACGCAGGCGGCGGGACGGTAACGACGTTTCGCGTTTCACGTTCAAAGCTACCTCTTTGAAGGGGCTTCAGCTGCAGTCAGATAGTTTGCGAGTTGGCCTGTCAGCATCAGGTAGACCATCCGAAAATCGCTGATGAAGGACCAGAACGGATGTCCGAAGGTCGCGGGGCGATTGCCTTCAATGCCGAAATGGCCGATCCAGGCGAAGCCATATCCAATCACCGGCCAGAGCAAAATCCACCAGTAGTGGCCAGTAACAATGGCCGCGATCACTGCCGCTAAACCCAGCAGCGTGCCGCACAAGTGCATGTAACGGGTTCCAGGCTTGCTGTGTTCGCCGAGGTAGAAGGCGAAGAAGTCGTCATAGCTGGCAAATTGGCGTTTATTATCCGGCACTGGTCGCCCCACGGCGGGAAATAGTACACCGAAATTCGCTGGCTTTGCAGTCTGCTGTATCCGCCTCTTCGAATGGAACCTCGCCCGCTCGAGCGC
Source organism: uncultured Terriglobales bacterium (assembly GCA_964490255.1). Classification (GTDB taxonomy): domain Bacteria; phylum Acidobacteriota; class Terriglobia; order Terriglobales; family Acidobacteriaceae; genus JAJPJE01. Next base: position 3,659 of record CAZBCQ010000238.1, on the reverse strand, counting down.
GTGTGGGCTCGATCGGTAGCAACCGTCCTTCGTTGAATTCTGGTGAAGAGCAAAGTTGAAGCGCGACAAATCTCCGTCTGAATCGATAGAATCGCAGCACCGCTTTATACGCATTTCAATCTGGATGTGAGGAAGGAAGAGGATGAAGATCGGTGTGTTAACCGGCGGAGGCGACTGTCCCGGTCTAAACGCGGTAATTCGCGCGATCGTTCGCAAAGGCACTTTTCATTACGGCGATCAGTTCGTGGGTTTCCTCGAAGGATGGCGAGGAGTTCAAGACAATAAGGCAGAAGTACTCGACCTGGCGAAGGTGTCAGGAATT
>CAZBCQ010000238.1:2015-3237 GCA_964490255.1 uncultured Terriglobales bacterium | reverse complement strand
GAAGTGATGGGACGCGACTCAGGGTGGATCGCGATGTATAGCGGCGTCGCGGGCGGCGCAGACGTCATCCTGATCCCCGAGAAGCCGTTCGAACTGGAAGACGTAGCCGAGGCGATCAAGCTGCGGCATTCGAGAGGACGCTATTTCAGCATCGTTGTGGTTGCTGAAGGGGCGAAGGTTGCCGAACATAGCGGCGACAACGTCACGCTGGATGTCTCGAAAGATGAATTTGGTCACGTGCGGCTGGGCGGCATCGGAAATCTATTGGCGAAAGAGATTGAGAAGCGCACCGGCTTCGAGACCCGCGCAGTCGTGCTCGGACACGTTCAGCGCGGCGGATCGCCTACCGCGTTCGATCGCGTGCTGGGAACACGCTACGGATCCGGCGCTATCGATATGGTTCATCGCGGCGATTTCGGCAAGATGGCGGCGCTGCGCGGAAACGAGATCGTTGCTATTCCGATTAAAGATGCGTTATCGGAGAATCGCAAGGTTGATCAGGCACTAATCGATGTAGCGCTCGGATTGCACGACAAGATCGGCGGCGAAGCACGAAGAGAAGTGATTACGTCAACGTAACTGCAGATCCCTCGCGAGCTGACGCTCGCTCGTGATGACAAAACACTCGTGGTGACAAAAAAAGAGAAGGCCTCCCTAAAGGAGGCCCTTCTTTTGTGGCATTAACGCGGCAAACGCTCGCGACGCCACTAACGTCGTACAAAGCTCTTACTTGCGGAAGTACCGTGCCTTCCATACACCGAAGCTCAGGCCGCCGAGTCCGAGAAGTCCGAGCAGAGGAAGCGGAGTTGCCGTGCTTGGCATTCCACCACCGGCAGCCGCACCAGCGTTGCCGGCATTGCCACCTGCCGCACCAGTCTGATCCTGCGGCGCACCTACGTTTCCAGCGGTGCCGGATTGATTCTGATCTGCATTCTGGTCTGACGAGCCGGTCACCGCGCCCTTGGCGCCGTTGTAGGCGCCAGTCGCGCCTGCCTTGGTTTTGTCGTAGCCCGTTTGAGCTCCGCTCTTCACTGCGCCAGCGGCGCTCGAGGCAGCACCCTGGGTTTGATCAGCGGCGCCCTGAGCCGCGCCCTGCGTCTGATCGGAAGCACTTTGGCCGGTTTGCGGCGCACCCATCAACATCGACATCTGGGGCGGAGTGGTCGAGCCACTAGTGCCGGTGCCAGTGGTCCCGGTCGTTCCGGTGGTCCCGGTCGTTCCG
>CAZBCQ010000238.1:0-1915 GCA_964490255.1 uncultured Terriglobales bacterium | reverse complement strand
GTGGTCCCGGTCGTTCCGGTGGTCCCGGTCGTTCCGCTTGTCCCCGGGCTTGAGCTGGTGCCATATGGCGTCCCGCCGCTGTTAGGACTTGAAGTGCCAGTCGAGCCTCCTACCGTTCCGCTCGTGCCAGTGCTCGTGCCTGGAGTAGTGCCAGCCGTTCCTGGCGTTGTGGTCGTTCCTGGGGTAGAGCTACCCGTCGCGCCGGTTGTGCCGCTCGCGTCAGGTGTAGTGCCAGTTGTGCCGGCCGTTCCTGCCGTTCCCGTTTGCGAGCCCATTGTGCCTGCGCTCGCACCTGTTCCCGCAGTTCCACTCTGCGAGCCCATGGAACCCTGAGCGCCTGTGTCCCCCGCGCTTGCGCCGGTTCCGACAGATCCTGTGCCAGCAGTACCGGTATTTTGACCTGCGACGCCGCCCGTCGCTCCTGTACCCGCTGTTCCTGTTCCCGCGCCCGCACCGGCGCCAGCTCCAGAGCCTGCGCCTCCGCCAGCGCCGCCCGCTTGTGCTACTGCCATTCCCGCTCCGAGCAGCAGCACGGATGCAATACTAAGCTTTTTCATTGTCTCTCCTTCGTTGGCTCGCAGTGCTGCCCGTTCAGGGTAGACACTGAGTTCGTTACGACAGTGGCGTTCAACGGTCTGACGCCGTGCCCCTGAAAAGGGGATGTCCTTATCCAGCTGACACTCACGAAAGCGGCTGTGCGATCTTGCAGGAGCTAACGTGTCGTTTGCGCAATTCGGGCCAGCGTTAAGAGGGCGAGTGCCCTTGCCGTAGGTTCAGTTAGGTTCTGAGCACGAGAGAGTGTCTGGACGATATCGACCTTCGCAGCGGCGTCAACCACTTCATTGAGCACGGGAACAGCGTCTGCGCTGGCGGGAGCGGAATTCCAAAGTTCCTGAACCGCGTTGAATGCAGCGTCGAAATCACGGTTCGCGGTACTCAGGTCGTGATCCTTGGCGGCGATGAACCCACGGGCAGCAAACTCGCGCGCTCGACGCGGTGCCGGGAAGTTTGAGATCGCGTCCGTGTCTTGCTGCTTGCCGCTCGTCATGATTCTCAGCACTGAAACGTTCTCTGCCTTCTCCGACGCAGACGTAGTCCCGGCGCCCGCATTCTGCGTTGCCTGTGCAGCCAAGACGTTTGATCGCAAAGCGTCAGCGTACTTCGCGTCCCCAAGTGTCTGGCGCATGGCACTGGTGACAATGTTCGTGGCGAGAGCTCGCTCGCGCCCCGCTTGCAATTGACCTAGCCACTGCAATGCCTGCACACCGGTTGAAGCCGCAACTTCAGCCGGCGTGGAAGGCGCTACGCGTGCATAGAACTCGGCCAAGGCGGACGCCTCGCTGTGCAGAGGAGTAGCGCCTTGGAGGTTCGAAAACGTCTGCGGGAAGATTTCCTGCGACCAAGCTGCGGAAGGTCCGGCGAGGTCTACCGCGGCTAGCAGAGCGCGCGGCGCAATACTTCCCTCTTCTACGCCGGACTGCAACTTACGCTCCGCGCTGGACCTAATCTCAGATCCCCCACAATTCGTAAGCATGCCGATGATTTCCTGCTCGCCAATGAAAACCATTCGCGGAGGCAGGCTCTCAAGTAGATCAAGCGCCGAAGAACATTTGGCCAGACCGGTATTCAGCATCGATTCATCCGGCTTCTGCCCCGTGCGAATCATCTGGGCTTCGAGTTGGAGTCCTTCTTCCGTGAATTGCGTGGCAAGTCCAGGCGAATTCGAACGGACCGTAGTCGCAGCGGCCACGAGAATGCGCAGGCGATCTTGCGGATCCGGGGGATGGACAGCGACTGCAGTGTTGACGAGATCGAGGACAAATTGCTGACGTGGATCCGTTCTGCTACTCGCGCTCACGCGAGCGGCGAGGCCAACGACGCAAGTGAAACACAAGCACAGAGCTACTGATCGTCG
>CAZBCQ010000237.1:0-6088 GCA_964490255.1 uncultured Terriglobales bacterium | reverse complement strand
TTGTAACAAATCGTGACACTGTTTATTCCCAAGGCTGCGGCACAGATCGAGTTTTCCTCAGAACAACGAAGCGAATCAACAATTATTGTCCTGGTCCCTCCGCGCGTGCTCATCGATCAGCGAGATGCGCGAGACGTCACATCCAATATCTACGGGACCAATCTCGGAAGTTGCGTGCTATGGCTCACTCAGTGAAAGTTTAGGGGACGGAGAATAGCGCATCCGTCCCCGACATCTGGTAGATGGTTCAACAACACCAGTTCATCTTAGAAGCTGAAGCTGTTCACCAGACGAACGGAATCCACCGTCAGCGAACCCAAGCCAAAAGCAGCATTCGAAATCGAAACGCCTCCGTTGCCATTCGCGAAGGTGCTGGTATTGGAAGTGTCTACCTGCGCCTGCACAACCACCGTGTGCGTACCAGTACCCACGTTCAGGAATATGAAATTGAAGCTATGGGCGCTGGTGGTGTCGAGAATGAGCTGAATCTGCTCTGGGGTGCAGGTTGTGATGTCCGTCAAACAGGAAGATCCGGCACCACCAAAGATGTATCCCAGGTTCGCGGTGAGGACTTGGATTCGCTGATCAAAAGTCACCCCCGCACCACTCTTGTCAGGAAATGCAGCCGTTCCGCCGCACGGACTCGCAATATTGGTGTCCTGACATCCTGCGACACCCTGGGTGGTGTTGGCGTTCGGATCGAGCAACACGCGTACTTTCACAGTGCCTTCTCCTACCGCGGTGCTGGTCGACCCAGAAGTGTTGCCTTTCACGGATGTGTTCGCATACAGGCCAGTTACCACAGAAGGAACAACGAACAAATCGGCGACGCTGGAAGTCTTGATCTGGGAAACCATGACGTTATACCAAGTCCCCTCCGTTGCCCCCACCGAGTTCTGCTGTGTGCAGGGATTCGAAGCCTGAGCAGAGTTAGTGTTCGCGCAATACGTTAGCGAGTTGATAGCTGCAGCGGCTTTCGAGCTTTGCGCTGAAGCCATTGCGGAAACTACGCACACGATCATTGTCACAAGTACAAGCTTCTTCATGTCTTCTCCTTGGCGATGCTTCGTGAACTGCGAGTATCACGATCATGCGAACGTGCTTACAAGATCGCGGATGGTGCCTGTCATAAAGTGCAAACTTTCGTACAAGGCTCCGAATCGACACGGTGAGCGTGCGAAACTGGAGCATCTGATTCAGATGGAAACGAGCATCCAGAGTTGCTGCACTTCTCGGACCAGATACGGAAACATGCCAAAGTTGCTGAACTGAGTGCGTAGGAATGTTGTCCTGTGGAAGCGCCACGTCGGAACTGAGAGGTAGGAATTTCTGCTCGCGTGAACTTTCTTCCCGCTTGTCACGCACGGTTAACGTCGAGGTGCGAATCGTATCGGTGTAAGGCAGCGTTCTGTCCGTGTAGACGTCCAGTCGAAGCTAATAAATTCCTAAGGCGCATTGTCCTAATGGACGGAAGCCCGGGGCGCCGCGATGTGAGGAGTAGTCCATGCATATTTCAGACTACGCGCTTGCACCCGTCATCGCTGATTCACTGCCGCTTCTTGCTTTCGATGTGTTGTACCCGGGCCTTCACGAGCTTCTTAATGAGCGCGGTGGGCACCGGCTTGTTTATGGGGAAGTGAATGGTGCCTTTGGACGTAGAGTGGCCCCTGAGTTCATCCTTAAATGCTTCGATAACCGAGGCAGTGGGAAACAAACTGCAGTGGTCCGAGAAGGCAGCAAACCACACCAGGACTTCATCCTGCCTGAACGCCGGAATCCGGTAACTGATGGTCTCGATAGCTTCCGCTGGCACTACAGACCGAATCGCTGCGCGAATCTTGTGTAAGGCGCTGCGCGCGGGTTCTGCGATGCGAGCAATGTATTCATCCACGGTTTTCGGAGCATCGCTGCCTCTCCTCACCGTCTTGCGCGTACCCTTTTTCATGGGCGCGATACTACAAGGCCGCTCACCTCAAGTCCATGTCCCCAGAACATGAATCAATCGGTGCGGGCCAAGGGGCGATCTGGTCCTATCTCGGCACCCGTGATACATGGGAGCCCCCGCATCTTTTTTGACCACTTCGCAGTCGGTGCGGTGCAATGATGTCTGAGTAGAATCAGTTTGGGACTCGCGCCGTCCGAGCCATCTGTCGAGTTCGGCTATTTACGGCGTTCTGTGCCGCATCAACCCGGGGCTTCATCTCCCTCATGCCGCATTGGGATGGCTAATGAAAAGTTCTACTCTGATCTTGATTGTCCTCGGCTTAATCGCTGCGCTGCTGGGCTCGTTGTTCTATGGTGGCGGGAAGGGCTGGCTACTTCGTCTGGTCGCAACGGTTTTGAGTTGCGCTCTGATTTACATCGTTATCGACGCTTTTAGGAAAGGAGAAGACGAACACATTCATCTGGCTCTCGCGATTCTCAGCGGACTGATTGGTGCAGGTCTGGTATTTGCCGCTTTTAAGATTTCAGTCCTGAACTGGGTCGTCGATGCTCCCGGTTGGCTCGTAAGCCGCTTTCTTCCTATCGATTTTCATGAGGGTGAAGGGGCGCTTGGATTCTTTCTTTCTCTCTTGCTGAGTTGGGCGTCCGCGAGCGCTGCAGCTTGGTTCGCCATGTTTGCGCTATGGAAGCGTTATAGTGCTCGCCGCAGACTACCCTAAGCGCCTCGCGCGGACTGCTGCCGCCTCGGGCTCACTGCCGCTACGAATAAGCCAAGGGAGAGAGCAGCGAACATCATGTTCGATCTCATGATCGCGGGAGAGAAGCTTCTCGTGGAACTCATGGTGTTGGGTGATCAGCAACTGCCGCAACGCGTCCGCATCCAGGTTGCTTAGATCGGGCAGCGCCATCCCCATCTACATGCCGAGAGTATCGCAGCACCTGGAAAGTACACGTTCGCTCAACGTTGACGAGCTTGCTGCACCATCTCTAACAGAACTTCTCTGGTTTCCGCCGGATTGCTCGCTTCTCGCAAGAATGCGATGCGGGCGCCCTGCATGCCACCTGGCGTTGTCAAGCGCAAGTGAAAACCGAGGCGGTCCACCGAAGTCATCGCCGCCTCCTGCGACTCAATTCCAGCAAACGCCCCGGCAAGCAGGATGAGCGCATCCTTGTGGTCGGTATTCATGTGTTGCACGATCTCGCCTATGGCATCAGCCAGCGGGTCGGGTTGCGCTTGGTCGTATTCCGAGGCAGGGACCCAGCCCATCACCCCGAAGCCGCCCACGTAGTAAACGTCCACCACGTCCATGCGGTAGAAGGAGAAATCTTCAAAGTCAACCCAGTATTTGCTGTTGACGTAACGTTCCAGATAGCGCTTACGCGCCTCCGCCAGCTCCCCCTCTGGTATTGCCAGAACATTTCCCATCAGGGTGACCCGCGACGCGCCTAGCGGATCGCCGCTGGCATCAGGCTGCGTCACAAGCAGGCTGGCGCGCGAATCTGCTTGCAAGTTTTGAGTATGCATAGCCATCGTGCTGATGAGGAAGATGGGGCGACCGCGCTCGTCCGAGCCGTATGGCATTACTGATCCGAACGGAAACCCCTGTTGCTTGCGCGAAAGGGTCGACAGGCTACCTATGCGGCCCAAGTACACCAAAGTGCGCGCTCGCTCCGAGAACGAAGGCTCGGGCACCGTGGGCTGGTCGCTCGCCGCGCCAGTGCCCCCGTGTTTTGAGCGCAACTCCTTCGAAGAGCGGATCTGCAACCCTAGCTCACATCTCTCGGCGAAATTGGCAAAACCGGCACCACAAGTCGTACACAGAAATCTGTGGCGAATTACCCGGCGAAGGTTCGTGCCTGCAAGCGTGAGCATTTGTCAGTAGCCCCTCCTAGTTTTGGAGTATTGATTTTTAGGCGCGTCGGCGGTTGATTGCTAGTCAGACGAAGACCTGCCTTAATCCGGCATAACAAACAGATCGTAGCTCCTCTGGACCTATTTCTCGTCCTGTGCTGCGAGCTTCGATCGACGCTTCGCGGACCGTGTCGGTTAGCTCTCTGAATAGGAGATCTACACTCCTCAACACTTTTGTCGCGGCCCTGGAGTGCAACTCTGGCCTTACATTCCTTACCCATTCATCCTGAAGCCGAGGAAGAGCCTGTCCGAAGGTCTGAATCGTGTCATGGATATATACGACGTTCTTAGCGCGCTCCTTCAAATCTCTTTTTTCATGAATCAAGAGCTTTTGAGCCAGGTAGCTGGATGCGTTCGGCACCTGAATCTCGATCGCCTCCTCGACTGGAAACCCACATGATCTGTCGAGACGGACTCGCCAGGGTGCGTGTAGTAACAGTTCAAGATAACGAAGTTTCTGCGAAGTTACTCCGGCCACGCTCACCGTCGCCGTCGGTTTCCCTCGATTCTCAACGCCGCCGATCAGTGGACTTAAAAACTCAGCATAGAACCCGCTCGAGTTCCCATCGCGCAGCCGGTACTGAGTAACCGGGGGGCGGTGCTCTCCCAATAGCTCTTCCTTGAACCCTCTTTCTTCGAGTCGCTTCTGCAGATCTTGACCCACGACGGGAAGCCTTTCGGGTATGGCTACATCAGTATCTAAGGTAGTGAGTGGTTCAAAGTCCAAGCGCTGAGCGAGCGGATGTAGACGGTACAGCCGATGCGCCCATCCCCCAACGATAACGATCCGGTCGAGCCAGGGCTTAATCGCGTCCACGAGACGCATGAAATCAGAGTTTTCGGTCGCCGTGATCGTCATTCGAGGCCCAGTCTCGGAGCGAGGACTCTGCGCCATATCTCGTCGGCCTGCTGAGCGCCACGAGCCGGGTGCGCGGCAGCGTCCAACCAGATCTGGATGACATCGGAAGCCGGCACTCCCTTGACGTCCACTGCTCCGTTAAAGACAGACGCCTTTGCGACCGGCACTCGCACGAACACGTCGACGGACTCCCCTTCGCGAGCCCGCGACAACCCCAGCTCCTGAAACAGCTCAGGGTTAGCATCCTCGACGTAGAGATATCGAGGACCCGCGTGAACAAAACTCACACCGAGTAATTCGGCCGCCGCGAAGAGCCCGACACATACCCGGATTGGGGGTACCTCGTGCTGGGCGGAACCGGGACCAACCAGTTTGAACCGCCTAAGATCGCGCGCGTGTGGGCTCGATAAAAGCTTGTGGACTGCGCGGTTCAATCGCTCCGGCGAATCTCCGCGGATCAACCACCTCATGCGCAGCTCCCGCGATTTTGAACCTGCAGCACGCCAGGCGTGTATGAGAGACTCGAGGCGAACCAGGCTCAGAGCGGGCCCCTCCTCGAGAAAGCCTTGTTCTTTCAGCTCTTGCACGAATCGGAAGGCGCTCATAACCGAGACGCCGGCCGCCTGGGCTAATTCCGAAGCGTTTCGATAATCCTGCCGCGGTGCCGATAGGAGATGTCCAGGGATTTTTGGCGCGAGCATCACCTTCAGCAGCCACTGATTGAGGCCCGAGAAGAGTTGGACCTGTGGTTGCTCTTTCCGGAGAATTATGCTGGGGATTAGCCGGTGTTGCTGGTTAAGAACTTCGAGACCTGGGCCTACGAACGACCGCAGTCCCACTAGGTCGAGCACGCCTACTGCTACACCGGGCGCGTTCTCGGCTGCGAAGGCCTGCACCTGGGCCGCGGCGGACTCCGGAATATGTCGCGCACACACAACGGCGAGAGGGGAAACTTGGCGATCGATACTATTGGCCGCCGCCTGGGCCTCAAGGATAGCTTGAGACATGAGCGGCAAGAGTCTGTCGCGACGTCCTTCCGATGCACGCTTGAGCTCGATCGCGTAGGCAAGCTTCCCCTTGCGCGCGAGCATGTCAATCGGACGGCCGACTCGAGGGTGCTTCTCGACCTTCCAGCCAGCGTGCTGTAGCACACTAGCAAGCAGGTCTTCCATGTACGCGGCTTCTTGGGATGATGCGGAGCGTGCGTCCGGCATCGTGACCTCTCTATTGAAGAGCGCCCTTTATGCAATTAAGTAGCGCTCTTCTAGCAATTGGAGCTTTTTTAACAGCCGAATTATGCGATTAAGACCGCTTCTATAAGCTAGCCCGGCTTTATAACAAGGCCTTGTTAATTATCCTGGCCTTGTTAATTA
>CAZBCQ010000236.1:0-6266 GCA_964490255.1 uncultured Terriglobales bacterium | reverse complement strand
GCCGGCGTATCCACGCTTCGCCACAGGTACCAGCACGCAAACGTCCGATACGGACGCCATTTCTCCGCCAGCTTCAGAATCTGTTTCGGCTTGGGCACCTTGCGCTTTCCATACAATTTACGGATCGCGTTGTTCAGCCCCAAATCCAGCGTAGGCATCACATCGGGCCGCCCAAGCGCAAACATCAGGAACATCTGCGCCGACCAGACACCCACGCCCTTGACGCGCGTCAGGTGCTCAATCACGTCCTCGTCCGACATGTCCGGCAGTCGCTCGAAGTCCACCTCCCGCGAAATGGTCTTCGCGGCAAGATCCCGAATGTAGCTCAGCTTCTGCCGTGACAGTCCGCAGGCACGCAATTGCTCTTCTGAGAGCGCCAGAATCGATTCGGGCGTGATGGCAAAACCGCCATACAATGACCGCTCCGTGTCCTCGCCGCCAACGGCCTTCTCGCACGCGGCCTGCAGCCGCTGATAAATGGTCTTCGCCGCAGCTCCGGCCAGTTGCTGGAAGACTATCGCCCGCACCATCGCCTCGTACGTCGCCGGGCGCCGGTCGATGCGTAGCGGCCCCACCTGCTCGATGATCGCCGCCAGTACCGGATCGCATTTCTTCAAATGTCGAACTACATGTCTCATCGTGTTAAGTTTATCTATGGAAAAGCCCCGCAGCCTAGCGCCAAAATCCGAGCCGGATACCCTCACCTTTCTGCTCGCCTTCGCTGCCATCTACATCATCTGGGGCTCCACCTTCCTTGCTATTCGATTCGCCGTCCAGACCATGCCACCGCTGCTCATGATGGGCACACGCCATCTTGTAGCAGGCACCATCCTGCTCACCTGGATGCTCACTCGCAGTGACGTTCGTCCCGAGCCCCGGTTATGGCTGTCCGCAGCTTTCGCTGCAGCCTTCTGTTTTCTCGGATGTCATGGTCTGCTGGCCTGGGCGGAACTGCGCGTGCCTTCCGGTCTCGCCGCCTTGCTCGCCGCCACCCTGCCGATCTGGATGGTCCTGCTGGCGCGCATCCGCGGACAGGAGCATGAACTCACTCCCAAAGTGCTCGCAGGAATTCTTCTGGGATTGACTGGAGTCGCGATCCTGGTTCCCTTCGGCATCCACGGTCACCAGCGGGCTGTATTCCTTAGCGCGATGGCCATCGTAGTTGGCGAAGTTCTGTGGGCTGTCGGCGCCATCTACTCACGTGGTGTAAGAACCAAGACTCCTGTCATGACCTTCGCGGCCATGCAGATGTTCGTCGGCGGTATTCAACTCTGGCTCGTCGGACTCGTCCTCGGCGAAGGATCTCGCATTCACGCCGCCGACTTCACTCCGCTTTCTGTCTTGTCCCTGCTCTTCCTGATCGTCTTCGGATCGCTTGTGACTTTCACCGCTTACACCTGGCTGCTTAAGGTGAGTTCTCCAGCGGTGGTTTCCACGCACTCGTACGTCAATCCTCTGGTTGCAGTTCTGTTGGGATGGTTGCTGGCAAATGAGAAGGTCACGGCCCGCACGATGCTCGGGACGGTCATCATCCTTGCCAGCGTAGCGCTGACCAGCATGCGCAAGAAGCCTGAAAGTACGAGGACCGAAGAACTCGCAGAAGAGGCGGCGTCTTAGCGAACCAAGCCCGGACCCTCCAGTTGGTGAGTTGCGGGTTTCGTTCTGAAGCGCAGCCGCTTCCGCACGTACCACATCGCCACCGAAACACCTGCCCACCCTACTACCCCGATCACAAACACAAGCCACAGATCCGCTCGTGGCAACAGTTGCCAAAACGTCAGCGCAAATGCCGTCAGGCCTACGCTTCCCAATACCGCTCCTGCAGCTTCGGACGCAGCAACTTGCCGGCCGCGTCGAACCCCCGACAAGCCTTCCTTGCGTTTGCGTTCGGTTTCGCGCTTCTCGGCCAAGGTCGCTGTTGCGGGGAAAATCGCCGGAAACGCCAGGAACAGACCTCCAATCACCGGCCCCCACGTCTTCGCAATCAGGCCGGCCGCCACGGTGATCAACCCTCCGAGGACAAACCGAACCGCATATTCGTGCCATTTCGTTTTGCGAACAACCGACCAGTCTGTTTGAATCAGCATCCCTTTACCTGAGAAACACCGCCCAGCCTAAGAAAGCAACCGCAAACCACACTGGCATCATCACCACCGTCGCCTTTAGGCCCGAGATATTTCGGTGCATCAGTACCCAGCTCACCACCGCGGCGTAAACCAGCAGTGCTGCCGCGCCCGCCACCATGGAACGTGCCTCCACGGCGGCATACAGCTTTCCCTCTTTCGCGATCGTCAATCCAAGGGTTGCCAGCGCCACTGAAGGCGCGGCTCCGAACAGACCGCCGAAGCTTGCCGGTTTGAAAACATCGCCGAGGACAGCGAAGCACGATACAACCGCACCGCCGATCAGAAATCGCAATATCAGGTCTACCATTCCATCACCTCTTCGATTTCTTGATCAGCTTTGCAGCTTCTTTCCACTCACACATCCGAAGAATCTTGAAAGACCGGCCTTCTACTCGGTTGTATTGAATGAAGAAGGCCTCGATCTCTTTCAGTAATGGCTCCGGCAGTTCGTCGACGTCATGGATATTCGAGAAACTCGAGTCATTGACTTCGGCCGCGATCAGTCGGTCGTTTCGGATCGCCTTTCCTCCATCTTTCTGCTCCGCCTCCATCGCCCCAATCAACTGGCATTCGATGATGCAGCCCGGAAAGGCTGGCGCGTCCATGAGCACCAGCACATCCAGCGGATCCCCATCTTCCGCCTTTGTGTCAGGAATAAAACCGAAGTTGTACGGAAACACCATCCCGGAAGGAAGTACCTTTTTCAGGCGATATCCCTGCGATTTCTCGTCCCATGCGTACTTATTGCGGCTGCCACTGGGGGTCTCAATGATGGCTGTGATCGTTTGTGGTGACTTTTGTTTTCCGTTTTTCTTGCCCACAGCTCTGTTCGATGGATCGGGGCGTTCGGATTGTTGCCAAAATATTAATAAAAGACTAATAAGAAGTACTTTACATTGCAAAGTACTTGATGTACTTTCCTTCATCATGAAAGTGAAACTCATCCTGCCCGCCCTCACGGAAGCCACCAGTCCCCTGTTTCGCCCAATCAAGTACTCGCTCTTCCCTCCCCTCGGACTCGCCACGCTCGCCTCTTATCTGGATCCGAACGACGAAGTCACGCTCGTTGACGAGCATGTCGAAAAGCTCAATCTGAACGACGCTCCCGACCTCGTTGTGATCCAGGTCTACATCACCTCGGCCCTCCGTGCTTATCGCATCGCCGATCGTTACCGCCGCCAGGGAGCCTTCGTCGCGCTCGGAGGCCTGCACGTCACCTCGTTGCCCGACGAAGCCGCCCAGCACGCGGATGCCATCTTCCTCGGCCCCGGCGAAGATATATGGCCCCGGTTCCTGCGCGATTTCCGCGCTGGCCATCCTCAGCCCCGGTATCAGTCGCGAACTCGCTCGCTCCTCGGCATCCCGCCCATCCGCCGCGATCTCATCAAGCGCCACCTGTACCTCGTTCCCAACTCCATCGTGGTTTCCCGCGGATGTCCGCACGTCTGTGACTTCTGCTACAAGGAAGCTTTCTTCCAGGGAGGCAAATCCTTCTACACGCAAACGGTCGATGACGCGCTCGCCGAGATAGGCCGTCTACCCGGACGCCATCTGTACTTTCTCGACGATCATCTTTTCGGTAACCGCCGTTTTGCGGAAGCTCTCTTCGACGGCATGTGCGGCATGGGACGCGTATGGCAGGCGGCCGGAACGGTGAACACAATCCTCTCCCCTGGCCTGCTGGAGAAGGCCGTCGCCTGTGGCCTTCGAAGTCTATTCGTAGGATTCGAAACCACGGACGAGACGAGCCTGCGCGAGCAACGCAAATTTCAGAATCTCCATCGCGACTACAGCAAAGCCGTTCGCCGCCTGCACGATCACGGCGTGATGGTCAACGGCAGTTTTGTTTTTGGCATGGACGGACACGACCCAACTGTCTTCGATCGCACTGTCGATTGGGCGATCACCAACGGAATCGAAACCTCCACGTTCCACATCCTCACGCCCTATCCCAGTACGGAATTGCACACGCGCATGCAGCGCGAAGGCCGCATCCTGCACAACAACTGGGATCTCTACGACACTCGACACTGCGTCTATCGACCCGCCAAATTGACCGGCGCTCAACTCGAAGCTGGCTACTGGCGTGCCTATCAAGACTTCTATCGCTGGGGATCGATACTCCAGGGTGCGCTGACGAAAGAGAAATGGTCAGGTCGCTTGCGGCACTTCGCTTATGCCGCAGGATGGAAAAAATTCGAGCCGCTGTGGGATTTAGTCATCCGCGCCAAACGTGTCGCTCGTATGCTGCCGTTGCTGGAAACTATCCTGGAGGAATTCGGCCATAAGTCAACCGAAACGCATCCGTTCGATGTTCCCCAACAAACGACACCATCGCCCGACCGCGAACTGGTCACGATCAGCTAATACCTTATCGCCGCACGATTTCTGACACCATCGTCGCGCAGCACTTCATAGTCGCTGGCAGAGGCTGCGAACGGCGCACAGCCCGGTATGGGACTGGTTTCACGGAAGGCAATTCGTAGCGGTGCTGGGCAAGCGCGGCGAACGAGCAGAACATCGCCTCCGGAAAAAACGGGCGAGATCCGCAACACGAGCTCGTAGACCGTGCCATCGGGCCTGCCCGCCAAGCCCTCCGCTCCGTAGGACTCTGTTCCGAAGTAGCTGAATCGCGCACGGAATCCGCGATGATGGCTCACCGCATCGGAGATGCACCCCGTCACGCGGTTCGTGTTTTCCTCGCGCCCGTCTGAGGCGCCGCAATTCACGGCATCACGCCCCGCAATCCGTTTCGATTCTTTGTCGAGTGGATCACCGAACAGTCGCCAGATCTTCAACCTTGCCTGGCTCTTCCACAGAGGATAGTTCCAGCTGACCGCGCCGTAATACCACCAGCCCATAGCCGCCAGAACGCAGCACAGCATCAGCGCCAATATGCCGATCCTGCTCATCCCCCGCATTGTTCTATTAGACACCAGCAGAGCCTGTGCGTTCTGCTCCTGCCTATTTTGTTTCAGAATCAGGTGGTCTGCATTGCGGCTTCCGCCCGGCGCTTCATCTCCTCAGGCGAGATATCTTCGACGTGCGTAGCAATCGTCCATTTGTGCCCAAATGGATCGACGATGTTCCCCGAGCGGTCGCCATAGAATTGATCTTTCACCTCACGATCGACCTTCCCGCCTTCGTCAACGGCTTTCTGGAACACGCGATCCACGTCTGGCACATATACCAGAATTCCGACACCCGATCCTCCTAGCGAGTGCGGCCCGCGAATATTCATCTCCGGATGCTCATCCGCGAGCATGATGTGCGAGTCTCCGATCTGCAGCTCCGCGTGTCCAACGCGGCCCTTGTCTTCCATGCGCATCAACTCCTTCGCGCCAAATACCTTTACGTAATACTCGATCGCCTTCGCTCCGCCTTTCACGATCAGGTACGGCGTGATCGTCCGATAACCTTCTGGAATGTAGTTGGGCTTATTCATGGAATCCTCCTTGCGATTTTGTGTGGGACAGTCAATCTTGCTTGTCCCACGATCTGATTCTGACGCATGGCCGTAGGCGGGTATTGTAAAAATCCGAACTAATCTTCGTAGACGGGTACGTGATTCGTGTGTCGAGTGCGGTGTTTCAGATAGCTGCTCGGGCTTAGGCCAGAAAAGCTGCGGAAGTCATGTATGAAATGTGCCTGGTCGTAATATCCGCAGTCAAGCGCGACTTCGACCCAATCCACATCCTGTTCTGACGGAAGATTCTGGATAACGTTCTGAAAGCGTTGAACGCGCGCAAACAGCTTGGGTGTAAGTCCCACCTCTCCGTTGAAAACATCGACAAGCCGCCGGCTGCTAATTCCGATTTCATCTGACAATTCTGATATGGTCCCCGGCTCCGCCCCGAGTCGCACCAGCGCGTAATTCACCGCTCGATGCTGCTCCAGAGGCCGGCAGATCTGCTCCAGCAGAATCTGCTCGAACTTGCGAAGCTTGGCTTCCGGTGTGGGCTCCTCGAGCAACCGATCACGCAACCGGATCGCCGCGCGTCCCCAAAGCACATCCAGCGAAACGTGTTCGTTGTGTAACTCGCTGAACGGCAGATTAAAGAACGGAAACGCGCCTCCAGCCCTGAAGTGCGCACCGGCTACACAGTCCTGTTCGGCCGTATCGATCACAAAGAATTGCGA
>CAZBCQ010000235.1:0-6282 GCA_964490255.1 uncultured Terriglobales bacterium | reverse complement strand
CTCGCAACGCGATCAATCGCGGCGAAATCGTCGGACCTCGCATCGTCGCTTCGGGTCCTATGATCTCCATCACCGGCGGCCACGGAGATCTCAACAACTTCGCGCCCGAAGTCGCTTACAACTGGTTCCCCGAGGAACGCGGGTTTGAGATCGCCGACGGTGTCGATCAAATACGTCATGTCGTTCGCGCTCAGATCAAGTACGACGTCGACGTGATCAAGGTCGCCTCGACGGGCGGGGTTCTTTCCAAGGGTGACAGTCCGGGAGCGCCGAGCTACAGCCTCGAGGAATTGAAAGTCGCCGCTGACGAAGCCCACGATGCCGGACGCAAGATCGCCGCGCACGCGCATGGCACAGAGGGCATCCGACGCGCCATCCTCGCCGGCTTTGATTCCATCGAGCACGCTTCCCTCGCCGATGACGAAGATATCCGGCTCGCGATCGCGCACGGCACCTACTTCGACATGGACATCTACAACGACGACTTCCTGCTCGGCGAAGCCATTAAGCTCGGGCTCCCGAAAGAAAATATCGAGAAGGAAAGGAAGATTGGTCTACAGCAGCGGCAGACCTTCCAGAAGGCAGTGAAGGCAGGCGTGAAGATGGCGTTCGGCACCGACGCCGGAGTTTATCCGCACGGCGACAACGCCAGGCAACTCGCGACCATGGTGCAGTGGGGCATGACTCCCGTGCAGGCTCTGCGCACCGTGACCTTCAACTCCGCTGACCTGATTGGTCGGTCCAAAGATGTTGGCACGATCGAACCCGGCAAGTACGCCGATATCATCGCCATTAGCGGCAATCCGATTGAGGACATCAAGCTGATGCAGCACGTCGGATTCGTGATGAAGGGCGGCGTGATCTACAAGGATAAGCTGACAGGGAAGGACCTATCCGTGTTGAAAGACTAGCCGGGTGCGCGCGGCGAAGCCACTGCGAGTGCGCGGCGAAGCCATTGGCGAGTCCCCCCTACGAGCACCCGTTGCTGGGTTGTGTGGGTGTTTGTTTTGTCATCACGAGCTCGAGCAGCGAGCGAGGGATCTGCAATTAGAACTCTGACTTCGCGAACCATACACCCGCGAAAATCAGTTGCTGCTGATATCCATTTTGCGAAATCTCGGTTTGATTTAATTGATTATCTCCTCCACCTCCTCAACAGCTTCCATGCCTGGACAAGTTCCTGAATAGTTCGTGCTGACGGGAAATGATGACCTGAGATGTTACAGCGCGTATAGGCGCTCTGGTAGAAATCGCGCACGTGGTCAGGGCTGAGGCGCGCAAGCTGATTTCGAAGTTCTTTCAATTCCTCCCGGCTCATGATGGGTTCTTGTTCCGTGTTCTGGAAATTAGGACGCCGAACCATAACGAGCGAGTCTACCACTTTCGTCTTTTGTTCGCCTGTCACGCCACTCTTATGTTTTGACTGATGAGGCGGTTTCAACACCTACCGGGGTTTGATGACTTCTTCTTCGATGAGCATCTCATGCGCTAAGTCTTTCGGAGAAGTCCAGCAAGACCTTTTCCTGTCCCGCCTCACCATCGGCCAGACGTACTGCCTCTTGGAAGTCCTTAACTGAATACCGCACAGTCGCTGGCGGCGTAAGTGCTCCGTTCGACAACATGGTGACGAGATCGCTCGTTGCTGCCCGCACTTCGGCGAGCGGCTGAGAATTCACCCAACGCGGAAGCCACCACCCGCGAACCGTCGCTGTCGAATAAATCAAACGCGGAGCGAAAAGCGGCATGGTGAATTTCGCGGGGTCCGTCTGCCGATGACTGGAAAGGGCTCCATACACAAGCATGGTTCCAGCGGGAGCGAGGTTGCGGGCAATCTCAGCGCCAAGTTCCCCGGCAACGCAGTCAATCGCTCGTTCAACGCCCTTGCCCGCGGTCAATTCCTGCAGGCGTGCCCTGAGATCCTCGTCGGCTGTGCAGATTACCTCATTGCCTCCGAGGTTGCGTATGATTGTTTCCTGCTCGCGCCGCCGGATGACGTTGATTGTCTTGAATCGATACTGCTGCGCCAATTGAAGCACCAACTTCCCGACGCTGGATGCAGCCGCCGTCTGTAGGAGCCAGTCGCCCTCCTTGAGTTTGTGAGCCGATCCCGTCAATGCCCATCCAGTCAAAGGATTGATGTAGGCAGTGGCGGCGGCCGGATCGTCCAGGCCGTCTGGAACGGGCACGAGTCTGTCCTCTGGGCACACGATCTGCTCGCGCCAGGTGCCCCAAGTGCCAACGAAGACTACGCGAGTCCCAACCATCGCCTCTTGCACGCCTGGACCTACAGCCTCCACAATCCCCACGGCTTCAATGCCCGGGCTGGCTGGTAATTCCGGCTGATAACCATAACGCCCGCGCACCATGTGCAGATCCGATGCGTTGATCGGGCTCAGCAGCACTCGGACGAGCGCTTCGCCAGGGGCCAAAGGCGGAGTAGGGATCTCTGCCAGTTTCAATACGCTCTTCGGTTCACCGGTCTCGCGAAAGATCAATGCTTTCATCGATACCTCCCGGGGCTTTAGGCGATGGCTGATTCCGGGCCAGATGTTGTACGACTTCGGGCACAAAGCGGAGCTGGTGATGAAGGAGAACATCTCCGTCGATACCTGCGGGAACGGGGTATCACTCTCTATCTCAAATTGGAGAGGCATCACCACAGCCGTGGGGGTGCATTTTTCGCGGCCGCTAATCTTCTAACCCGACCTGCCCTTGACTGCCCCCCACCCCGCATCTATGATGGCGAATATAAAGCGAAAGTAAGTAGATCGTGATTCGTGGGGAATCGGATCAACCGCAGGAAACTCGCATGGCCTCGCTGCCTCTTCTTCAACCCGAGCAGGACCATCAGCGTCAGAATGCGCCCGGACCTCAACTGGTCGGTATAGCCCGTCTCGCGGCCGCCGGTGAGTCCATTCGCGAGGGCCGCGACGTCGAGTACTTCACAATCGAAACTCGTTCCATCCTGAACCGCTGCAATGTGCCGCGCATGCCCTTCACCTGGACGGTCAATCCCTATCGCGGATGTGAGTTTGCCTGCAAGTATTGCTATGCGCGTTACACGCACGAGTTCATGGAGTTGCGCGATCCGCTCTCCTTCGAGCGGCGCATCTACGTGAAGCAGCATGTGCAGTCGCAATTGCGCCGCGATCTGAAGAAGGTGAAGCCCGGCGAAGAGATCGCCATCGGCACCGCGACTGACCCGTACCAACCAGCCGAGCGTCGCTATGAAGTGACGCGTTCGATTCTCGACGAAATGACGAATCACCGCGGCCTGGAAATCGGGATCATCACCAAGTCCAACCTGGTCTTGCGCGACACCATGCTGCTGCGCCGGATCGCCGAGCACAACCAAATCAGCGTCACCCTCACGATCACCACGCTCAACACGCAGCTAGCTCGTCTGACCGAGCCGCGCGCGCCGCGTCCCGACTTGCGCCTCGAGGCCATTGCCGCGCTCACTCGTGCCGGCATTCGCACCGGCGTGAGCATGGCTCCAGTTCTTCCCGGCCTCACCGACAGACCTGCGGACATGGAAGCCCTCGTCCGCGCCGCCAAACACGCAGGCGCGAGCTATATCTTCGCCAATCCCGTATTTCTGAAGCCCTGCTCGGCGGCGGTCTTTCTGCCCTTTCTCGAAAAGGAGTTTCCGGAATTGCTTGAAAATTATCGCCAGCGTTTCGCGAATGGAGCCTTCGTTGCGACCGCCTACCGCAAGCGCATCGGACAGCTTATGACGCGTCTTCGAGAGAAATATGGCTTCACGCGAAACGTCGATAACCACAGGACCTACGACAGATACGCGCTCGAAGCAGAAGGTCGGGATCCGAGAATGAGAGTCGAACCGAAAAGTGCCGAGATGCCTGAACGGCAACCCCCGGCCGAACCGGACCCGGTTCAGCTCGGACTTTTCTGATTACCGGCGGAAGAGCAACCAGCCGAGCATCAATCCGGCGAAAACCGCACCAGCCATGCGTCGGCGGCTACCGCGCCGAATGGGAAGAAAGCGCGTCTCCGTCGCCGATATCTCGACGACTCCCAGAGGCAGACAAAGCACGCCACCACCGCCGCCTCCACCTTCTCCATGGCGCTGGCGCTCTTTTTGTTCGCCAAGATCCATGGAGCCTCCGCCTGAACCTCCGCCGAACCCGTACTGAACGCGAGCAACAGGAATCACGGTTCTTCCGTGAGCTTCGATCGGTTCTCCGAAGATGGTTTTGACGTGAGCCGTATTAGACAGGCTGGAAGGAATCGACTCGATATACTTCTGGATTTCCACGCGACCTCCTGAGGAAGCTGTCAGCTTCCCGATCCCAGTTCATGCGGCGCTCCCACGAACGGAATCTCGCCGCCCGCCATTTTGTCGCGTATCGCGATGTGTCTCTCCCGAAAGTGCTTGATGGCACGCTCGCTCCAAGCGCGCACGAAGAAATAGTTCAATCCCGCCCCGATTACCGAACTCAGGATCGGAACCACGCGTCCTGCCCACTTCTCCACGGCTTCTTTGCTGGCCTGCGCTGCCATCGCCTGGATCACCCGCGGGACAAACTTGCTGACCACCTGCTTCTCCATCAGTTCGCGGCTGATGTCCACACCCGCGGCGCTCGCCGCTGCAACCCACAGTTCGGCCATCTCTTCATCTGTATTGTATTCGAAGCCGTACAACAGGCTCAGCTTCTGGATAGTTCTGAGGGTGATTACTGCCAGGAAACCCAGATCCGGAACGACGGTTAACATCCCGCCGATCCCCAGACCCGCGCCTTCGGCCATGGCCATCTTCATGCCAGCGCGAACGGTTTGCGCGGCAATGTCATCGATTTGCGCCAGTGGAACCGAATAGACTCCCCGAAAGGTCGTGATCGGCAAATCGTGCGCGACCCGCAAATGCAGCAAATAGTGCTGCGGATCGACTCGTACCTTCTCATACGCCTGCGTGAATCCCTTTTTCAGAGCGTTTTCCACACGAACGCCCAGCCACGATTTGGTTAGCAGAGCCATCGGTTCCAGTTTACGCCTGAACTATGGATTGGATGCGCACTCTGAGGGCAAGAAAGCAGTTCCTTGTGCTAGCATCAAGTGTTTTGATGCCTGCCGGAAAACTCCATATCGTTCCTCTCGGCGGCCTGGGCGAGTTCGGGATGAACTGCATGGCCGTCCGCTGGGGCGATGACATCATCGTCATCGACGCCGGATTAATGTTCCCCGAAGCCGAACTCCTGGGCGTCGATATCGTCGTTCCCGACATCACCTACCTCCTCGAGAACCGTAATCACGTTCGTGCCATTGTCCTCACGCACGGCCATGAAGACCACATCGGCGCGCTGCCCTCGATTCTTACTGAGCTGAACGTTCCGGTCTATGGCACCGAGTTCACGCTCGCCTACGTGGAAGGCAAACTCGACGAACACGGGCTGCTGGACGACGCCAAGCTGATCGAGATTCGCCCCGGAGACCGCGTCAAGATCGGGCCGTTCACGGTGCATCCGATCCAGGTAACCCATTCTCTGGTCGATTGCGTCGCGCTGGCAATCCACACGCCCATCGGCATCATCGTTCATACTGGGGATTTCAAGGTCGACCCCACTCCGACTGACAACCGTCTCTTCGACCTCCACAGCTTCGCCGAGTACGGTAAAGAAGGCGTGCTAGCACTGTTCCAGGACTCGACCAACGTCGAGCGTCCGGGTTACACGCCGAGCGAGCGCGCCGTGCGCCGCAAGTTCGACGAGGTCTTCGCGCGCACCGAACGCCGACTCTTTATCTCGTGTTTCTCGTCGTCTATTCACCGTATTAAGTTAGCCATCGAAATGGCGATGGAGCACGGCCGCAAGGTCGCGCTCGTCGGCCGCTCGATGAATGAATCAACCGAAATCGCGCAGGATCTCGGCTACATCGACGTTCCTGACGGCCTTTTGATCCATCCGGGCGATATCAAGAAGTACGCGCCGGAACGTGTTTGCGTCATGATCTCCGGCACCCAGGGCGAGCCGATGTCCGCGCTGTCGCGCGCCGCGGTTGATAACCATAAGCACGCAAAGATCGAAAACGGTGACACGGTCGTGCTCTCCTCGCGCATCATCCCCGGCAACGAAAAAGCCATTTACCGGATGATCGATCATCTCTTCCGCCGTGAAGCGCACGTAATTTACGACGACGGTTCAAATCCCCCGGTGCACGTCAGCGGACACGCCAGCCAGGAAGAACTTAAACTCGTCATCAACCTGGTGAAGCCACGCTATTTCATCCCGATCCACGGCGAATATCGCCAGCTCAAGCGTCACG
>CAZBCQ010000234.1:0-6314 GCA_964490255.1 uncultured Terriglobales bacterium | reverse complement strand
GGTCAGTAAACAAATAAGACGAGTATGGCGCCCACAATTTGGGCGCCGGTACAGAGAAAGCATCAAGCGGCTACCCGTCCATCGGATACGAGCGCTAACGCTGCTCTCGCGCAATCGACGTCGTTCTGCACCGTTGGCGCCCCGCTCACACCGATCGCCCCGACAATTTCTCCGTCCACCTTGATGGGAAATCCTCCACCCCATGCCGCCACACGCGCCAGCGTGGGCAGACCGGCCAAAAGCGACGGGTCGCCTTGGATAAAATTGAAAAAGTCCTGCGTGGAGACACCGAATAGAGCGGTGTAGGCCTTGTTCTGCGCAATCTCAATGGTCGGGATCGAGGTCCCATCCATCCGGCTGAATGCCTTGAGATTGCCACCGTCATCGAGAATCGCTACGTTCTCGGTAACGCCAAGTTCTCTGGCTTTCGCCACTACAGCATTCACCATTTTCTGTGCTAGCTCAAAAGAAATACTGTGTTTCTTCACCACCAGATTAGACATTGGACACCTTCCTCTAGTTGATATGTATTGCGTGTTGATCATGTCGCGCTTCGCGCTTTCGAGCAATCCGAGATTCGCAACGTGACTTCGTGTGCATGGTTCAAGCGTTCGTTCCGCCGTCAACGGTCAGGTTTGCGCCGGTGATATAGGACGCCTCTGGTCCAGCCACGAATGCCACCAACGCCGCCACTTCATCAACACTTCCATAGCGGTCGAGTGCTGTGGCGGCCTTCTGCGGTACCGACCAATCGCCCGTAGCCGGATTCAAATCCGTGTCGATGGGACCCGGTTGGATATTGTTGACGGTAATGCCGCGGCTCCCGACCTCTCTGGACAGACCCTGAGTGAACATCTTGACCGCCCCCTTCGTGGCCGAGTAGGGCACCAGGCCGGGCGTCATTGCACGCTCGCCGACGCACGAGCCGATCATGATGATGCGACCGTCGTTCCGCATATGTTTCAGCGCAGCCTGAGTCGCCACAAAGGTGCCGCGAACGTTGACGTCGATAAGGCGGTCCAGTTCCTCCAGCGTGGTCTCCTCAAATCTCTTCGGAACGACCATCCCCGCATTGTTCACAAGAACATCAAGTCGGCCGAAAGTAGCGACGGTCTTTTCGACCGCGGCATTGACGGCCTTGGCGTCGGTGGCGTCCGCCTGGATGGCGAGTGCCTTGCCGCCCGCTCGCTCAATCTCTCTGACGACTGACGAGGCCGCGTCTGCACCTTTCGTGTATGTGATGGCAACGTTTGCTCCATCCGAGGCGAGGCGTTTTGCTATGGCCGCGCCAATACCACGCGAGCCGCCGGTAACGAGAGCAATCTTTCCTTCCAACTGTTTTGACATTGTTCTTCTCCTAGAGCGAAACGTATGTTCGTCAGGTGTGACCTCAAATCTATGGCTCGCCCAACACATCCCAATCACTTCATTGGATTGCGTATATAGCCACTAGTAGCAAGTTTGAAGCATACTTTGTTTAGCTGGCATCGATGCCTCGCAAGCATGGAAGTGGGAAATGGAATTACGACATCTTCGCTACTTCGTCGCGGTTGCCGAGGCGGGAAGTCTCACCGTGGCAGCAGAACGAAAACTCCATACGTCACAACCTTCGTTGAGCCGACAGATTCGACATCTTGAGGACGAGGTAGGCACGCCTCTCTTGACGCGCCGCGCTCGCGGCATTGACCTGACACCGGCGGGTCGAGCCTTTCTCGATCACGCCCGCGTCGTGTTATCGCAGGTTGAAGCGGCAGCCGAAGCTGCACGACGCATCGCTCTTCCCGCGAAGCCATGCTTCTCGATGGGCTTTCTGACGGGACACGAATTGACGTGGATGCCTGAAGCGTTGCGGATCTTGCACAACGAGCTGCCCAACATCGACGTAATGATTTCGAGTCAATACTCGCCGATGCTCGCGAATGCACTCTTGAAGGGAACAGTCGATGCAGCGTTTCTTCGCAGGGAACGCGGCATTCCAGAGTTGGCGTACCGGGTTCTCGTCAAGGAACCCTTGATGGTGGTCTTGCCTGGTGACCACCGTCTCACTGCGCACAAAACCATCAATCCGAAGGATCTGGCAGGCGAAACATTCGTGACCGTCTCGGACACGGCTCCTGTGCTGCGTGCGTTGATCGACAATTACCTGAAGCAGTCCGGAATCAATATCAAACCAGCTCACGAGGC
This sequence comes from uncultured Terriglobales bacterium, assembly GCA_964490255.1. Lineage (GTDB taxonomy): Bacteria > Acidobacteriota > Terriglobia > Terriglobales > Acidobacteriaceae > JAJPJE01. The sequence goes on along the minus strand of CAZBCQ010000234.1, from coordinate 4,130 downwards.
GGACCATCTCGCCATGGGAATGTCCCTGATAGCCTCGACCCGCGGCGTAGGGATCTTACCTGCTTACGCGCAGAACTTTCTCCCTTCGTCGGTGACGAGTCGCCCTCTAAAGGGAGATACGCCAACTATCGATCTGGTCCTTGGGTACAAAAAGTCGAACCACTCTCCCATCCTCAAGCTTTTGCTCTCAAGATTGGACGAGTTGGTCGCTCGTGTTTCCAATAAGAGCTACTAGAACTGCAGCTTGTTCAACGCGCTCTTCAAATCGTCGGGCTTGAATCCAAAGGGACCGGGGCGGCTCTTGTAAACCACCTTGCCCGACGTATCGATCAGATACAGGCGATCCGGCCATCCGGTATACGCCTTTTCGGTCTCGTTATCGAAGCCATCAAGCAGGGCAGGGAATTTGATCCCAAGGTTGCGTACACAGCTTCCCGCGACTGCTGATCTCTCTTCCTCATTTTTCGGACTGGCGAAGACGACCTTCTCTTTGATGTTGCTGGTCATCTGCCATACGTCGCTGGGATGCGCTTCGAGAATGTAAACGGCGTAGAACGCGACCTTATCTTTGTACTGATCGTAGAGCTTGTTCAGGGCAGGAACCTCCCGCCGGAACGGCGGTCAGGTGTAACTGCCAAAGATGAGGACGACGGGCTGTTTGCCGCGAAAGGAGCTGAGCTGCACGTGAGCGGATTTGTCCAGTGTGGGTAGGGTGAAATCAGGCGCCGAATCGCCGACCTGGAGGGTGCCCGTGCGTGCGCGTGTCCACAGGGTTTCAAAGGGCAGAGTGATGAAGGCGATCACTGGCGTTCTGGACATGATGCGTCCGAAGCGCTCGGGCGTCTGGTGCATGGCGTAATCGAAGAAGAGAACGCCCACCAGCCACAAACAGGCCAGTACCGCCGCCGACTTCCACGCGATTTCGCCGATTCGCTTCCAGTTGATGTTGAGTTTGCGCACGCCTGCCCCCACAGTTCGCCTATGTTAGCCGCAATCCTGCGCTCTGTACGTAATCTGTTTCTATTAGTGGACCGGCCTGTGAAGGCCCGGTTTCGAAGGTACACGTCCCAAGGTACAGGGGCTGTAGGTACATTGCATGGTCCAAGTGGACAACGTAATCTCCGCCGTGGGAGTAAGAGAAATGGCGGAGCCATCAATCCCATTTATTTCGACGAAGAAGGGGTCAGGCAGAGAGACCCGGCTGGCCATCAGCGGCAATGTGAAGCTGATTGCGAAGGATGGACAGCAGGTGGAGGCCGAGCTCCTGGACATCAGTATTCATGGATTTCGCGTGAAACATGTGCATCCGCCGCTGACGAGCGGACGCGAATTTCGCGTGATTTATCCGTGGGGCGAAGTGATCGCCCGCGTTGTTTGGAGCCGCGCTGTTACTAAGTGGAATGAAAGCGGCTTCCTGCTGTGCTATTAGATTTGGATTTGTCCCTCCCCCAACCGCTTTAGACGTTTCCAACTGAGACGCTTCGGAAGCGGGAATCTCTCGTTTTCGAACCTGCGTCGCATCTCGCGCTCAATCTGCGAAATTGAGACCTGATTTCAGCTTGAGACGGTAAGGGCGCATCCGTCCCGCGCCGCATCCCGGGCACCCCTTGAAAATGAACAGCTTACGGGCGTTTGTCTGGGCTGGGCTTTGGCTCGTGCCGTGCATTTATGTGCTGAGCGCCCGGTACCGCCCCGTGCGGCAACAGATGTGTGTAGCGGCGATGCAATCGATACCGACGTGGAGATCTCAAAGTGAGCCAGTTAACTGTCCTGATTTTTTCAGACGATCCGGAGTTCGCAACTACCCTGATCGGTCGCTGGCAAACTGAACGCGCCGTGCCCTCTTTCCTTGAATGCAGCACTGATACATGGAGCCGCCACGAGCAGGCCGCTTACGACCTGGCGATCGTGGGACCGCTGCGCGATGACAATCCGCTGGAAGTTCTGAAGAAGATCAATTACGAAAACCGCCCGGTGTTGTACGTAGCTCATCGAGCCGCGCAGGCCCACGCGGTTCGCAGTGCGCATCCGCGCGCGCTTGTTCTCAATGATTACGAGGGCTGGGTCAACGCCGCAGTTTTGCTGGCCTCCGAAGCGGCCCGTCGGGTGGGCGCAGTTAATCGCGCACGGCAAGCCGAGCAATCCACGGTCGCCGCTGAGCGGCACGCGGTTCTTGGACGCTACATGCTGGACATGCGCCACAGTCTGAACAATGCCCTGACGTCGATCCTGGGAAACTCGGAGCTTCTGCTGCTCGAACCGGGATCGCTGTCAGCCGAAGTGCGCGATCAGATCGCGACCATTCACAGCATGTCCATGCGCGTACACGAGATTATTCAACGATTCTCCAGTCTCGAATCCGAAATGACGTTCGCGGAGAAGAAGTCTCACTCTGAGATGGAGGTTGTTGTGGGTAACGGAACGCGCAGCGCGTAGGCGTTTGCGATTGCATTGTAAGTAGTTGAAAAGAAATGGTTGTACCGAAGTAATACGGAATTGAGACCGAACCCGTAGTGTGGCTCGGCAATTGCTCTTTTAGTAACGCGGAGATCCGTGTGTTGAAAAAAGTGCTCATCGTCGACGACTCGATGGCTGAGATGAAGTTGATGCAGAACGTGCTGGAGCAAGCCGGGTATTGGCCGGTGCCGCTCAACGATCCCACGCGCATCGAGGCGACCATCGATGCCGAACATCCGGGGCTGATCCTGCTCGACGTGGTGATGCCGCAACGTAACGGTTTCCAGGCATGCCGGGAGTTGAAGAGTCACGCGTCGTATAGCCAGATCCCGGTATTGCTGGTGACTTCAAAGAACACGGACAGTGACAAGTTTTGGGGACAGCAACAGGGCGCCGATGGGTACGTGGTGAAACCGTTCACGGCGCAGGAGTTGTTGGGAGTTGTGCAGAAGTTTTTGTAGCGAGTTGGGAATGCCTGAACAGACACAAGTCGAGAGTGCAGTAAATCAGGCGGGGGATCTTTCGCCTGAGCAGTTGCAGTTGCTGAACGAACGCAGCGCACCGGAGACGCAATACTGCCTCTTCCGCGCGGGACGCGAACGCTTCTGCCTCCCGGTGCTCGATATCGAGGAAGTGGTGGAGTGGCCATCCGTAACGCCAGTTCCACGTGGCCCCACCTTCCTGCGGGGCATTTTCAACTTGCGGGGGAACATTATTCCCATCATCGATATTGCCTTCACGGAAGGCCATCGCGGTGATCTTCCACCTAAGCACGTGGTGGTTGCGCTGCTGCCTGCAAAGGATGATGTGGGCGAATTGCGGTTAGGGATTGCGTCCGACGAAGTGATCGGAACGCATTCGACAAGCGATCCGCTGCTGGTTGACGAAGCGCCAAAGGACGTCCCGCACTGCTGCGGGATGTTGCGAATCGAGGAGCGGCTGGCGCTGGCTTTGGATTTGAACAAGGTGCTGGAAAGTTTTCCGGTGCCGGTGATTTGAGCTCCTCTCGTTTAGCGGAGCGTGGTCAAAGAAGTTTATCGAGATGAGCCGAAGGCCGACGGCATAACGCTGAAAGCCTCTGGCGGAGGTAACAATGAAAGGTCGTTTGAGTTCGACCATCTGGATGATTGTCACGGTGAACGTGGTAGCGGTGCTACTCGTGCTGTGGCTTGCCTACGAAGCGGGAGCCCACTCCGGTGGACTCGGTCTTCGCGATGCCGGTGCCCTGGGCGGAAGCTCCGGACCGCAGCTGCTGTTCGCGGTCGCGATCGGCGCGGCTGCTGCCATCTTCAGCATTAGTGTGCTCGGCAGCAAAGTCGTGAAACCGGTACAGGAGATCACCGAGTTCTCCGAGAAGATCGCGGGCGGCGATAACAACGTTCGCATCGACATCTCCACGCAGAACGATTTTGGCGTGATCGCGGAGAACTGGAATCGCCTGGCCGAGAAGCTTTCGCGCACAGGCCGTGATCAGCAGGCGCAGGACACTCTGCAGAAGAGCGTCACTGAGTTCCTGACCATCGTCAGCCAGATCGCCCGTGGCGATCTGACGCTGCGCGGCAAGGTGACCAACGATGCGCTGGGCAACGTGGTCGATTCCGTCAATTACATGCTCGACAACTTCAGCAAGGTAATCGAGCGCGTGCGTAACGCCGCAGTGGACGTCTCCAGCA
>CAZBCQ010000233.1:0-6342 GCA_964490255.1 uncultured Terriglobales bacterium | reverse complement strand
TTGCACTTTGTTCAATGCAACGCCGAGCAGGCGAGCATTGGCGCTATCCAAGATCTTGCGAGCTCGCGCCACAAGTTTCTTTGGGGTAACCCCGCTTTCGACCACGAGCACCACTCCATCGACCAAGGCTGAAAGGATAGTTGCATCCGTGACGGCCAACAATGGCGGCGAGTCAATGATGACGTGCTGGAAGCGTCCCCGCAAATCTTCAAGAAGGCGTTGCATCAATTCGGAGGAGAGCAATTCCGCGGGACAGGGCGGAATCGGCCCGGAAGAGATGATCGAGAGGTTCGGTATGGAGAGGGAATATTGAAGAACGTCTTCCAAATTGTCGTTCCCGCTCAAATAAGTGCTCATGCCGTGAGCGTTGGGGAGATCAAGGACGGTGGCGATAGTAGGCTTGCGCAGGTCGCAGTCAAGCAAGACAACCGAACCGCCACACTGTGCCAGCGCGAGCGCTAGGTTGACGGCGATGCTGCTCTTGCCCTCGCCGGAGCTGGCACTGGTCAGCAACACCGACTGCGGAGCGCGCGAAGCCAAGGAGAGAAGGACCGAGGTGCGCAGCGCGCGATAAGCTTCCGACAATGCTGAGGAAGAGCTGTGCACTACAGGAAAGCTGGGCATACCATTACCGTTGCGCTCCGGATGACCCGTGCCATTGATGAGCAGCAGGCGCTCTGCGCGACTCTGGGCGCCGACCGGAATCATGGCGAGAGCCGATGTGGCAATCAGGCTTTCCACATCCTCAGGGCTCCTCAAGGAGTTGTCTAGAGCCTCCTGAACCAATGCAAGCGTGACCCCGAAAATCATGCCGAGGAGAAGGCCGACGCCTAAATTGAGTAGCTTGTTCGGACGGACAGGGACGGTCGGCGCAAGCGCCGAATCGACCAGGTGAATATTGGTGGAGCGGAGGCCTGCTGATACGGTGGCGTCTTTTAAACGCTGCATGAGGCGCTGGTACAACTGCTGATTGGTGTCGTAATCTCCCTTAAGCATATTATGCTCAACCAACAGCCGATTGAAGTTTCCCAGCTCCTCTTTCTGCTGGCCCACTGCCTGAGTCAAGAGGGCTTCGCGACTTTGCGCTGCGGTGTAGTCGTTGTGAATTTTGTTAATAATGCTAAGATGCTCGGCTTTGACCTGCGATTCGGCTTCAGCGAGTTGCTGTTGGAGTGTAATCACTTTGGGGTAATTAGGTCCGTACTGATCCAGGGCCTCGACATACTGGCCGCGAAGCTCGGCATATTTCTCCTGTAGCTTCTGCAGGAGCTCATTTTGGGCACTGGACGGGACTTTGTCCGGAGTGGACTTAATCTGATTGTAAGCGGCCTCTTTTTCGATGCGATCATTCTGCGCCTGAGTGAGGTCGGTGCTCAGCTGCGAGAGCCGCTGCTCCACCACACTCTCTTTGTCACCTACATTCACGATTGCGTATCGCCTCTGATAATCGACCAGATCGCCCTGCGATTTCTCGACTTTGGCTTTCAGTTCGTCGAGCTGTTGCTCCATTCGGGCTGCGGCCTGGCGAGTCGCATCGTAGCTCTGGCGGAAATTGTAATCAGTGTAGTTGTCTACCAGAGCATTCGCCACGCGAGACGCGAGGTGCTGGTCCGTACTTTCGAAACCGACCATAATCACGCGGCTTCCGGGAACCAAGTCGACGCTTAACTGCCTTTTGAAGCCGCGAATCAGCTGCATCTTCCTGGCGTCCTGGTCTACGGGCTGCTTGCTATCCGGCGGGACTAGGGCTGCATTTTGGGATAAGCCCAACTGCTCGATGGTACGCCAGGCGAGATTGTCGGTTTTAAGGATCTGGATTTGTGTGCGCAAAAAATCGTCAGTCATAGCCTGCTGATATACTGTACTTTCATTCAGCATTTGGTTCTGCTGCGAATCGGATTCGACTTCGATGCGGGCGGTCGCTTTGTAGACCGGTTTCATCTTAAAAGAAGCAATGGCGACCAGCACCATAACTACGATAAGTGCGCCGATCACGCTCCAGCGGCGACGAAGCAGGATTTGCCAGTAAGCGGCCAGAGAAGTACCGCTGTCAGAAACGTCCGGAGCGGGAGAAAACTGTAACGGTTCTGCCTCAGGCCATTCAAGTTGTTTGCGAATTATATATTCGTCCGGAGATGGGAACTGCTTTCTCATTTTTGGACCTTCTCCCGTTAAGGATGGCGATAGATCGCCATGCCCGTCGCTGCCTGGATGATTGCTTCCGCTCCGCGCTGCATGGCCCTTTTTCCGCCGCTGTCGGGAACGAAGAGAATATCATTGGCTTGCATGGCGATATCGGGACTCTCTCCTTTTAAGATATTTTTGAGGTTGATTGCGATCTCCTGCCTATCCTGCGTACCCGAGGCCCCGCGCCGAATGATCATTGCATTCTCACGCCGAGCAGTGTTCTTGAGGTCCTCTGCCAATGCCAGCGCTTGTAAAACGGTGACGTGCTCGCGGTTTGTGGTCAGCATGAACCCGCCTGATTTATTCACTGCCCCGATCACGTAAACCACAGATGCGGGAGGTACTGTCACCCAATCCCCAGGGTAGACGTCAACATTCAGATTCTCATCCTTGCCAGCAAAGAGATCATTGAGGTTAATTGAAATGGTCTGACCATTATCTGCGGTGTTATCATCTGGCGACTTTGTTGCCGGATTTTCCAACCCTTTGCTGGTCGCTGCGCCACGGATGATCTTCACTATGGAGCCGGCGCTGTCGGAGAGGCCCTCCGCTTGGGAGAGTACCGCAAGCAATTTGGTTTTGCCAAAGACCGGATAGATCTGGGCCCTCTTCACCGCGCCAGTGACCGAGACGGAGTGTAGGCGGGATTCTTTGACGCTTATGTTCACTTGGGGGTGAGTTAGCGTCCCGCTCGAGCGCAACTCACTCGACAGCAATTGCTCGAACTGGCCGAGGGTAAGTCCGGCAGCGGAGAGTGGTTTGGATATAAGGGGAAAAGTCACCTGCCCAGACATGCTGACGCGATACGTCCTGGAAAGCTCTGGAACGTCCAGGATGTACACATCAAGCAAATCGTCAGGGAGGATCATATAATCCTGCGACGCGCTGCCTGCTTGAGCTGGCGGTGGTGCTTGCGCCACTGAGGCTGGCCCTTGTGCTACAGGATTGGTTTGGCCGGCCAGAAAGCTTGCCAGGGAAAGCGCCAATAGCGTAACGAAAGACCTCGGGGTTGACCACCGGATCTGAAACGTACTACTTCGATGATTCTGCATATAGTCTCTCGACTTTGCAATAAGGAAAATCCGGAGCAGGTCACGTAAGATCTGCATTCTGGATCCATACTTGATTGATCGTGCGTGTTGTTGTCCTGACAAAACTGCTGCATGTTATTTCGCCGTGCCGCAGGAACGTACTAAGAAGCAGATGGATCAATGGCAGGGCCGCCCAGATAGCATTTGATTTCTTCTGCCGGGAAATCCGCCTGCATCGGGAGAACTTTACCTGTTGCAATCACGTCCGCAGCATCAACTTCAATGGCAACAGATCTCTGGATGAGTTCTACTGAGATCACAAGACGCAATTGGTTTCTCTTTCGAATCAAGATCCCTTCCACGTCGTTCAGCGGACCTCGCCGTACACGCACCCTCTGTCCAATTTGCAAATAAGGGTGTGGCTCTATGAAACCAGCGGAGGACAAAAAGCGCTGAAGCTGTTCGATCTCGCTCGCCTGCAAGGGAATAGGGCGGGGCGAACCAACGAGCTTTACCACGCCATGGGTTTTGAGGACCTGGAGCATGCCTGAAGGCGCGACTCTGGCGAAGAGATATCCGGGGAAGAGAGGAAGAGAGAGGGTTTTTAGACGGTCTTGCCAACGCCTGACAGAAGTATACAACGGCAGGAAATAATCAATGCCTTTACAACGTAACTGCTCCGCTACAATCTTTTCCTGATTCGGTCTCGTATAAACGGCGAAGTATTCCGCAACTGCAGGAGCAATCGCCTCTTTGCAGGAACAATGACTTAAGCGTTCAGTTTTCCATAAGAACCCAGCAGAATTACCCACAGCTCCGCCCCATCACTTACATGGCCCATCTGTGACATGGCCGATATAAATCAATTTTTGAATAGCTAGAACAAACCAAACAGCGTGGAATAAACGAGGGTAGGAATGAAGGACCAATAAAATAACCTCAATTCCACACATCTGGCTGAAAAGCTCCGCCATTCTATTTTTTTGTAATTTTAGTGTCAAGAAATAAAAACCTTATGCTCGGGTGGGGGTATTAAGGTGGGTAGATTTGTTCTCGTAGCCTGTAATGCGAAAAATTGCGATTCGTGAAGGACAGCCCTTTCAGCGAATCTTTCCCACGACACGCGCAGGTTCTTATTCCGGGCAGGATTTCGTTTCTAACAAATCGATTGAGTCCTCAATTGTCGATACATTTCCGCGGGCGCGGTAAAGAAAGCCAGATCTATCCCGTCTTTGGCAAAACGAAGCTGTTTGCGGTACTCTCCCAAGCGGAGGGTCTTTGCGATAATGCCGGCTCAATCGTAAAGATTATCCGTAGCGGAGCCAACGAAGCTCTTAACGGTTCGCATTATTCTGGGTACTCTGATTGAAGCCTTTGAAATAAAGGAACAGCAGCCCAATGTTAATATTAGCGTTCGTAAGAGATGATGCTTCAGCGGATTAGTGGCTCCCAATCTGGTCACGCGGCACTCTGATGGCACCCAAATCTGGACTAAAACTCTACGCCCCTTCAAAGCGAGTTTTCCCCATCGTAGGAAAGAGTGGACTATTTCGGTCTGAATCCCGGTGGTTTGCTTTGGGCCGCGCGTTCCTGGTAGTGGGACTCCTTGGAGGACCACTGGCATTCGGGGCAGTCACGCCGTGGGCATCGGCTTCACTCACCGTTTTGGCCGTGATGGCAATGGTCTGTTGGGCGCTAGGATGCGTACGCATGGAACAAATCCTGCTAGCAATAGATCCACTGTATTTGCCTGCTCTTTTCTTCGGGGTGCTGGGACTTGCGCAACTGTTTGCCAAACATACTTTTGACCCAATAGCGACTCGCGGCTCGCTGATTGCGTATTGGACATGCTTACTGTTTTTCGCCATGGCCGGGACACTCTTTGCCACTGCCAGCCAAAAATGGTGGTTGCGTTTCACACAAGCAATAACGACTTACACGATGTTGCTTTCACTATTCGCGATCATGCAGTTTTTCACAAGCCCAGACAGTATCTATTGGACCGTGGTTCCTCGGTGGAGTGGGTATATCTTTGGGCCGTACGTAAATCACAATCATTACGCGGGACTCATGGAGATGCTCATCCCGATTACTACTATGTGCTGGATGAGCACACCATACCGGGGACCGGCTGCGGGATTTTCAGCCTTTACGGTTCTGATTGCGTTAGCGTCTGTTGCTCTGTCGGGATCGCGAGCTGGCGTCAGCATCGTTGCTGTAGAAGTGATTATCCTGGTGATAATAGATGCGGTTCGACAACATCGGAAACCCGCAATTGGAAGACGCTTTTCGACTGTCGGCATTGCTGCGATCATCGCTGTCCTTTTAGCTGTTTGGATGCTTCCTTCTGAAGTCAGTAAGCGTCTGGAAACCTTGGCGGATTCGCCTCAAGTCACTCTGGCGGACCGCCAAACCATGACTCGTGATACTTTCCGCATCTTTCGCGCATATTTCTGGAGCGGCATTGGATTGGGCAGTTTTGAGAGTATCTATCCGCAATTTCAAACCCTCGTCATGAGCGCGCGCATCGGTCATGCGCACAATGATTTCGCCGAAGTTTTGGCGGAAACCGGAATCGCGGGTGGAGCAATGGTCATCGTGGCCCTTGTGCTTTTTTTTACAGGAGCAGGTCGCCGTGTTGCCGATGTGACGAGTCGGAGATATCTTGATAGGGTTTCGGCGGTTTGCCTGGGCGCCGGGATCGGGTGTTGTGGCATCTTGCTGCACAGCTTTTTCGATTTCAATCTGCATATTCCTGCCAATGCGGCATGGTTCGCTACTTGTGCGGGCTGGTGGAAATTAATCCCTCCAGCCAGTACGGATTGAATTGGAACGATCGGCGAACCAGCAATGTTTAATCGGCTTTGGATCCGCTCGATAAAAGGCCCGCTGGTGTTTCTCTGGGACTTGCCGATACGCATTAATTGACACCGTCTGGTGAACGCTATATTATTTCATCCGGCCAATTTTCTCGCACTCCAACAAGGGGGTAATGTCGTGAAACTCGTTGCTTGGTTCCTGTTGCTGACGCTTCCGTCCACACTATTAATGGGCGACACAAACGGTGCGCTGCTGATCGGTTCCGGCCCGGTCCAAATCAACGGGGAGCAGAGCGAGCACTCCT
>CAZBCQ010000232.1:4445-6384 GCA_964490255.1 uncultured Terriglobales bacterium | reverse complement strand
TATGCAATTCCATTGCGCCGCTATCCTTTTTGATCTCGATGGAGTGCTCGTAGACTCGATTGCTGTCGTCGAGCGGCAGTGGCGTGTCTGGGCGCAGAAACATGGCCTCAATCCCGAACATGTGATTCACCTGGCTCACGGACACCGCACGGTGGAAACTGTGGCGCTAGCTCTGCCCGATGGCGATCACGCCGCCGAGGCCGCAGCGGTGGAGCAGGCGGAGATCGACGACACAGCGGGACTGAAAGCGGGCGCCGGCGCCGCGGAACTGGTTTCGAAGCTGCCGCCGAATCGCTGGGGAGTAGTCACTTCGGGCACACGTGCGTTGGCGACCACGCGATTGCGTGCGGTAGGACTGCCGGTGCCGTTACGAATGGTTCCTGCCGATGAAGTCAACAATGGGAAGCCCGATCCTGAGCCTTATCTGAAAGGCGCCTCGCTGCTGGGAGTGCTCCCGCAAGATTGCCTGGTATTCGAAGATGCTCCGACCGGCGTGCGAGCGGCAAGCGCGGCGGGAATGCGGGTGATCGGCATTCCGGGAACGTACGCAGTTGAGCATCTATCGCATGCCGATGGAACCGTCACCAGCCTTCGCCAAGTGGATGTCACCCCGAATGAGGATGGGCTGGTGGTGCGGATCGGAGCGAGTTAGCGGGCTCATCATCGATTATCTGCCGTCACATCGCTCTTTGATTCCACGTTTGTATAATTCCGCATTGGCCCGAAATGTGCCAAGGAGTCACCATGCACCAACGTGCCACGGTCGTTTTCTTCAGCATCCTCCTCTTGCTCTCGTCTGTTTTTGCCGAGCCGAAGAAACCTGCCAATCAAGCAACTTTGCCCGCACGAGTATTCGCACCGTATATCGATATGGCCAAAGCGACCAGTACGCTGCAGCAGATTCACGCAGCCTCGGGAACGAAATATTTCACGCTGGCATTCGTGATCTCCGGCGGAGGCTGTGTTCCGGCATGGGGCGGCAATCTACCGGTCGCGACGGATACGGCGATCGCTGGCCAGATTGCCGATCTGCGCAAAGCCGGCGGCGATGTGATCATCGCGTTCGGCGGGCAGGCGGGCCAAGAACTGGGCGTGACGTGTTCCGAGGTCGCGAGTTTGCAGTCCGCGTACCAGGCAGTGATTGACAAATATAAGGTGAAGCAGATCGATCTCGATGTTGAGGGAGATGCCATCGAGAACCAGGCGTCAAACGACCGGCGTAGCCAGGCGTTGACCAATTTGGTGGCGGCCAATCCCGGACTACGTATTTCGTACACGCTGCCGGTTTTTCCCACCGGAGTGATTCCGAGCGGGATCACCCTGCTGAAGAGCGCTGTAACCCACAGGAATGCGATCCATGTGGTCAATCTGATGACCATGGACTACGGAAATTCCGTGGACGCAGGCGGCATGGCAAGGAACGCGATCAGCGCCGTGAACGGAGCACTCCGACAGATGAAGGCACTTGGAATGAAGACGAATATCGGAATTACTCCGATGATCGGGATGAACGATTCGCCGGGCGAGACTTTTTCGCTGTCCGACGCGAACACGGTTGTGAAATTTGCCAGCGCACACAAGGATGTGGCGTTGCTCTCGTTCTGGTCAGTGAGCCGGGACAGTGGAAGTTGCGTGGGTACGGTCTCGCCGACGTGCAGCGGCGTGGCGCAAAAAGACTGGGAATTCTCGAAGACATTCCAGAAGTTCTAAGAGCCGTTTCACGTTCGCGTTTCACGTGCGACGTTCTGTTGTGGTCATCACGAGCGAGCGCCAGCGAGTGAGGGATCTGCAGTTAAGCGTTCGTTTTCAGCCGAGACTCGCCTCCTTACGGCCCGTGAGGGCTAAGGGAAACCGCGACAGGTTCTTGATTCAAGTCCACGCGTCTAGGGAGCGGTTTGTGCCGCTCCCTTCCGTGTCTCGCTTATTTGCAGTCGTTGTG
>CAZBCQ010000232.1:0-4345 GCA_964490255.1 uncultured Terriglobales bacterium | reverse complement strand
TAGGGAGCGGTTTGTGCCGCTCCCTTCCGTGTCTCGCTTATTTGCAGTCGTTGTGTAGCACGTTGGGCGCCGGTGGTCCCTCGATGCAGGGGATTGCGCTCAGATATTCGTAGATCGCCCGCAGGTCGTGAGTGCTCATATTCCGGTGCACGGGCCAGGGCATGACCTGGAGCAGATTGCCGTCGAATGGCGGCGCGAGGTTCGGGTGCACCTGGTCCATGTCTACGCCCGTTCTCATAATCGTCAGAAATTCCTTGAACGTATGACCGCCTTCAGCCATTCCAGTTTTGTCGGGCGTCAGATTGCGGGAGTAAAGGTGTGGAAGGTTGACGAAAGGCCCAAAATCCCGGCCACCTCCAAGATAAGTTGCTGTGTTAATGTGCGTGACTGTCGAGCCCCAATACGGATTTCCAGTCGGCAGATACTCCGTTGCCGGACCGGCGCTATGACAGCCGTTACAGTCTCCAACCGCATTTACCAGATAGCTGCCTAATCCCACCAGCTCCCGATTCTTGCCTTGCAGGTTAAGCTGGACCGGTGCGATGGCGAATCCGCGCTCAATTCGCGAACTATCGCCTTCGTCGTCTTCGTGCGCCTTTACTCGCGGAGCACGCGTGAGTATCCCGGCTGCTAGGACCACGGTACATGCCGCGACCGCCACAGCCGACATCAGAGCCTGTCGTCTCGTCATCTCTTCTCCTTGTTTTGTGGGAATCACCGAGGGGGCCGAATTTGGGGTTCGTGAGCCTGAGAACCTCAGGTTTATACGTTGCCAGCTTACGTTTGGCAACCACACCCTCAGCTCTTTTTGTAACCGCCGACTGTGCGCAACGATCTACAGGGAGGTGGTTGGTCTAAAGTGCAATTTGTCTTCCAGACAGCAGCATAGGAAAGAGAGGGAGTTAGCGGAGACTGAGACGACTCTATCGCAATTCCTTGCACATTGAGTGTCAAGTCGTCGGCACTGGTAGCGGCCGAATCCAGCATAGTCAGCCCCCATTCACTTCGTTTACTATGCGCTTCACACAAAGGAAACCGAATCCCTGATGGCAGCTCCTGGAACTTCTCTGGGTCCCTATGCGATTGTCAGCTCCATTGGAGCGGGTGGTATGGGCGAAGTCTATCGCGCACGAGACACTCGTCTTGGGCGCGACGTCGCGATCAAGATCATGCCCGCGCAATTCGCGGCCGATGCCGAGCGCCTGCGCCGCTTCGAGCAAGAAGCTCGTGCCGCTGCTGCGCTCAACGACCCGAACATCATGGCGATTTACGATATCGGCACGCAGCCAAACGGCGCGCCCTATATCGTGAGCGAGTTGCTGGAAGGCGACACGTTGCGCGATCGCCTCCGCTCCGGGGCGCTTTCGCTGCGCAAAGCCACGGAGTGTGGCGCGCAGATCGCCCGCGGTTTGGCCGCCGCCCACGACAAGCACATCGTTCATCGTGATCTGAAACCTGAGAATATCTTCATAACAAAAGATGGACGGGTGAAGATCCTCGACTTCGGGCTGGCCAAGCTGATCGAGCACGGCGTTGGAGAACAGCAGACTTTCGCTCCGACTTCGGGCGGCACCAGCCCGGGCATGGTCTTGGGCACCGTGGGCTACATGTCGCCGGAGCAGGTGCGTGGGCAGGACACCGACCATCGCAGCGATATCTTCAGCTTCGGCGCAATTCTCTACGAGATGATTGCCGGCAAACGCGCCTTCCACGGAAACACGACCGCGGACACGATGAGCGCGATCCTGAAAGATGATCCGCCGGAACTTACGGAAACGAATCGTGCTGTGTCGCCGGCTATCGAGCGCATCGTCCGGCACTGCCTGGAGAAGAATCCCGAGGAGCGATTCCAGTCCGCTCGAGATATTGCGTTCAATCTCGAAGCGCTTTCCAGTATTTCCTCGGGCTCTCAGCAGGCGGCGGCATCTGCGACTGCAGCGGTTGGTTGGTCGCGTTCGCGCCGCCGCGCGATCTTCGCAGGAGTCGGAACACTGGGTCTGCTGGTAGTTTCTGCGCTGGCCTGGTGGGTGGGCGCCAACAGCAGTCGCGGAGATTTTCCAAATTACAAGCCAATCACTTTTCGCCGAGGCTCAATCGGAAACGCGCGTTTCGGATCAGACGGTCAAACCGTGATCTACTCTGCCGCCTGGGAGGGAGAGCCATTCGACATCTACACCGGCCGCACGGATAGTCTCGGTGAGCGTCCGATGGGATTCGCGAAAGCCGAATTGCTCGCGATCTCCTCTGCGGGTGAAATGGCCATCCGTACCAACACGATTCCAATGGGCGGTTTTGCGCGTCGCGGCCTGCTCTCGGTCGTCCCGACCGCGGGAGGGGCACCGCGCCCCATCATCGAGAACGTACAGGACGTTGATTGGTCCCCCGATGGAAAGCAAATGGCGCTCGTACGTTTCATCCCGGAAAAGGATTTGTGGCGCCTTGAATTTCCCGCGGGCAAAGTGCTGATAGAGGGATCGAACTGGGTTAGCGGTCCGCGCATTTCGCCTGATGGAAAACACATCGCTTTTTACGATCACGGTAACGCCACGGGAGACGATCGCGGGGCAGTCGCAGTGGTCGATATGGATGGCAAAAAGACCGTACTATCC
The DNA here is from genome assembly GCA_964490255.1 of uncultured Terriglobales bacterium. GTDB lineage: Bacteria > Acidobacteriota > Terriglobia > Terriglobales > Acidobacteriaceae > JAJPJE01. The sequence continues at coordinate 1,736 of CAZBCQ010000232.1, read as the reverse complement.
GCAAACTGGTCGAGCCTACAAGGCCTGGCCTGGTCGCCTAGCGGAGATGAGGTTTGGTTCACCGGCAGTCCAGGTGAGATTCACAACATGTATGCCGTCACCCTGAACGGCAAGATACGACGGCTGGCTAGCATGCCCGCCGACGTCGAACTGCAGGATGTGAGAGCCGACGGAAAGGTATTGCTGAAGAAAGCGGCATGGCACTTTGAAATCTATGGCGGGGGCGAGGGCCAGGCAACCGAGCGCAAGCTCGATTGGCTCGACTGGTCGCTGTTGCGCGCTATTTCCAACGATGGCAAATTCGTTCTCTTCGAGGAAGAAGGCGAGGGTGGAGGACCCGACTACACCGTCTACATCCGGGCGACCGACGGCTCTCCTGCGATCGCGCTCGGTCACGGAATCGGCGTTGCGTTTTCGCCGGACAATCTATGGGTACTCACGGCCACCACTAAGTCGCCGCAGCAATTTGTCCTGCAGCCAACGGGCGCGGGCGAGGCTCGCACTGTGACTCACGATGAGCTCAATCATCTTGGAGCGCGTTTTCTTCCTGACGGTAAGCGGGTTGTCTTCTTAGGCCGAGAAAATGGACACGCTTCGCGTCTTTATCTTCTTGATCTCGAAAGCGGCGCGACAAAACCTATCACGCCGGAAGGTGTCGTTGGCAGGGCGCTCTCGCCCGACGGCAAATATATGGCGGTTCAATCGGCGGGCAGTTGGGTGAAGTGGCCGATCGAAGGCGGTGAACCGACGCCGATTGCGGGCCTAAAAGACGATGACGTCGTGATTTCCTGGACTGGCGACGGCCGACAAGTTTATCTATCTCGTCCCGACGAACTGCATCCGCGCCGCATCTACCTATTCGACCTCGCCACCCAGAAGCGAACACTATGGAAGAGTCTCGGCCCACAGGACTGGACGGGCGCGCTTGCGGCGTCAATCCCGGTGATCAGCAGCGACGGCAAACATTACGCGTACCTGGTCAATCGCTCGTTGGCGGATCTGTACGTGGTGAGCGGACTGAAGTAATCACGATTCCACCGCAGGAACTTGAGATGAAGTTCGTGAATACCGGGCGAACTTACCTGCCTTCCATCTGCGCGCGAAACCGCTCTCGGCAGGCGATCGCCGCTTCTCTCAGCTCTTTGTACTCAGGTTGCCGGCGGATGTTCGCCAACAGCGGATCGGAATCGATTACAGGATACGAGCAGTAGTTATTCGCGATGGCCCGCCTCAGCAGTCGCAGTGCAGGCTCAATCTGTCCAGCCCAAGCGAGATAACGTGCGTCAACAAAATAGGCTTCGGGATCGTTGTTCCGATCAAAAAGGGCTTCCGTCTCACGCGACCAGTTCCGTACCGTTTCAGGCGATTCCCCACCGAGAACCGCTTCGATCATACGAGCATCCGGGTAATCGTGTGGGCCGACTTTTACGGAACGTGCTTCTCCCAGAGCCGCCGGCTTGTCATCCCTGAGAATTGCCAGTTCTATGCGGCGGTAACGGACGTAGGTGGACAGGGGATCCAGATCGAGGAACACGGGAACGCGATCATATTGGCCGAGGAGAACATAGACCAGCGAACAGGATCGAAACATTGCGTTTGTGGGATCGAGTTTGAGTGCACGATCGCATTCACGAGCGGCCTCCTCGTGCATCCCTCCGCTGCGCAAGGCATAGGACAACGCAAAGTGTGAGGAGGCATCGCGTGGGTGTGCGCGGGTCATTGCCAGAGCTGTGCGG
>CAZBCQ010000231.1:0-6396 GCA_964490255.1 uncultured Terriglobales bacterium | reverse complement strand
CCGGTCACGGCCGCTCGGGCCAACGGTGCTTGGGATATTTCCGCATCAATTCGCGACGAACTTGAGGATAGAGCCGCTCCCAGAATCCGGCGAGATCGCTGGTCGTTTGCACCGGACGCTGATTCGGAGCGAGTAAGTGAACGACTACGGGCGTGCGCTCAACACCAATCCGCGGCGTATCGCTCATTCCGAAGAAGTCTTGTAGGCGCGATGCGATCCAAGGCGGCTTTCCGCGATCGTAGTGGACCTTGGTCTGGCGGCCATTCGGTAAATGAATGCGGGCGGGAGCGATCTTGTTCAGCGCTTGCGCGCCGATCCTCCTTTCTAGAGTAGAAATCAAGTTCGCCGCCGCTCGCTTCAACTCGGCGAAGCTTCGCAGCCCCAAACACAATTCGCGTAGCGTTTGAGGAAGGTCCGGAGACTTGCAACCGGCAAACTCGACGCGCGCCATGAACTCTTGAAATTCGCTTTCATCGACGAAACGCCCGATGCCGACTTCCATGGCCTTTTGCGCCAGTAAAGCAGCGGCGGCTTCCCTGTCTGGTACCGCGCTTGGCGATCCCTGAATCAACAATTTGTCGTACAGTATTCCAGTCAGTCCATCGACCCTCTCTGCGACGCGATTCCAAACGACGCTAGATTGCTCACACACTCTGTCCGGAAACATTTCGATCAGCCACTCGGGCTCGATGCGCGACGCCATGCGGATCAAGGGCAGCGGCTTGTCTTTTCTGTCTTCCGCGTCGATCGCGACCATGAACTCATAGTGAGGCGCCTCGCCTGCGACCTCCGCCGATCCGCCGGTCGACAGTAACACCTCGTTTCCCTCACGAACCCGTGCGACACGATCCGGAAAACCCGCGAGTACGGAGATAAGCAGTGCGTCCTCGTCGTGATGCCTTTGCCTTGCTGGACGCGCCACCTTTCGGAGCTGCTCGATGTGCTGTCGCGTGCGGTAATCGTGGTCTGAGTCAATGGCGGCAAGCAGATCGTTCTTCCTGACCTGCACACCCGACCCGAGCAGCGCGGCGGCTACGCAGCCATCTTCACCAACGCCGCGCGCGAGCGCCTCAACGACGATCCGCGACAGTCTGGGCGATAGAGGATAGCGCGCCAGTCGCTGCGCCATTTCTCCGGTCGCACCAAGGCGGTCAAGTAGTGACTCCGCTATTTGAACGGGGATCGTGGGTGGCGCATCGAGCCAGTCAATGTCATTTACATCCGTCATACCCACAGCTCGGAGGTGGAGGCAGACTTGGGATAGGTCACTGCGAGTGATCTCCGGCGTGTCTTGGTCCGGCCGGCGCGCATAGTCCTGTTCCGGATAAAGGCGAAGTATTCGACCCGGTCCGGTCCGTCCTGCCCGCCCAGCTCTTTGTTTCGCCGAAGCCTTGCTCACGCGGCCGATATGCAGTGTCGGCAAGCCACTCCACTGCGAATACGTCGCGATGCGCGCCAGACCGCTGTCGATTACTGCGGTTACGCCCGCGACCGTGACAGAGCTTTCCGCAACATTCGTCGAAAGAATCAGTTTTCGCTGCTCGGCAGGCGAGACCGCGCGGTCCTGTTCTTCGGGCGAGAGACTGCCGTGCAGCGGCAACACCAGCAACCCAGCCCGGCGAGCGACCGCCTCGCACTCTCGGATCGCGCGACGGATCTCCGCCGCCCCGGGCAGGAATGTCAAGATGTCTCCCGGATCTCTGTCCTCGAGCAGCAGCTCGACGGCGTTCCTCAGCTGAACTTCGAGTGGCTCCGGCGAGTACGGAAGGTGCTTGATCGAAAGTTCGAATAAGCGTGTCTCGCAGCGGACTACGGGACACCCGCCAAGAAACTGCGCCACAGGCGAGGCGTCGACGGTGGCCGACATGACGACGATTCGCAAGCCAGGCCGCGTCCGCTGCAATCGTCTCAGCAACGCGAGCGCGAAATCACCTTCAAGGTGACGCTCGTGGAACTCATCGATAATCACCGCGTCCACACCCTTCAAGGACGGGTCTGAAAGCAGGCGTCTGGTCAGCACGCCCTCTGTTACGAAGTGCAGTCGCGTGCGTGGGCCAGTTACTTCCTCAAAGCGGACGCGGTATCCGACAGTCCCGCCGAGCTCTTCGCCCATTTCCCACGCCACTCGTTTCGCCGCCAGCCGTGCCGCAATCCGCCGTGGTTCGAGCACAATCACTTCACCTGTGACCGTACCGAGCAGCGCGGGCGGCACTCGCGTCGTCTTCCCTGCACCCGCAGGCGCTTCGATGACGAGGTTAGGATGATGATTCAGGGAATCGACAATCTGCGGCACAGTCGCGTCGACCGGAAGAACGGGTTTGCGGCTCAGATTTTCCATCGAATCGGTTGCGAATGGCCTCAACAGTCTTGGTCTTCGGTCGTGCTGAGACCACAACGTGGGCTAATTCTAGTGCCCCTCCGAACCAGCGAAATCAATCGGCGGCGCTTCTAGACACCGCTTTTGCTTATTCATTTATCCTAGGAGTTCGCATTTTCGCAGGTTCGGAGTAAGTATGCTCGGATTCTGGGAACGAGTAGCGTTTGCATTTCGCTGTTTCTTTTCTATCCTGATCCACGCTGAGATTCCCACGGATATTCAACAAAGGCTTTCGACATCCGGCAGCGAGACTGCGCCCGCACAAGTGGTAGAGACGCCGGCCGCCGCCTCACGACTGAAGCAAGTGGAACGGCCTCCCACGGATACGACTGATCGTGCGGTGCAGATGCTTGCGCTGCTTCAGCGCGACGGGCGGCTGATCGATTTCCTCTCGGAGAACATTGCGCCGTATCCTGACGCTCAACTTGGGGCGGCAGTTCGTACTATTCACGAAACCTGCCGGCAAGCTCTCGACCGATACGTCCACTTGGAGTCTATCCTGAACTCCGAAGAGGACCAGCCGGTGACGGTCGAAGCCGGCTTCAATCCGGCAGCCATCAAACTTGTCGGAGATGTTCGCGGCGAACCACCGATTCGAGGTCTCTTACGCCACAAGGGTTGGCGCGTGAAAGAAATGAAGTTACCGTCGCTACCCGAGGGCAGTACCGCCCGGATGGTGATCGCTCCGGCCGAAGTTGAGGTCCCGTAGCCGGCAATCGTCAACCCTAGACCGTTTTGAAAAGGAAAGTTCAATTGCCAGCCAAGTACATCGTCGGCATCGACCTGGGCACCACAAATTCAGCATTGGCGCGCTGCGAAGCCGCTGCTGAGGACGAGGCAAGCCGCATTGAGATTCATAGCATTCCTCAGTTGGTAAATCCGAATGAGGTTGCAGATCGCAACTTGTTGCCTTCGTTCCTTTACGTCCAGGGCGAATTCGACTTTCCGAGTGGCAGTCTCGCGCTGCCATGGGACACGAAACCTAAGTATGTGATCGGCGAATTGGCACGCAAGCGCGGGGCAGAAAGTCCGAATCGCCTGGCGGCCTCGGCGAAGTCGTGGCTGTCCTACGCCGCGGTGAATCGCACAGCACCGATTTTGCCGTGGCAGGCGCCCGAGGAAGTGCCAAAACTCTCGCCGGTCGACGCTTCGTCGCAGTTCTTGCAATATCTCCGCAATGTTTGGGATAGCAGCAATGCGGAAGGTCTCTCTGTTGCGGAGCAAGATGTGCTGCTCACTGTACCTGCCTCGTTCGATGAAGAAGCACGCGAGCTGACCAGGCGCGCCGCGGAACAAGCCGGCTATCAGCACGTCACGCTGCTGGAAGAGCCGCAGGCTGCTTTTTACGCGTGGCTGGAAAGTCAGGGTGAAGCGTGGCGACGCCGAATTAAAGTTGGCGACCTTGTTCTCGTCTGCGACGTAGGCGGCGGTACCACTGATTTCAGCCTGATCTCCGTCTCCGAAGAGCACGGCGAATTGATCCTGAAACGCGTCGCTGTTGGTGAGCACATTCTACTGGGCGGCGACAACATGGACCTGGCCCTGGCGCGCCTGATGCAACAGCGACTCGAAGCTTCTGGACAGCGCATCGACACCTGGCACTTGCACGGTCTGTGGCATCAGTCTCGTATCGCGAAGGAAAAACTGTTCGACTCGCCCAGCACCGAACGTGAAGCCATTACGCTGCTGGGAAAGGGGACGAAGCTGATCGGCGGCACGATAAAGACGGAACTAAGTCGAGAGGATCTCAACAAAGTTCTCGTCGAAGGATTTTTCCCGAAGGTGGCGAGCGATCAAATGCCGGCAAGGCAACGCCGAGTCGGCTTCCAGGAATTGGGCTTGCCGTACGCAGCGGATCCGGCCATCACCAAACACCTCGCACGGTTCTTGACCGAACAAGTCCGTAGCAGTCCCGAAGCGGCAGCGATCAGAACCGGCCGCAGTGGACTGGCCTGTCCGACGCACATCCTGTTCAACGGTGGAGTGATGAAGGCGGAACTGCTGCGCGACCGAGTGGTTGAAATTCTGAATGGTTGGCTGCAGCAGGAAGGCTTTGACGCTCTCGCGCCGGAGCAGGTTCTCGAAGCTGCGGATCTCGAACTCGCAGTGGCACGCGGAGCGGCTTATTACGGCAGAGCGCGTCACGGCCGTGGCGTACGTATCCGCAGCGGCGCATCACGCACGTACTACATCGGAATCGAGAGCGCCATGCCCGCCGTACCAGGCATGGAAGCGCCCCTGAAGGCCCTTTGCGTTGTTCCCTTCGGCATGGAAGAAGGAACCGAGGCCGCAATTCCCGACAGAGAATTTGGCCTTGTGGTCGGAGAGCCTGCCGAGTTTCGTTTTCTCAGTTCCAGCATTCGCAAACAGGACCATGTTGGCAGTCTCTTAGAAGATTGGGGAGGCGAGATCGAAGAGCTGAGCCCCCTCGAGGTCACGCTCAACCTCGATGGACAACAAGGCGCTGTAATACCGGTCCGGCTCGAAACTCGGGTCACTGAACTCGGGACGCTTGAGGTCTGGTGCGTCTCTCGCGACGCCAAGCATCGTTGGAAGCTCGAACTCAACATCCGCGAAAAGACGGAGAGGTAACCTCGCGGTGGCTTCGCGTTATCTGCTCGGCGTCGACCTTGGAACAACCAACTCGGCGCTCGCGTATATCGACACGCAGGCCGACGCGGAGACGAACTCCACCATTCACGTCTTCCCTGTTCCGCAGTTAGTGGAACATGGCGAGGTACGTACCCTTCCCGGTCTTCCCTCATTTATCTACTTCCCTAATGAAGACGAACTGTCTTCGGGTAGCGTAAGCGCCACTTGGGATGAGCGTCCGCCCATGGTGACGGGTGTGTTGGCGCGCGAGCAGGGGGCACTCGTGCCTAGCCGGCAGGTATCCTCGGCAAAATCGTGGCTCTCGTACGCTGGCGTGGATCGCCATGCCAACATTCTCCCGGCACAAGCGGAACCGCCTCAGCCAAAAATTTCCCCGGTTGAAGCGTCGGCACGATATTTAATGCATCTGCGCGATGCCTGGAACGCCGCCCATGGCGCGACTCCGGAAACTCGCTTCGAAAACCAGGACATTGTGCTCACCGTGCCTGCGTCTTTCGATGAGGAAGTTCGGGAACTGACGGTGGAAGCCGCGCGTCGTGCGCGACTGAAGCATGTAACTCTACTCGAAGAGCCGTTAGCCGCTTTTTATGCCTGGATCGCGACCACGGGAGACGGAAGCTCTGGAAACCAGGCTTCGAACCACAGGTATCAACAGCTTCGTGATGGTGACGTCATACTCATCTGCGATGTCGGCGGTGGTACCAGCGACTTCAGCCTGGTGAAGGCGCACGAGGTCAGTGGCGAATGGAAATTCGAACGCACCGCGATTGGTGAGCATATTCTGCTCGGCGGCGACAATCTGGATCTGGCACTGGCGCGCGTCGTCGAAGAGAAACTCCAGGACAACTTGTCGTTACGTCAACGTTATGCGTTACGGCGGGCCTGCAGTGCGGCCAAAGAGCGGCTGCTGAGTGATTCGTCGCTGGAACACGTACCCGTAACCGTCTTGGGCGGCGGGCGCGCAGTTGTCGGGCACGCCGTCAGTATCGATCTGACGCGCGAGGAAGTACTGCGGAGTGTTACCGACGGCTTTCTGCCGATTACCTCTCCTCACGACATGCCTACGCGGAGCCGAACTGCCGGATTGCGCGAACTTGGACTACCCTACGCCAGCGATCCGGCAATCACCAGGCATCTCGCTGCATTCCTTGCACAAGCCGCCGTCACGATGAACGCCTCAAACCAGCAATTAGTCCGCCCCAACACCGTATTGTTCAACGGCGGCTTTTTCGCTCCCGCAATTGCTCGCGAGAGAGTCCTGGAAGCGATCTCAACGTGGTTCAGCGAAGGACAAACGGGATGGCGGCCCGCAGTACTTGAGAATGCAAATGTAGATAGCGCTGTTGCGCGCGGCGCTGCGTACTATGGGCGCGTACGGCGTGGTTCCGGCCTTCGCGTTCGGGCCG
>CAZBCQ010000230.1:0-6404 GCA_964490255.1 uncultured Terriglobales bacterium | reverse complement strand
CTGGGTGACCCTTTGATTACGGCCCGAAACTTCTCCTCATGCCCTTCGGATTCCACCTCGCGATGGACACCCTGCCCTCCAGAGACTGCAAATGGTGGCTTCAGGTTCGGCTTGGCTGTGTCCAGCTTTCGCCTTCGTGCCCGTTTAGACGTCTCCATACCTTCCACTTCTCCGGCCAGCGAGGTTCTCAACCCCGCTTTCGGATACGGCGCTCCTCATCCGAGCGCCGAAGGGACTTCAACCCTCCTGATCAACGCGCTGCTCAGCACACACCATGATCCTATGTGAGACTCGAGGCCTATCGCTTTTTTGGGTCGTGCGAGACATCTGAGTAAGTTCGTCAAGAGTCTTTGTCGGGCTTGGACGATGCGATCCACCGAGTATCCACAAGGATTTCACAACGTTTTTCCTGTTGCTACGACGGCACTCAGTGAGGAGCCGCGCTTGACGAGAGCGGCCAGGTACTGATTCTCATCGTAGGCAACTCCGTCTTGCCAGCAACGAAACACAATGCGGATCCATTTGAACGCCAATGCCCGCACAGCCGCATGGTGGGTATTACCCTTACTGCGTTGTTGCTGGTAGTAAAGTCGTGCCCATTTCGATTGGACGATGGAATGACCCGCCCATTCATGAAAGCTTTGCCGCAGAAACTTTGGGCAGGCCCAACGAAAATGTACCCACTTCTTTTTTCCGCTGCTTTCGGTCACTGGGGCAATCCCGCTGAAAGACTGGATCTCGCGTGCGCTGCGATAACGATCCCGCTGCGAGCCAAACGCTGCCAATAAGCGCGGCGCCATCACCGGACCGGCTCCGGGCAACGAATTAAAGATGAAAAAATCTGGATGCGCTGCTGCTGCTTCCTGGATTCGCCCGTCCAGATCCTCAATGCCGTCGACGAGGATACGGATGAGTTGAACGATTACTCTTACGACCGCGCTTTTGGCCTCAATCACCGCCCGATCCTGAATGGCCGGAATGGCTCGACGGATCGCTTCCATTCGGCCCTCGATCCGTTCTTGATCCCGACACCGGTGCTTGCGAAAGAAAGCGCGTAGGCTCGCCGGCGAAGCTTTTTGTGACTCCTCCAACGTGGGCCACCGTTCTAGTAGGGCGCACACCTGCTCGCTGTCCAGACGTCCAAACCAGTCCAGTATCTTCAGGTGATCGGTCAAACGATTGATCTGTGCTGTCTTCCCATCCACCAGCTTGCGCCGTTCCTCCACCAGATTCTGCACTCGGCGGGTAGCTTCACTGTCCGGCGACAGACGGCGTAACTTATTGCGATGCTGCAACAACAGATCCAGCAGGAGGTCGGCATCTCGAGGATCATTCTTGGCTCCCGACGGATACAGAGCCTGTCGCATGCTGGAGGCCATCTGCGCAGGCACGGGGAACAGATGGAACGGTTCATACTTAGAGAGCATGAACACCAGAGCTCCTCGCGATTGCTCCAGCGCCACTGCGATCGGACGCTGACCAAATCGTTGATACAGGCCGGCAACCCAGGACTCTACTGCTTCCGGGGTGTGATCCAACTCTCCGCTCTCGCGCTGCTCCGAGCCTGCCGTTTGCAAACACCAGATATGTTTCTGATCCGCCCAGTCGATGCCTACGAATGCGGCGAACTCCGGTTCTGGGTGAATTGATCGGGCTTCTGACATGGTGGACTTACTATCCCTCCTTTTGCATTCCAATCGCACCAAGACCGCTTTGCTCCCAGCGAAACCCTTATAGGAGAGTGTTGGTAGTTGCGTCACGACATCTGAGTGTTCGTTTTAGGAACAAAGCGCATCCCGCTGCTCGAGACTCTCGCACAAAACATCTTGTGTTCGGGGCATACACTCGTAGCAGCGGGACGCCCTGCTGCTGGCCGCGAATTCTACTGAACCAGCAGAAAACTTCATCCGCAGTTGATTCACAGAGATTTTCACAGCTGCGCCGCGCCGCTACTGCTGTGGAAATCTCTCCTTCAAAATCTGCCGTTCTGGGTCACTATAAGGGGGCATAGGATTGAAACGGAGACTCGGTGCTGAACTCCAGCACACGGAGCCTAACAACTTACTAGATACTCTCCCTCGAACCCGAGCGTCACAAGAGCCAAATGGCTACCACCGGCCAAGGAAAACTTGGGGGAATTGCCTGCTGGGTGCTGTTGACGCTCAAGCTGCTTGCGCTTTCAGATGTTCTGCGTCGAATCGAGCTCCTTTCTTCTATTTGTTCACGTGCTTCTCTTACCAGTTTCGCGACACGACGTGCTAATGCGTGAATGCGTTGTGCTTGTCTTCTTTGAATGGCCTCGTTTCGGGGGACCCCATTTTTCACGCTCCCCCATGAATAATGTTGATAGTTATGGCTCTAGACAACACTAAGAATTCGAACGAAAACCATGAATTCCAGGACCGCTACCAGAGAACTGTCTCCAACCCACCTACTTCAGCGGCAAACGCATCTGCGAGGTATGGTTTGCAGCCTTCGGATTCGCTGAAGGCACATTGGCAAATGCGGATTTGGGAATAAGGCAGTAGATCTGTTTAGTAATATCTACAACCTCGCCGACATCGAAGTTTGCCCCCATGCTCAAGTACGCCATCGATTCATCCGCAGTAATCTGAAATCTAGCCTGTAAAAAATCTAAGGACTGCTGTAGAGCTGAGGTCATCGCGTCGTCCAGGCGGTCCGAGAAGCCAAGCGGAATCCAGTAATCCTTCGTCTCTGCAAACGGACCCTTCAATCCGGGAATCGGGATTTGTGAGTCGCCCTTCTTCAGCAAGGTAAGACGTAGCGTTGCCCTTAGTGAGGCCTCAATGGCGGTAAGAGAAACTTCCCCATTTCCCTGTCCGAAATGCGAGTCGGCTACGTAGAACTGAGCGCCAGGCACCTGTACGGGCAAATACAAAGTCGTGCCCTCGCCCATCTCAGGCAGATCGATGTTGCCTCCATATGCTCCGGGAGGAACCGAACTCAGCAGTTTAGTTGTATTTGGCGCGACGCCGATGGTGCCGATCATCGGCTGGATCGGAAGAGGTATGTCTCCTCCACGGTCGCTATGCATATAGCCTTGCCACTTGTCGCCCACGCGTTTGATTCGGACAAGGAAAAACGCGCTGTGGTACGAATCCGGGTCTTTCGCATTGGCGTCCGGAGCTACCGATGGTGTCACCGGAAACACGCTTGGCTCCGCTCCTTTGCCATGTCGAATTGCGTTCACGCCGTAGGGGACGCGGGGCTGTAATTTCAATATGTCGATCTTAAGCACGTCTCCGGGCTGTGCTCCCTCTATACCCAACGGAGGAGAGATGATGTGTGGACCGTAATAGAAAAATAGGTGAGGAATGTCCGACGCAGCGACTGCCTTCGCATCGTCCAAAACCTGGTCGGGCGGCACACCATACCTCGCAAAGAATTTGACCGGATCGCGCCCCTGATCTTCGAGAAGCCCTTCATGGGAAATGATGTCGTAAACTACAACATCGCCCGACTTCACTGTTGCAATCGCCTTGGTCTCCGCGTTGGGGAGTATGCCCCATCGCACGTACTCGAGAACATTTGGGATGTACAGGACTTGCTCACGTAAATCGGGATCGGTGATCTTTGTGGGCTGCGAAGCGAGCGGTTGCAGTATCTTGAAATCCTGTGCGGCGGCTACTATAACAAGCAAGAGGGTGATGACTAACGTAAGGCTAAACTTCTTTTGCATGACGCGATCCCCTTCTGCTGGTACTAGGGCCTGCTTAGCTTGACTCACAGCAGCGTCGGTGCGTTCGGCTCGATTACGCTGATTAGATACAGTAACGCCCTCGGAGTATTCCTTATGAATGCCATTGTTTGGCGAAGGTCGGAAAATCGGCTTTAACGCAGGCCCACGGGCTTGCTCCACCCTGTCGCGGGCTTGTTCCGTGCTGCAGATCCCGAGGTGGCGGGCCCGAATCGTATGCAACTAGCTTAGGTTGCGTTGCATCTCGCTAACGATCAATCAACATCGCAAAATCAAACAGTCGAACTGACAGGGGACGCCGGCTTTTCGCCTCGTAATTTCTCGCTCGATATGGCATTGCGGGACGTGCATTGTGCTGTGGCACGTCAACTGACAGTCTGGTCAGGCATCCCTAACTTGAAAGTTGCCTCGCCTAATCAGACGAGCCTTGGAAAGAGCATAGCCGAGTTTCCCATTTTCTGATCCGATCCCCTTAGTCCTCTTGGAGATAACAAATGAATAGACGGTCTTCTTTGAAAGTTACTTCGACTGCTCAGCCTGTGCAGGCAGGGCCGGCCTTTCGGCGGCCCAAGATAATTCTTCCTGTTCCAACCCCGCAGCCAAAGTTTCAGCATGTAGAGGACGAAGTACCGGACACGCAACTGACTCGCGAGGCGACCGGACTTCTCCGGGAGTTCAGTACACCTCTGCTCTTCAACCACTCCCACCGCGTCTTCTTCTGGGCAAATGAGCTTGGTAGGCAGACAGGGGAAAAATTCGATGTGGAGCTTCTGTTCGTCTGCGCCGCATTCCATGATCTTGGGTTGTTGAAGAAATTCAGCAGCACCGCTGACCGCTTTGAGGTTGACAGCGCGAATGCCGCCCGCCAGTTCCTGGAGCATCATGGCATACCCGAGACGAGAATCCAGACTGCCTGGGATGCTATCTCTTTACATACCACCCCAGGAATCGCCCAGTACAAGCAGTTGGAGGTCGAGCTCTTGTTCAAAGGTGTCGGCCTGGATGTACTCGGAATCGGATACGAGACATTTCCCGAAGGCCTGCGCAAAAAGGTGGTCGCGCGTTTCCCGCGCGTCAACTTCAAGAAAGAGATCGCCAACGCATTTCTTGGCGGTTTTGAGAGCAAGACACAGACTACCGAAGGCACGTGCAATGAAGATATTTGCTCGCACTTCATCCGCAATTACAAGCGTAGCAATTTTTACGAACAGATCCAAGATTCACCATTTCAGAATTCGTAGCTGAGAAAAATCATTTCAAGATTGGAGGAATTATGAGCGACCAACGCGAACAAAAGCGACCTCTCACAACATCCGATGCCGGAAGCCCAGCGCCGAGCGACGAATACTCGCTCACAGTTGGGGCCGGTGGCCCAAATCTGCTGCAAGACAGGTACCTGAACGAGAAGCTGGCCCACTTCGTCCGCGAGCGCATTCCCGATCGCGTGTACCACGTCAAGGGCGGCGGCGCCTTCGGCTACTTCGAGGTGACCGCCGACGTCAACCAATGGACCAAGGCCGCCTTCCTCAACAAAGTCGGCAAGCGCACGCCGTTGTTCCTGCGCTTCTCGATCGTGGCCGCCGACGAAGGCGCCCCCGACACGGACCGCGACGTGCGCGGCGTCGCCATCAAGTTCTACACCGAGGAGGGGAACTACGACATCGTCGGCAACAACACGCCGGTCTTCTTTGTGCGTGACCCGATGAAATTCCCCGACTTCATTCACTCGCAGTTGCGTCTGCCCGACACCGGCATACGCAGCAACAATATGCAGTGGGACTTCTGGACGCTCTCACCCGAGTCGGCCCACCAGGTCACCTACCTGATGGGCGACCGTGGCACACCGCGCACCTGGCGTCACATGAACGGCTACGCCAGCAGCACGTACCTGTGGGAGAACGCTGCGGGCAAGAAGTTCTGGGTCAAGTATCACTTCAAGTCCGAGCTCGGCGTCCAGAACTTCACCGACGCCGAGGCTAAGGCCATGTTCGTAAAGGACCTTGACTATCACCGGCGCGATCTGTGGGATGCGATCGCCCGCAAGGACTACCCGGCCTGGCGCCTGGAGATGCAGATCATGCGGTTCGAGGATGCAGCCAACTATCGATTCAACCCTTTCGACTTGACCAAGGTCTGGCCGCACAAGGACTACCCGTTGATCCCGATCGGTCGGATGGTGCTCGACCGCAATCCCGATAACTTCTTCGCCCAGGTCACGCAGGTCGCGTTCGAGGTGGCGAACTTCGTCCCGGGGATCGGGCCCAGCCCGGACCGGATGGTGTTGGGGCGATTGTTTGCCTACGGCGATTCGGCCCGCTATCGCAATGGCCCGAACTATGCTGAGCTGCCGATCAACAAGCCACTCAACGAGGTGCACAACTACAACAAGGACGGCCCGATGCGCTTCCAACACAGTGGGAACCAGCCGGTCTACACACCGAACAGCTACGGCGGCCCGCGGGCCGACCCACAGCGATACCGCGATCCGGGCTGGTTTGTGGAGGCCGGCGAGATCATGCGCACGGCGTACCTGGCGCACAAGGACGACAACGACTTCATCCAACCCGGCATGCTCTACCGCCAGGTGATGTCGCCCACCGATCGAGACCATCTGGTCGGCAACATCGTTTGGCACCTGAGCCAGGGGGTGGAGCGCTTCATCCAGGAGCGCGCGGTGAAAAGCTAC
>CAZBCQ010000229.1:0-6437 GCA_964490255.1 uncultured Terriglobales bacterium | reverse complement strand
AAGTCCGGCCGGCCGTATTGCCCGTTGTAGAGCGCCCGGCTGTTGCCATTCTGTCCGGCGAGCATTTCAGCTCCACTGGAAAGATTGAAGTTGGCTTGGCGGTCCTGCACTTCAACCCAGGGAGTATGCGCTTCATAGCGAAGACCCAGGTTCAAAGTGAGTGTGTCAGTAAAGCGCCAGTTATCCTGGAAGTAACCGGCGATTGTCCATGCCCGCTGTCCCCAGGTTCCGCCTGCCGCACCACGGCCTTCGGCTTCTGGCAAACCGAGATAGAAGTCGGACAGACCGTTTCCGGAGAACTGGTTTCCGCCAAACAGGAGAGAGCCGAGTCTTCCGGCATTGCCGCTGTAGTACGTGTTTACACGCTGCCGCCAGAGTTGGAATCCCGTATGGAACACATGGCGTCCATGGTTGATCGAAACTCCATCGTCCAACTGGATCACTGTGTCGGCAAACAGCTGTTCTACGCCGTTGCTGCCGATGCTCGTTACTGAACCATTGTTAGGAGCGTCCGCGCTGCCGCCGCCGAATCCTAAGAGGAGCAGTCCCGGCCCGCCTGCCTGAGCGTTCGCGATTCCCAAGCTCTGCCCAAGCGTTGCGGCTGTCGATCCAAATGAAGTTCCGTTGTGGAGCTTCACGTAGTTCGTGCCGAAGCGGAAGTCGTTGATGATGTTGTTCGAGAAGACGTGGTTCCAATCGACGACATCGCTCCAAATCGGCGCTTCCGCAAAGCTGTTGCCTAGAATCGCCAGCGAGTTCGTTCCAGGATCATTCTGGAAGGCACGAGAGAATCTGCCGAAAAGATGATCCTTGTTCGTCAGATTGGCGTCGATCTTGATGTCGCCCTGATCGGTGTTATACCGCTGCGAAGCTGTATTGATCGCGTTGCGGGTCGTGGCCCCGTTTATCGGAGTAGGGTACAACGAGGATGCGAACAATGCAGCGGCCACCGAGTTGATCGGCAGGGTGACAACATTATTTGCAAATGGCGCCCCGGTGTATGGGTTCTTCAGCTGGTTGATGATGTTGCCTTTCGAATCTCGATCGTTGCAAATGCCCGCCGTGAAGCCGTTTGCGCAAATCGCTCCGAAGTCGCCGGTCCGCTCAGCCGCAGTGAAAACCGTGATCGGCCCCGGACTAATGGAGCCCCCACTCACATAGCCGACGGTAGATGGGTGATCGAAGCGCTGACCTTGATAGTCGGCGAAGAAGAACAGCTTATTCTTGATGATCGGTCCGCCGATCGTGCCGCCGAACATATTCCAGCGAAGCGCTGGCTTCTTAATGATGTTGGCCGGATCAAGCTTGTTCTCCCAGCTGTTTGCGTTCAGCACATCGTTCCGGAAGTACTCCCAGACATCGCCGTGAAACGCATTGGTCCCCGACTTGATCGAGGTGCTGACGATTCCGCCCTCGAAATTACCGAACTCGGCCGATGCGTTGTTGGTGATGAGATTGAATTCCTGAATCGCGTCTGGAACGGGTGTGTATCCCAGCAGATTGTCGGAAACTTGATTGTTGTCCATGCCATCAAGCAGGAAGTTGTTTGCCTGTTCGCGATTTCCGTTGATGTACGGACGCCCGCCGCTCTGCGTGTTATCGCCCGAATTGAAGCTTCCAGGATTCGGCGTAACGCTGCCAGGAGCCAGCAACGTTAACTGCACGTAGTTGCGGGTGGCGAGAGGAAGATTGTCGTTCGTGTTCGAGTCGATAATGGTGTTGACGGCCGTGTTGTCAGTCTGGAGTATCGGCGCTTCGCTAGAGACTTCAATCGTCTCGCTGACGTTACCTACTTTCATGGGAAAGTTCAGGCGCGCGGTCTGATTGAGGTCCAGTGTGATGCCTTTTTGCACTGCAGTCTGGAAGCCTTTGGATTCGACCTTGACCTCGTACGTACCAACCGGCACGTGCGGAATGTTGAAGGAACCAGTTCCGTTCGTCTGCGTGGTCAGCGAGGTACCGCGATTCACATCTACAGCTGTAACGGCAGCACCTTCGATGGGTGCTCCACTTTGATCTGTGACGCTACCGGTAATAGTCGCCGTAACCTCTTGCGCGGGCGCCGGTAACACGGTGAGAAAAAGCGCTATCCCACAAAGCAGCGAGAGTCCAAGTCGGAAACGCACTTTACGAACCACAGCACCTCCTAGTACATCCACTTTCACGTCACACGCCTGTGTGACCAGTAACCAGAGTAGTGCAATGCTATATAGCAGTTTCCGTGCGCAGGTCAAGGAGAAAAGTGGCGGCGGTTCAGTTTTCCACAGGGGGACAGCCAGTGAAAACAATTGATCCCATTGACAGTCATTGACGATATCGAAGGGCGAAGCCGAGGATAGATAGTTTCGATGATGGTGATAGAACGATTTAATTGGTTATTATCCGACGCCGTTGTTACTCTTCGCCAGAATCAATCGGCGCGGTTGCGGACGACGTGTAAGTGCGGTCAAGAGCGGCGTGGCCGGCGCTCGCGATATACATCTTTGAGCAACTTGTTCGCCCTTACTTCCGTTGCTATATAGCAGCGATTCCTGGCACAATCGCTCGCTTCGCAACCACCGGCAGGCGTCCCGCAGCGTTTCAGCAAATCTCCGCTTACTTCAATCACGGCGCGAGTTGGACAGTGACATTGCGCTCCGCTTTGTAAACCGCTCCCGTCGCATCGAATGCCTGCACGACTACGTTGTGTGAACCTGCCGCGAGCGGGAATGAAGTATCGACATATGTGTCGTGCAAGATGTCGTTGTGCACCAGGTTATCGTCGATATAAACCTGAAAGGCCGTCACGGGAGCATTGGCGATAACAGCCGCAAAGACGTGCAGGGGGCCGCTAACGGTACCGTCAGCAGCCGGCGCACAAATCGTCATAGATTGTGGCGTCGCTGGGCAGGTCTCTCCGGGCGCACCATTGAACACAGAAACGTGGCGTACGCTCTGGCTCGAATTGCCGGCGCTGTCCAGGAACTTTGCAACGAGGAAGTGGTTTCCCGCGGGCATGTTCAGGGACGTAGCCATCTGCGTGCTCGCCGTTTCATAGGCCAGCACATTGTCGACATAGATCTGTCCGCCGATGATTGGACTTCCGCCGATCGGTTCTTCTGGAGTGCTGACAGCTACGATCGGCATTGGTGAATTCGCAAACGCAAGATCCTGAGGAGTGCACACGGTCACCGATCCGAATTGCGTGCTCACGTTGCACGCGGCTTTTGGTGTGGAATTCAGCAGCACGGTGAGGTTGGAACGGCTGACATTCGTGGTGGCAATATCAACCTTGCCATCGCGATTGAAGTCACCCGGCACAAGCTCAAACAGCCCTTCTGATTCGAGAACCCATCGTTGCGGTTGATCTTGATACGTGCCGTCGGGCTTACCAAGCCAGGTAACGACTTCATCGAGCGTCCGACCAGTATCGAAATAATTCCCGACGATGTCATTAATTCCATCTCCGTTTATGTCCACGGCAACGGGGCGGCCCAGTGAACTGGCCTCGAAACCCGATGCGACCAGAGTCCGCTTGGGCCGTTGCGTTTCAGAATCCCGTACCACTGATGACACCGCAGCCCTCGACGCATTCGAGCTGGAGGAAGACGTAACGGGAATTGTGGTCGATCGCACCAGCGCATGGTGCACCCCGGTGCTCAAGAAAACATCGAGTGCGGCACAACTGCCGCTGCAGCCAACGTAGGAGACGAGCAGGTCGGTCGCGCCATCCTGGTTCACATCGGTTGGAGTGATGTCGCTGATGCTGAAATATGTGCCAACTTGGTTAGGAGTAAATCCGAATTGGCCGTCTCCGAGTAGCGCGATGGCTTCGGTCTGCGTGGCGACGCCGATGTCGAGTTTGCCGTCTGCATTGAAGTCGGCGACCCTGATCTTCGCCAATGCAGTCGTGCCAAATCCAGAGAAGTTGACGGGAGCACCGAAATTTCCGTGGCCGTCTCCCGGGAAAATCGTAATCGTATTTGGCTCGTTCACGATTCCAGCCAACGGGTTCTGCCCCGGCTGTGCTGGATTTCCGGATCCCACGGCGATGTCCGGATTGCCGTCACCATTGAAGTCGCCAACCGTAATTGATACTGGCGTAAGCGCGGTTGGTACTTGCAAAAACTTGGCAGGCGCGAAAGTGCCGTCCCCATTACCCAGCAGCACTGTGACTCTTTGTGAAGCAAGGGCGATCGTGGCTGCATCCAGATTGCCGTCGCGATTGAAATCGCCAACACTGATGTCTGAAGCTCCATCAGGTAGCGGACTATTAATGGGCGTCTGAAACGTGCCGTCACCGTTTCCAAGAAACACTGCGACGGAAGAAACCGCTGTGGTATCTCCACGACTGTCCGTCACCGCGTTCGCAAAACCTTCTGAGACAAGATCGAGAATGCCGTCGTTGTTGAAATCGCCTCGGTTGAGGAAGTTCCCTCCGAGCAACTGGTAGTTCTTGACCATAAACGTTTGGCCCAGAACAACCGGCGCGGACGCGAGAAGGGCGGTCAAGAAAATGATGAGCAGAAAAAGACGAGGCGCTCGCATGAATCCTCCGCCACGGCATCGACAGTGAGTTTGTACAGGATCTGCGGTGGATTCGATTGTTCCGGTCCGACGAAGGTTGTGCGTTGCGGTCCCGAGTTCGGGTGAGAGATATTAGTGCGCCCTTTCGCGGGGAGCTCTGATCGGCTACTCGGGCGCGAGTTAGTGTGTGGCTCCGATTACGGCGCCTTGGTTGCCTGAACTCCGGTGACCGCCCAGGAAACGCGCATTCTGCGCTCACCTCCGGCAATGCTGAACGTGTTGTTCTGAAGCTCTCCCGAAACGTAGAGGGGAGCAAACTTACCGATCGGCGTCAGTTGATAGCTGAAGTTGTAGCTGGATGCCGCGAAAGAAGCTGGCAACGTGATCGTCGCTGTTCCAGCCTCGTCGAGAGTTGCGACTCCGCTCAGTGACGTCATCACATCTGGCGACTGCGCAACTACCGATTGCACAAATACCTGTCGCTGTACTGACGGTTTTGTGGAGGGGCTGTCTACTGCAAGTGAGGAAACGTGCAGCGTCCCATGTACGTATACGTCACTCCCATAAAAGTTCGTCACACCCGAATTGTCCATGGTCATGAGTTGCTGCGTGTTCTGGCTGTTCAAGAAACGGACAGATGACTGGGGCGTGTTGTAACGAATGACCAGGTCCTTCGAGTTGCCATTGTTCCCCGTAACTATTCCAAGAAAACGGATCGCCGAGTTCGGCCAAGTGCCGCCTGTGTCGTTCGTCACGGTGATGACCGGGTTATTGTTTCGATCGACAAAGCTTAACGGGCGATCTGGGCTATCGCCGCCATTCAAAGAAAGGCGTTGTGTGTCGAGGCTCACCGCTCCGACTTGCTCGATCGTAAATCCCGCTGTGTGTGGGAAAGCAAAGGTCGCGCTTATCTGCGTGGGCCCATCCACGTTCCAGTTGGACGGCGAAATCACTTCCTCTTGCCGAGTGTTCGGATCGATCAGAATCGCGCAACCAGCGGTGCCGGGACAGAGTTGTGCGGTAGATGAAACCGTAATGGTTGCGGGTCCGGGACCCGCGGCTGAACTGGAACTGATAACCACCGGCATGGTGGCAATGTGAAGGTCTGCGCTCCCACGCGCCCTCAGCACGAGGTCGTTCCCGAGCGGGTACATGTCTGGAGCTTGCGGCGCAGGATACCTCGCCTCGATTTGCGAGAATACCTCCATCGGACCGTTGTTTGTGGCGGAACCTCCGGTCGAAGACTGCCCGAAGAGTGTAATGGAAGACACTGCTGCTATTACTATGGCCAGAACTACTTTCAAGTGGCGCTCCCTGGAAATGACGAAGTGGTGACAACAGGAACTTACGATTATGCTAGGCGGGCGATACTCCCGAACAGTGGGGGAAACCTTAGTTCTTCAGCATTAAGAACCTAAGTAGTTCGAATAAGTCGCATTAAGACTGGTCTTGCTCTGGTTCTTTTCTGAGGAGCGCAATGAGCGCGTCGGAGCGGCACGACGACTGAGAGGAGTTTAAGTCCAACAGAACTGTGACGGCACTAGAACCGCAGAATGCGGGCAATCGACTGGCTCCCCGCGAGCGATCGAAGGCCAGGTGCTACGCTGCTACGTCTGAGCCAACTTGCTTTTTCTCTACCAGAGATTTGAGCTTTGTGTTCTCTGCTTCCAACTGGGCCATCTTCGTTTTCAGTTCGGCTAATTCAACAGCCAGTGCGGCGTGCTCTTGCCGTCTGCGTGGAGTCGCGGCGAGCCACTCGTCCAATTCCTTTGCAAACGCAACGACCCTGCTCCTGGTTTGACCATGGGGACGGTGAACAGGCAGTCCTAGATACCATTCCCACCGTTGTACTGTCCGCACACTCTGCGACAGGTACGAAGCAATTTCCTTCCAGCTGCCTAGAATTGTCGTTTGAGTTGTGACAACGGATG
>CAZBCQ010000228.1:0-6523 GCA_964490255.1 uncultured Terriglobales bacterium | reverse complement strand
CCTCCGGTATGTTGGATTCACCAGAGCGCAATCTTGCGCCGTTTTTTGATGCAGAAGTTACGTGAAGGGACAATTGGCAATGCGCGGCGCTGCCTCTAAACAGAGCGCTAGAGTACAGTTAGCTCTTGTAGCCCTGCGGATGCTTCCGATGCCACTCCCACGCGCTTCCGATAATGTCTTCGAGAGTCGCATGCTGCGGTTTCCAGTTCAGCTCCGAACGTATCTTCTCGGAACTCGCCACCAGCACCGCCGGATCGCCCGGCCGCCTTGGTGATTCAATCGCCGGAATTGCATGACCGGTAATCTTGCGCGCTGTCTCGATCACCTCGCGCACGCTGAAGCCGCGTCCGTTGCCCAGGTTATAGATCAGCTTATTCTTTTCCCCGAGCGCATCCAGCGCCAGCAGATGCGCCTGCGCTAGGTCCAGCACGTGGATGTAGTCGCGCACACAACTTCCGTCCGGAGTCGGATAATCCGTCCCAAAAATTGAAACTGACTGTCTCTTGCCCAGAGGCACTTGCAGCACCAGCGGGATGAGGTGCGACTCCGGTTCGTGCGCTTCACCTAGCTCTCCGGTTGCTCCGGCCGCATTGAAATAGCGCAGGCTCGCGTACCGGAATCCGTGAATACGGTTCAGCCAGTCGAGCATCCGTTCCACCAGCAGCTTCGACTCGCCGTACGCATTCGCCGGTTTCAGCGGATCCGACTCCTGAATCGGCGTGCGCTCGGGCTCGCCATAGAGCGCCGCCGTCGACGAAAATACAAACCGGTTCACTCCATTCGCGATCATGGCCTCGAGCAAGGTCAGCGTCGCACCGGTGTTGTTCTGGAAGTAGCGCTCCGGCACTCGCATCGACTCGCCGACTTCGATCAGTGCGGCGAAGTGCATTACGGCTTCGATCTTGTGCTTGCGCAGCACGTCCGTTACTAGCCGCGCGTCGCCCACTTCTCCCTGCACGAATTCCGATTCCTTCGGAACCGCCGTACCGTACCCGTGGCTCAGGTTGTCGTACACCACCACCTTGTGTCCCGACTTCACCAGTTCATGCGCAACCACACTGCCGATATAACCGGCTCCCCCGGTAACGAGTACGTTCACCGTTTCTCCTAATCTTGATGGGATTAACCGACGATTCTACCTGACCGCTTGCGCGATCACGTACGCCAGTTCCAAGGCTGACACGTGTTCCGGACTATGTTGGAAATTAAATGAACGCTACGCCCTTAGAAAGGCATCTTCTTCAAGGAGGGGCCCTGCTTCAACAGCGGACGAAACACTGGCCGGTTCTTCATATTCTCGAATCTGTACTTCCCCATCAAGGATGGTGATGTACGTCGGCCGCCCATTCGTCCAGCATCCTGTATTGAAGTAACGTACATCGGAATCCTGCAGCGCCAGTGCGTGATGTGTATGTCCGCAGAACACCATTTCGGCGCCCTTCAGCTTCGCATGACGTAATGCCCCCTGGGCTACCGCTTCCGTCAGTCGCAACCAGCGCGTGCTCAGTACGTCCAGCATCCGCGAAAAGAGCTTGTTCCTCAGATCGAGCTTCTGCACATTCAGATGGAATACCGTCGCCGCCTTGCTCAGAAACGCATTCCGGCTGACAAAGCGATCGAACTGGTGTCCATGGATTGCCAGACAAAGTTGCCCTTGCGATCGCCAGAAGTATTCCTGGTACACGCGTACGCCGACCAGGTGAGCCATCATCGTCGCCAGACCGCGATCGTGATTGCCCTCCACCCACACCACTTCCACGCCGCGTTTCGGATTGGAAAGCTTTCGTATGTAGGAAAGGAATCGCCAGTGCTGTTTCTTCAGGCGATGGAAATTCAGGTCAGAGAAAATGTCGCCCAGCAGGATCAGCCGTCTGAACCGCGTGCGTTTCAACATGCGTACAGCATCGCTCGCACGGCTCAGCTCCGATCCCAAGTGCAGATCCGAGAGGATAAGCGTGTCGAAAACTGGCTCCATTGCGTATGTTTATACATACCGCCCATTAAAAGAAGATGAAGTCTGCCCTCAAAATCGTGCAGCGCACCTCTTTGATAAACCGCGCTTGTAAATGCGTTTTCACACGGCCTTAACCTCGAATTCACACTCCACAGCTAGCTTCAATGTACATTCACGATCCCATCAGTCAGGAAAAGCCGTATGAAGCAGTCCATTTTCATAGTGGAAGATGAATCGGACATCTCAAGGCTTTTGAAGTTCCACTTGGACACTTCTGGCTATGAGGCATCTGTTTTCGAGCGCGTCGAGCCGGCACTCACGCGCGCACAGGCCGAACCCCCATCGCTCTTTTTGATGGACATCATGTTACCTGGCGAGAATGGACTGGAAGCTTGCCGCCGTATTCGCAGTATGGCGCAATTGGCATCGGTTCCTGTCATCTTCATCACCGCGCGTATCAGTGAAGACGACCGCGTTGTCGGCTTGGAATGCGGTGCCGACGATTACATCACCAAGCCGTTCAGCCCCCGCGAAGTTCTCGCGCGCGTGGAAGCCGTTCTGCGCCGCACCACAGGCAGAGTGCCTGGATCCGTCATTCGTTTTGGCGATGTTGAACTGGATCTCTCCGCGATGGTCCTTCGTGTCGGAGATAGAGAAGTTAAAACAACTACCCTGGAATTCCGCCTCCTTGAATTCCTTGCTCGATCACCAGGACTTGTGTTCAGTCGAGACCGTCTGCTGCAGGCGATCTGGGGAAATAGTCGTTTCGTCAGCCCTCGCTCAGTGGATGTCTACGTCAGCAAGCTGCGCGACAAGATCGAGCAGGACCCAAATCGGCCCAAATATCTGCGCACCGTCAGGGGTGCGGGCTATCGTTTTGTTTTCCCCAAGTGAATAAAACAGAAATGAACCGGATCGCCGGCCGGGGGGCGTCCGCCTTAGTTAGCAGGCTTGACGGTGGTAGGGATCGCCAACAGAAATAAATTCGAATTTCTTCAACAGATCGATCCGCTCTTCCTGCGCCAGCCGGACGACCGTATCCATCAACTTCTCAGTTTCTTCGGACGACATGTTTTTTGTTACAGCCCAAAACTTCTGCGGAGAAATCCAAATGCGTTCGCGCTGTTGCTGGTCAGTCACAGAATTTACTCCTCATGAGTTCTTAACCTTAAAGGTTAAACTGCGGACCGAGCCAAGTAAAGCTAACTGGCCTCAAAGCTCGGCCCTATTGTGATTTTTAACATTCTGTTAACAATTGTCTCAAACCCACGCTGACTCAATTAGTTGCGGTCCGATTCGCGCCGCGGAAATTCCCAACCAGGTACGAATCGTGAATGCTTTGTCAACGTTTTTCCGCAAATGGGAGATAGGGCGCAACACTGAGCTCACCACTTGCGACCTCAGCCCTCGACATGAAACATTGAAAGTCGTACGTCATCAACATCCGGCAACATCTTCTGTCGACTTCGCTTCGCGAGCTAACGATGCCAACTTTTGCGGCAGTTGATATCGGCGCCAACTCAGTTCGTCTCAAGATTGCAACCTTGGAGGCGCATCGCCTTCACGTCGTTCATGAAGATCGCGAAGTTACGCGCTTGGGCCGCACCGTCTTCTCCACTGGCATTCTCGATCCCGAAGCCATTGCCTCCACGGTGAAAGTCCTACGCCGGTTTCATCGCGCCACGCAAACGCACCACACTGATCAAGTAAAGGTTGTCGCCACCAGTGCTCTTCGTGACGCGCAAAATGGCGCGAGTTTTATCGAGTGGGTGCGCTCGGCCACCGGATGGCGCGTCGAGATCATCTCCGGACTGGAAGAAGGCCGGCTTATCCATCTCGGCGTCCTCTCGCGCTCGCATTTTTCGGCTTCTCGCCTGATGCTCTTTGATCTGGGCGGCGGTAGTTGCGAAGTAACGGTTTCCGTCGATGGTCAGATTCGCTCCATGATCAGCCTCCCGCTGGGTGCGGTGCGTCTTACGCAGGAGTTCCTCCCCGACGATCCTCCGAAGAAGAAACAACTGGAGCGATTGGAAGAATTCATCGCCGAGGAAGTGAATCGGCTGCACGGACGCATGCGCAAGCAGGACGTACAGATGACCATTGCCACGTCCGGCACCGCCGCCGCACTAGCCGGAATCGCTGCTGGCCGCGAGGACGTGGAGCACGGTCAAGCCGTTACCGTTTCTCGTGCGGCCCTGGCCAGGATCACGGAGCGGCTGGCAAAACTCACGCTCGAGCAGCGCAAGCGGCTGCCCGGACTCGGTCCGCGACGGGCTGAGATCATCATCGCCGGAGCATTCGTTTATCGTGAATTGATCGAGCGACTCGGACTGCCGGGCTTTCGCTATTCGCCACTCGGCTTGCGTGATGGCCTGCTGGCGCAGATGGCAGCCGAGTACGATCGTCGCGCCTCGATTCACCGGCGCATTGAATCAGAAAGAATCACGGCTTTACACGAGACCGCCGCCCGCTACGACGTTCAGATTCCCACCGCCGAACACGTTCAGGACCTCGCGGTACAACTTTTCCAGGAACTCAGAAGGGTCCATCACCTTCCACCTGACTATCGCGAATGGATCTCCGCGGCGGCTCTCCTCAGTGATGTTGGATCGTTTGTAAACCGCACCGGGCGCCACCGTCATGCCTACTACCTGATCGCCAATTCCGAAATCTTCGGCTACAGCTCGGAACAGCGCCGCCTGATTGCCGCCATCGCGCGTTATCTTGGGAAAACTCGCCCCACGCCGGGAGATCGCGCCGTACGAGCAGTTCCCCTTTCTCAGCGCAATTTGATTCCGCAGGCTGTCGCGATATTGCGCATGGCACGCGCTCTCGATCAGGGCCGGCGCGGCGCAGTGAAGAAAGTCAAAGCCAGGCAGAAGGATGGAGGCGTGCTGTTTACGTTCGAGACCAAGCGCGGCGGCGCGGAGCTTGAGTTTTGGAGTCTTTCCAAAGAAGCAGCTTACTTCCGCGAAGTCTTCGGTCGCGATTTGGTGCTTCCGCCTTCCTGAATCGCCTTTACAGATTTTGGGGTTAAGCACCACTGCAACGGCGACGAGTTCCCATCCATGGGCACTTTGGCAATCGCACCCTTTTTCAGCTCGACCGCGGTATGGCTCGCTCCGCCGCTGATCAGCAGGCTCAGAAACTCGCTCAGCGTGGGATTGTGTCCCACTACCATGATCTCGTCTTTCTTAGCCTGCGACCGCAGCAACTGCTCGAATGCGCGGTAATCCGCATCCGGACGTAACGCATCGGAAACCTCGATCCTGTCTTCGTATCCAATCTCGCGCGCCACCAACTCCGCCGTCTGGCTCGCGCGCTTTAGTGGACTCGAGATGACAATGTCCAGTTCCACGTCAAGCGCCGCCAGTGCACGTCCAATGACTCCGCATTGTTGAATACCATCTGGATCCAAAGGGCGCAGCTCATCAGCCGCCGGATTCGCCTTGTGCGACCCCGCGCTCGCATGTCGCAAGAAGTAAATGTTCATAGCCGTAGATTCTAACGCGACGCCAGACCAAGAACTTAACAGCGAAACCGCGAAGTCATTCTGAGGAAGCCCGGCGGTTTCTCTTCGCGCCCCGCAGGGCGTTGCTCCCTTGTTAGCAGTTGTCACAAAACAGACACAACCTGGAGCTCGTCGGAGTGCATCCAACTCCCTTCTGGTGGGCATGGGATGAGTCCAAAGCTAAAAGACCTACTACAGGCCCACATGGCCATCATTGCCCTCCTGGAAGGCTCCTTCCTCTCTCGTTCTACGCGGATGCAGCTAGAGGCACTTCAGGACAAAATTGAGCAGGATATAGCCACCATCAGGGCGCAAGAAGACCAGAATGCCGTAGCAGACTAGGGTTTTTTAAGCCTTCCTTTTCAGGTCTCTCTTGACCAGAGCTACAAGCTCCTGAATCTGCTGCTTCGTTTCCGGCGAAAGCTCGGAAGACTTAGCAATTCGATCAAGAGTGGCGATGACTTTTTCCAGCGTTTCTGTCTGGGTCGGGCTCATACGATGTGCAATATTGAACACAAAAAAGCAGAGTTCCGCAAGCCTTTGGAAACGACATCCCGCCACCTGATCCTTACGTGCTTGGAAGGGGGCGCGCCCCGCACGGCGCGGCCGGGCTGAGCGAAGTACCCCTGCGTTTCCAGCACGGGCGTCTTTGGTCCGCCATCTTGTCAACCCCCTCCGCCCCGCAAATTGCCTGTAAGTTCCTCTATTCACTCCACAAATAAACTTCGCGAAAGTGTCCGGTAGGTCCCCCTGGTTTTGCCACAATAGAAATAGCATTCTGACAACCAACAACTGACAACTTGCCCGGCAACTTCTTTGCTTTCAACATTTTGACCGCTAAGTCCTTCGTTATGCCGGAGCTGGCAGAACCTGCGCGCCAAGTTGCTGAATCAACCCAACTTACGAGTTCGTAGGGGGAGGGGGTACCCGGAGGATTCGCGACAGCACATTCCTTTTGCATGCTCTTTTCCATTTCGGTAACCTTCGACCAACCCGCGAAATGACCTACGTCTCATCGGAACTGAACCGCGAATTTTCGAGAACTGCCTGCCCGCTGG
>CAZBCQ010000227.1:0-6530 GCA_964490255.1 uncultured Terriglobales bacterium | reverse complement strand
CGAATCATCCGTCCGGTGCGATTCTGGTCGAGCTGTTTACTTCGGAAGGGTGCTCGAGTTGTCCTCCGGCGGATGCTCTACTTCGAGAGATCGATGGCAAACATACGGACTCCGGACAACTGATCGTAGGGGTGAGCGAGCACGTTACATATTGGAATCACCTCGGTTGGTCCGATCCATATTCGGCCGCGGCGTATACGGAGCGTCAAGATGCGTACGCGAAAAGATTCCAGCTGGATAGCGTTTACACGCCTCAAATGGTGATCAATGGAGAGCAACAGCTAGTTGGAAGCGACAGTGCAAGTTTACTGAATGCACTGCGCACAGCGAGACAGCAAGCAGAAGTCTCCGTTCAAATCGGCTCCGCGAGTATTACCAACAACGCAATCGACGTAGACTTTTCCGTTGCCGGCCAGGTGCCGTCAAACGGGCTGGAAGTGTACGCCATTCTGGCAGACGACACTGTGACCTCGCCCGTGCTTCATGGTGAAAATGCCGGGCGTACGCTCATGCACTCTTCCGTTGCGCGGATGATCACTCGTGTCGCTACCGTGCAAGCTCCCATGCAGCGGACCGTACACTTTGCGTTGCCGGCGACGGTTCTCCCTTCATCGGCCCACACTCGCCATCTCATTGTCTTCGTACAGGCAGTGCATTATGGTCGGGTGCTAGCTGTAGACACCAGACCTCTTTGAAGTTTGCGAGAGACGCCGGAGAAATCGTGAACTCGTCTTGTTCGGTGTCGACGGATCGCTGCTGCGCACAGGGACGAGTGCACTGGAGAATCGATCGGTCTACTTCGATTTCTTTGCGGCCGCGGTCGATTCTCTAACAATGAGTTCCGGATAAATCAGAATCTCCTCGGGATACTTTTTCCCTGAAGTGATGCTTTCCAGCAGCGTTGAAGCGGCGAGCTCTCCCATGTAAGGCAGCGGTTGGCGGATAGTCGTCAACCGGGGAACGCTAAAGGTTGCGGGTAACACGTCGTCGAAGCCAGTCACTGAAATGTCGCGAGGCACGCGCAGGCCAGCGTCGTGAAAAGCCCGCATGGCGCCAATGGCAGATACGTCATTGAACGCCACCAGCGCGGTAAATTCACGTCGATTCTGGAGGAGCTTCTTGGCGCATTCATAACCACCATCGGACATCGAGGCAGTGCTGTTCTGAGTGGATCCCAGCTGCGCGGTCAGTTCAGGATGAATCTTTACTCCGATTTCGGACGCGACCCGGCAGATGTTCTCCCAGCGATCCTGTGTGTCGCCATTGCCAGGCGGACCTTTGAAGAATGCGATCCGTTTGTGGCCAAGCTTGGTCAGGTGCTCGAGAATCATGGAAGCAGCACGGCCATTGTCGATGACGATGCGCGTGACGCCAGGAGCCTCGGTGATGTCCGAAATAGCGACAACAGGGACGGGTAAAGAACGCTTCAAAGGCGTGTTGATGAAGATCAAGCCTTCGACGGCGCGGTCAAGGAGGGTGTTCGGGGAGCTTTCAATCAGGTCAGGAGCCCCACGATGGCTCACGACGAAAAAGAAGTAGCCGTCCTTTGCGAGTCTCGCTTCGATACCACTGACCAGGGACGCGGAATACTCGTCACCGATGTCGGGAACCAGCACGGCGACACTGTAGGTGCGCTTGGTGTGGAGATAACGTGCGAACACGTTGGGACGGTAGCCGAATTTCTCCACCGCGTCCCAGATCCGCTTCTTGGTAGCTGGCGTAATTGTGGAGGCCATCGGGGAATCGCTAATGACCACCGAAACAGTTGTGGTCGATAGCCCCAAATACTCCGCCAGCATTTTGAGGGTAGGCCGACGTGGTACATCGGTTGGCGCAACTTCGGTTTTGCGCTTCACTCGTTTCATCCAGTAAAGCTTAATGGTATTTGCGGCAGTGTATAGAAAAACAGAAGATGTGGCGACTTTATGACGCTGCCGCGGTGACCCAAGGTCGGGAGGGTTAGCTCTTGGAGCCCTTCCCCAACCGGCTTGCGAGAGCCCTAAGGGTATTCTGGGTTTCAGGCCTCCACCAGCTGGCGATGACGTCGCTTAGCTCGGTGTCAAGACTCTGATCGAAAAGCGCGTACAGATCGGCGCGTGCGTCTCGGCGCGTGCCGAGCATCGCTTCCGAAGGCAGAGCCAGGAGACGCTGGCACCAGTCGAGGGTACGATTCACGACCTGCTCGGGCGCGGCTACCTCGTCGACCAGACCGATGCGCTTGGCTTCCTGCACTGGGATCAATTCGCCCCCGACCGCCATATGCTCGGCTTCGCGCGGGCCAATCAGTCTGCGCAAGGCTTTCACGATCAGGGGAGGCATTTGAATCCCCACTTGCACTTCGTTCAATCCGATCTTGTAGTCGCCGTAGGCCATCACGCGCCAGTCGCAGAATATGGAGAGTACGGTTCCACCAGCAGGAGCATGGCCGGTGATGGCCGTCGCGATTGGGATCGGAGATTGTGCGATCGTTTTGAGCAGGCCATAGAAATCGTGCCAGACGACTTCCATTGTGGGGCGGTCGAGTGCGAGCAGAGACGGGATATCGAGTCCGCCGGAAAAACGGCCCGGTGAGCCCGAGAGAATCAGGGCGCGAAAGCCCTCGGCTCGTGCGGCCGTTATCACTTCTCGTAAGCCACGGATCAACTCAGCGGAGAGCGCATTCACAGGAGGACGGTCCAACCGAAGTTCGCGGATCGGGCCGTGGTCGATGGTGAGGATCATTGGGTGCGCTCCTTTCGCGCGTGATAAATATGAGCCTCTCTCGACGAGAATGTCTAGACTGTGGGTGGTTCGAGGCAGGTGAAGCGCCAGAATGGCCAAAACTTGGCGAGAAGGTCAAATCGCTGCCATTTGCCAGATCATTGGGCACAGGAACTGATGAACTCCAGAACATATACTCCAATTCCAGAGAATCTTTTGAGCAAATTAAAGTAGCGCTGCAAACGCAGAAGCCGGCGATGCCGGTGTCCTTCGAATGCGCGGTGTCGAGATGCTATACGCGTTCAGCGAGGAAGGTAGGCGTCTGACTGTTACTCTGCAGCATAAGCCGTGGCTTGTGCCGGAGTCGGCGGTATGGAACACGCTGGAGAGGGCGATTGAACCCTACCTGGGAAACACAGAAGAGACTTCATCGCCGTCGTAGGGGCGGTCTCAGGCCGTCGGTAAGAAAGCCATCATGCTGATCCGCGTCGGGTGCTGCTGGCGTATGCGTCGAGGGCTCTCCATTACTTCAGTAACTTACGAATCGAGCCACTTGCCCTCACAATTCCTCTAAAGGCAAGTGGGGGACTTCGTTGGATTCGTTTCAATTGCGCACACCGCCGGTGTGCGAAATCCCGTTGTTGCGCGTTTCGAGCCTTACGGTTCGATACGCGAGCTGTGATGGCTCGCCTGATCCCGCTTTGTCTGGAATCAATCTCGAGATCGGCAACGGGGAGATCGTTGGCGTGCTGGGCGAATCGGGTTGCGGCAAGAGCACGCTGGCGCTGGCGATCCTCGGGTTGCTTCCGAAGCGGACGCGCGTAGAGGGTTCAATTTGCTATTACGGTGAAGAGATGACTCAACTCAGCGAGGCCAAGTTACGCGCGATACGAGGGGCAAAGATATCTCTCATCCATCAGGAAGCCGGGATCTCATTCAGTCCGGTCATGAGGGTTGGCAAACAGATATCCGAGGTATTAGGCGCACACACAGAGTTCAGCGACGGTGATCGAAAGGAACGGACCCGCAGCGTACTGAGTGAGGTCGGGCTTCGCGATGTCGATCGAATTTACAACAGCTATCCGCACCAGTTGAGTAGCGGCGAGCTTCATCGAATTGCTATCGCGCAAGCATTGATATGCAGGCCGGAGTTGGTGATCGCCGACGAAGCGACACGCTCGCTGGATGTGACTCTTCAATTAGAGATTCTGCATCTGCTTCGAGAAATCAAGCAGAAGCGTGGATCGGCGCTGGTTTTTATTACTCACGATCCCATGCTGCTTGCGGGCTTCGCAGACCGTTGCGTTTTGATGTGTAAGGGCGAAATTGTTGAAGATGGCACCCTGGCCGATGTTCTGCGCGGCCAGACGCATCCGTACACGCGCATGCTGCAGCAATCCATATCAGCACGCAACCGATTGCAGGAGGCCTGAATATGAGTGTCGAACATTCATTCAGGTCCGCCAGTGTTCCATTGGCGCGCGCCATTGGAGTCAGCAAGTCGTATATCGAGCGAGCGCCATTCTCCCTCAGAAAGTTTGTTGTTGAAGCGCTGAAGGACGCGCACCTGGATATTTACCCGAACGCGATGAACGCGCTCATCGGTGCGTCTGGTTCAGGCAAGTCAACGCTTGCGAGCTGCCTGGCACTGTTCGAGACACCCGACAACGGCGAGATCTGGTTCGATGGGCAGGAGATTACCCGCTGCGCGCGACGCGAATTGCGCGCGTTGCGGCCTTCGATTCAGATGGTCGTTCAAGATTCCGCCGGGGCGTTAAATCCGCGGTTTACCGCCGCAGAGGTGATCGCGGAGCCTCTGCAGATACAACGGCGCGCAAGAGGACACGAGCTGTACGACTGCGTGCGCAAGTTGATGGAAGAAGTAGGACTCTCGGCTGATTCAGCCAGCCGCTCTTCAATGGAATTCAGCGGCGGACAACGGCAACGCCTTGCGATTGCGCGAGCCCTCGCACTTGAGCCAAAGCTACTGATCCTGGATGAATCTCTCTCCAGTCTGGACATCATCACGCAGTCGCAAATCCTGGATCTGCTCCTCAAGATCGGAGCCAGACGTTCCATTACATACCTGCTAATTTCGCATGATCTCCGGCTGATCGGACAAGTGGCCGACTTCATCGCCGTCATGCACAAGGGTATGGTGGTTGAGCAAGGTCCAAGCAGCGCAGTGTTGCGCTCGCCCTCACAAAAAACAACGATTCAGCTACTGAGTTCTGTGCGGCAACTGGAGACGAGTTTTGAGCAAGTACTCGCTGGAGCGCTGCAATGAAGTACGTGGAGCACCGTTTGATTCACGCATGCTTGCTCGTGATCGGGGCTTCGGTCTTGTGCTTCCTGTTCTCGAATCTGGCGCCCGGAAACTTCTTTGACGAGATGAAACTGAATCCGCAGATTTCAGCAGACACCCTCGCTGGATTGCGGGCGCAGTATGGCATGGACCGGCCTCTTCCGCTGAAATATGCGTTGTGGATGAAGTCTGTTTTCAAAGGCGATTGGGGGTATTCGTTCTCCTATAACACTCCGGTCCGAACGCTACTCGTTGCGCGCGCTCAGAGCACCTTGCTACTAACCGGACTATCGACCCTTCTGGCGTGGCTCGTTGCGGTCCCACTTGGAGTGTGGGCGGCAGATCAGCACGGCAGATGGCCCGACCGCGCGGTTGCGGGCTTCACGTCGTTCTTTATGTGCGTCCCCGAAATTGCAATTCTGCTCGGATTCTTGTACTTCGCGGTACGCACGTATGCGCTACCGGTGGGCGGCATGACTTCGACCGAGGTTGATCTGAGCCTGCAAGGGAAGATTCGCGACATCTTTACCCACTTGGCAATTCCGGTGGCGACGCTTGTTCTTGTAAGCCTGCCGCTACTTGTGCGACATGTGCGCGCCAGCATGATCGAGACCCTTGAGGCGCCGTTTATTACTGCGGCGCGAGGACACGGAATCGGACACGCGAGACTTCTTTTCCACTACGCACTGCCGGCCGCCGCGAATCCAGTGATCTCCTTATTCGGATTGTCCGTGGCTGGTCTGCTGAGTGGATCTTTGCTGGTGGAGGTGATGGCGGGATGGCCTGGGCTAGGCCCGCTGCTTCTGGAGGCCGCGATTTCGCGGGACTTCTACGTCGTAATTGGAGCCGTGATGGTTTCCACGATCTTCATGATCTCCGGAAGTTTGTTGGCGGACGTTCTGCTCTTTGTGACGGATCCGCGGGTTCGTGCTGAGTGATGAATGTTTAAAGATCGCAAACTCGCCGCTGCATGCTGGTTTTTGATCTTGCTGCACCTGGTGTTTGCGGTTGGCCCCTTCGTTGCGCCATACAGTTCTTCTACTCAAAATCGCAACTTGCCATACGCGCCTCCAAACCGAATCCACTTCTTCGACGTTGCCGGACAGTTTCATCTTCGCCCTTTCATTTACGGCTGGACTGCCCGTCCCGATTCGCTGGATGAATACATCGAGTCGCACGGTCGTACGTATCCGATCCATCTCTTCGTTGAAGGCGATGAATACTCAATCGCAGGCGTCTCGTTTCGTCGACACTTATTTGGGGTTGGGTCGGAGGCTCAGATGTTTTTGGCTGGGACGGATGGCTTCGGTCGCGACCAGTTCTCCCGCATCGTTGCTGGAGGGCGCCTTTCAATTGCTGCCGGACTGCTGGCCACGGTCGTGTCTCTCGGATTAGGTTTGCTGATCGGACTCATATCGGGATTCTACGGCGGGTGGATCGACGAATCAGCGATGCGCTTTGCCGAACTGTTTCTCGTGCTGCCCTGGCTTTACGTGTTGCTTGCGGTGCGGTCCTTTCTGCCTCT
>CAZBCQ010000226.1:0-6579 GCA_964490255.1 uncultured Terriglobales bacterium | reverse complement strand
CGCTTGTCGGCGAGGAATGATGGTACGTCGCCGTCAGCAATACGTTGCGCCAGACCTTCGACGATGGCGGTCTTACCCACGCCCGGTTCGCCGATCAGCACCGGATTGTTCTTGGTACGGCGGCACAGGATCTGCACCACGCGCTCCAGTTCCTGATCGCGTCCGACCAGCGGATCGAGCTGCGTGTCCATGGCGGCCTGGGTCAGGTCGCGCGAGAACTCGCCCAGCAGCGACGACTCGCGGTTACGCTGTGGTTGCGCCTTTTCCTGCGTCGTGCGCGCCAGTTCCTCGCGGACGCTCGACAGCCGCAGACCACGCTCGTGCAGGATCTCCGCGGCGAAGCATTTCTCTTCGCGCAGCAAGCCTAGTAAGAGGTGTTCCGTGCCGATGTGTTTATGTGAGAGTCGCTCGGCTTCTTCGGCGGCGTAGGCAAGAACCCGCTTGCATTCATTGCTCAGCGGCAGGTCCACCGACGTCGAAACTTTCTCCCGGATCGTGGTATGTCCTTCAATCTGCTTGCGGATAGACTCCACCGAAGCATGGGACCGTAAGAACCGATTCGTCAGAGCCTTGTCTTCGCGCAGCAAGCCTAGCAGCAAGTGCTCCGTTTCGATGTACGGAGAGCCAAACTGGCTAGCCTCGTAGCGTGCAAAGAAGATCACGCGCCTGGCCTTCTCGGTATACCGTTCAAACATTGATTCTCCCTCTCCTAATGACCCCAGGGGACGATTGTTTCTCGTCGCCAGCCTCTGTGTTCTTTCTAACCCGCTGCCAACGAGCACAGCGAGAACCGTCCTTCCAGCAAACCGCCTTTAGTCCAACATCAAACTAGCCGGCGTCACTTCCAATAGCTGTTTCCGCTCCAACCGGAAAACCCGGTCGCAGCGGCGCGCGAACGCGAGATTGTGTGTAGCTATGAGGGAGGTAAGCCGGTAGTCGCGATGCAGCCTTGCGATCAATTCAAATACCGCCTCGGCGGTCTGGTTGTCGAGGTCGCCTGTAGGTTCGTCCGCGAGGAGCAGTCTCGGCCTGGTTACCAGGGCGCGTGCAATTGCCACGCGCTGTTGCTCTCCCCCGGATAGTTCCCCTGACCTATGATGCGCTCGGTCGGCTAATCCAACCTCGCGCAACCACTTTCCTGCTTCCTCTTCGGCCTTCCCGCGGTTCATTCCTCTCACCAGGAGAGGCATGGCCACGTTCTCCACCGCGTCGAATTCGGGTAGCAGGTAATGAAACTGCCAGACGAACCCAATTTCGCGGTTCCGGAAGCCGGCCGCGGCTTCATCGGAGAGCGATCTCAGCTTTTGTTGGGCGCAGTATACGTCACCTTCAGAAGCGCTATCAAGCGCACTAAGGATATGTAATAAGGTACTTTTCCCAGCGCCAGATTGCCCTACGATGGCCACCATCTCGCCCTCGTAAATCTGGAAAGACAAGTTGTCAAAGATCACGAGGTCGGAGCTGCCTGAACGGAAAACTTTTCTCAGCTTTACGGCACGCAGAACCTCGGGCTGTTCAATTGGATGCAGGCTCTACTCCAAAGGTGCAGATTCGACCCTTCCCGGGGCGGCTGGGCCTTCTTCAGGGGTGCAATTCTGCTACCCAAAGCACCCATCTAGATTAGACCACACTGATCCCGCAAATATCCTATGGATTCAGGGAACACATTTGTGATCCTCAGCGCCCCGGACGCTTAACGCACAGCTGCGAGCCAGCATAAGTTTCACTTCGGGAATGTAGGAGAAGAATTCTGGCCGCGTCAGGCAAGAGCCTTACTCGTAACGCAGCGCCTCTGCCGGATAAACGCGCGCGGCGGAAATCGAAGGATAGATGGTCGCAATCAGCGAGACCCCGATCGAAACCAGCGCCACCACCACGCCGTCGATCACCCTCGGCGCGAACGGAACATAGTCAATCGAGTAAACCTCGGGCGAAAGCGAAATGAAGTGATAATGTCCGCCCGCCCACGAGGCCGCATAGCCCACAATCAGCCCCAGCAGTGTCCCGATGATGCCGATCAGGAAGCCCTGCGCGATAAACACGTTCCGTACCTGCTGCTTCCGCGCACCCATGGATCGCAGCACGGCAATATCCCTGGTCTTTTCCATGACCATCATAATGAGCGAGATCAGGATGTTCAGCGCCGCCACCATTACGATCAACCCGATCGTGATGAACGTGACCACGCGCTCCAGTTTCAGTGCGTGGAACAAAGTCTTGTTCTGTTCGATCCAGTTGCTCGCCATGAATCCCGGCCCGGCTGCCTTTGCCAACTCGTCTCCGACCTGGGGGGCCTGATAGATGTCGTCGATCTTGAACTGTATGTCGGAGATGATGTCGCCCAACCCGAACAACTGCTGGCTGGCTCTGAGGCTGGTGAAGGCCCATCCCGAGTCGTAGTCGTAAAAGCCTGAATTGAAGATCGCCACTACCCGAAAGCGCTGATATTTCGGAACCAGGCCGAACGGCGTCAACTCGCCCTGCGGACTGGTGACCAGCACCTGGTCTCCGACTTTTACGCCAATGCCGTCGGCAAGATCCTGCCCCAGGATGATGGGCGGCATCGCCGCGATACGCGCCTGCACGCCCTGAAGTGAGTCAGGCTGGTCGCTGAAGGTGGCCGGGGCAGCCGGTTGCTGGTCCGGGTCCAGTGCTTGATCTGATCCGCTCTTGATCGAGCGCAGCAGATCGCCAACTTTGTTCTCGTAATGCGGAATGATGCCCTTGAGCACCGCTCCCTTGGCGCGCGCTCCCCGCGAGATCAGCACGGGATCGTAAATCGTCGGCGAAGCCGCCACCACATGCGGCATCTTTGACAGCCGCTCGAGCAGCGGACGCCAGTTCGCAATCCCGTCCGACTCAACGCGCAACACGTTCACGTGCGACATCGACCCCAGCAGCCGCGACTGCAGATCCTGCCGAAATCCATTGTTGATCGCCAGCGCGATGATCAACGAGGCTACGCCCGCCGCCACGCCAACTATGGAGATCCCGGTAATGATGCCGATCACGGCTTGTCGTCTTTTCGCCCGAAGATATCTCGCGGCTACGAACAGTTCAAATCGCAAAAGCAGCTCTTAGCACTTAGTCACTAACACTTAGCCAAACCGCTCCTACGAGTATACAAATTTGCTTGTCATCACGAGCGCGCGTTCCTGATTTTGTCATCACGAGCGAGCGCAGCGAGCGAGGGATCTGCATTTCCGTAGCGCCGGCGTCTCGCAGGCTGTTCCGAGCGCGTCTCGCGCGAGGCCGCCTACATTGAAGCGTCCTCAACCCATGATGTCATGGTGAGCGGAGCGAATCCATCTATGTATGTGTTGTTGTTGGAAATCAGAGCTGGGTTCACGCTGTCAGAATCAGCGGCCCTGCCTCTCGCACCACGATCGTGTGCTCGAAATGCGCCGCAGGCGATCGGTTTTCCGTCTTCAGCGTCCACTGATCCGCAGCGGTATAGACCCGCCCCGTTCCTGCGCAAATGATCGGTTCGATCGTCAGCACCAGGCCCTCGGTCAGGAGGGTGTTGGCAGTAGGATCGTCGAAGTTCGGCACCGTCGGCGCTTCATGAATCGTTCGCCCGACTCCATGCCCCGTCAGTTCGCGAATCACGCTGAAGCCCTGACGCGCGACCTCCGCCTCCACCGCGCGTCCAATTCTCCGCACGCTCACTCCCGGTCGCGCCTCAGCCAGCCCGCGCTCGAACGCCTCTTTCGCACAAGCCGCCAGCCGCCGCCGTGTATTGTTGGCTCCCTCCACAACCACGGTCACGGCGGCGTCAGCCACGTAGCCGCCGCGGTCGGCAGTCAAATCAAGACTCACCAAGTCTCCGGGCTTGATCACTCGCGCTCCGGGCAATCCGTGTACCGCTTCGTCATTGACGCTGACCATCAGATGCCGCGGATATCCGTACACGTTTCGCGGAGTGGCCTGCGCGTTTTCGGCCTTCAGCATCTGCTCGCACGCACGATCGAGTTCATCGGTCGTCACGCCGGGTCGCACCAGTTGCGATAAGTGCGCCAGCACGCGACCCACGATACGCCCAATCGCCGCTAACCCCTCGAGATCTCGCGGATGCTTAATCGACATCTATCTTTAATCCTTGCGGTTCCGGTAAATCTGCGCCTAACGACCGGGCGCCCTTCAACTACCAGTTGGAACAATACTCCTGGTCTCAACCATCAGCATAACGGTGCGCTGCGGGGCACGCGGCCGGTGCATCGTGCCTTTCGGAATCACAACGCCCTGCCGTGGCGCGAGTTCAATCGTGCGGTCCTCCAGGTCGATGAAGAGCTTTCCTTCCACGATGTAGAAGCACTCATCATCGTTGTCGTGCTTGTGCCAGTGATATTCGCCCTCCACCACACCGAGCCGGACGACCGAGTCGTTCACTTCACAGAGTGTTTGGTTGTACCACTTGTGAGGACAGGCGTCCGCCAACGCCTTCTCATCAATCACTTCCAGTGGGCGATGCAGGACATCGAGCAGAGTTACATAGGGAAATTCTGTCGGATTGCTCATGCGAATCTCCGGGTTAGGTCAATTGGACGCTGTTTTACCACAGCCGCGGGACGATGGCCGGTACAGTTCGCCGATACGCTTCAAACTTCTCCCCAAAACGCTCTTCCAGTTCCGCGTCTTCCATTCGGATCATGATCGCACCCGTGATCACCGCAAATGCAGTCAGCCCAAACAGAACGGCCATTCCCGTTCCGACGCTCCATGCGAGCATCTCGCACAGATGCCCAAGGTATATCGGATGCCTTATTCTCCTTCGAATGCCGTTGACCACCAACTCCTGCCGGTGCTCCCCGCTCTCGATTTCATGATGCCCGCTGAGCTGGAGTGGCGAGAATCCCTCCCTCGCTTTGGCATAGAGAACCACGCCCGAGCACAGCAACAGCGCTCCGGGGATCCAAGCAATCCGGCTTTCATAGAAGACAACAGAGCGCGAGCGCCAGGTGATCGCCCCCATCGCAACCCACATGCCCATCCACAGCGGCACTAGAGCCTTATAAGCCGGTCGCCCCTGCTGCTTTCGTCTGCGCCAGAAATCGATATTCGGGTGGATGACAATCCAGAACAGGGGAACCGTGGAGTACACCACGCATAACGCCCATCCCACTAAACGTAGGAACCCCATACCGGCAAATTGTACCCGGTAGCTGTAAGTTGCTGTTTCCATGGGCCTGGAGTAATCGTTTTCCGAATTCGAACGACCGTTCAATAAAACGATTGACTAAGGCCAAAAAAGGGAGATAATCACCGGTCGGCTTGAGCGGCATCCGCAGGCTGACGACATTCATACGGCCTCATCGGCCTATCCGCACATGACGGAGGATCCAACCAGCATCCTTGGGATCCTCCGCTTTCTTTTGTCTCCATTACCCTCAGGCATGTTCCTCGGTGGCCACAGGTCTCACGGCCAGCACTACTTCCAGCCATGATTTGCGTTAGCATGAGCGCGGGTATTTTTGTGCCAATACTGCATTGAGGTGGTAATGGCTCTCAGAGTTGAGGTGGCTGGTCGAACCGACGTTGGTTGCGTTCGAGCCAAGAATGAAGACGCTTGGGGCTACGACGCCGAATCCGGCATCTACGCCGTTTGCGACGGCATGGGAGGCCAAGCCGCCGGCGAGGTTGCCAGCCATTTGAGCCTCGAGGCCGTGCTCGACTTTTTCCGCGAAGGTCGCCGTAACGGCAAGTATCCGACCTCGCTCGATCTCGTCGACGGTCTCTCCGACCGCGCCAATCGCCTCTGTAACGCCATCTTCCGCGCCAATCGCATGGTGTACGACGCAGCCGGACGCAACCCGGAGAACTTCGGGATGGGCAGCACCATCGTCTGCGTGCTGGCCGAGCGCGAAGGCGTCTCGCTCGGTCACGTCGGCGACAGCCGCATTTACCTCGTTCGCGGTGGCGAAATCCGCCAACTGACCGCCGACCACTCACTGGTTATGGAGCAGGTGCGCCGCGGCATGATGACCTTACAGGAAGCCCGCACCTCGAGCATGCAGAACATCATCATGCGGGCGCTGGGCACGGAGCCCACCGTGGTTCCTGATCTGGAAGACATTGGAGTAGAAAAGGGCGATGTGCTCGTTCTGTGCTCGGACGGACTTACCCGGCACATTCCCGATGAGAGCATTTGCGACGTCGTGACAAAGGCTTCAGATCTGAACCGTGCGTGCGGGCGGTTGGTAGACGGCGCAAAGGATGCCGGTGGCGAAGACAACATCACCTGCGTGCTGGTGCGCTTCCTGGAAGCAACGGCGGGTTCCAATGGGGACGCGCCGAGCGGTTCGGGAATGCCAGCATAGCGCGGCAAGCCCGCGTTGCGCGGGCGAAGGCCCGCTTCGCGGTGAGAGGAACACACACAATGGCGAAAGTACATTTGAAGTTTGGACAGTCGGTGCTGAAGACTTTCGATTTGCCGGACGGCGCGAGCCTGAAGATCGGGCGCACGCCCGACAACGAGATCCACATCGACAACCTGGCCGTCTCCGGACACCACGCGCGCATTCTCTGGGAAACCGACCACTTCGTCGTCGAAGATAACAACAGCCTCAACGGCACCTGGCT